>JAYVEG010000252.1:0-3005 GCA_043748985.1 Rhodospirillales bacterium
GGGCGCGGTGAACGGAGAGCCGCTCAGTTGCTCGGCATAAAGGCCGTAGGCGCAGCGTTGCGGTGAGTTGCGCCCGACCGGAAGCGCGCCCGGCAACGCCTCCGTCTCGAACCCGTTGCCGAAGCCGGTCTGATAACCCGAGGCAACCCCGGATGGCTGCCCGGACAAGCCCGGCCGAATGGAGATGCTCATGCGATGACTCCAGGCCGGTATTGCCTCAAGCGGCACAACGCGGGTTGATCGCCGCGAACGCTTCCGCGGCCGGGATCGTGCCGATGGCCTCGTAGTAGTCCCACGCCGTCTTCACCTGGCTCGCCGTTTTGACGCGGTAGGAGGTCACGTCATACAGCGCACGCCCGTCGGCGCGGATGGACCCGGCATTGCCGAAATAGTCGATCGGCATGGCCCGCATCGCCCTGTTGACGGCAACGGCGTCGCGCGTGCCGGCCTGCTGCATCGCTTTCAGGAAATGCAGCGACCCGGCGTAGCTCGCGGCCTGCGCCCGGGTCGGCATGGCACGATGGGTCGCAAAGAACCGCTTCGACCACGCCCGCGCCGCCTCGTTCTGGTTCCAGTAGAAGCCCGACCCGAACGTGAAGCCGTGCGCCACCTCCGGCGTCAGGGCATGGATGTCGGTGATGTAGATCAGGAAGCCGGCCAGGGTCTGCTTGCCGTTGCCGACACCGAACTCGCCGGCCTGCTTGATGAGGTTCACGAGATCGTTGCCGACGCTGGCCAGGCCGATCACCTTCGCGCCCGATGCCTGGGCCTGCAGCAGCAACGAGGCGAAATCGGCGTTGCCGATCGGGTAGCGCGCGGCGCCGACGACGCTGCCGCCATTCGCCGTCACGACGGCGGTCGCCTCACGTTCCAGCGCCTGGCCGAACGCCATGTCCACGGTGATGAAGAACCAGGTCTTGCCGCCGGCTTTGGTGATCTGGGCAGCGCTGCCGGCGCTGAGTGCGTGGGTGTCGTCGGCCCAATGCGTGCTGGTCGGGCTGCAGGTCTTGGAGGTGAATTCCGACGCGGCAGCGGCGGTGATCAGCACAGACCTGTTCTTCTCGCGGGCAACCTGCTGGACGGCGGCGGCGACGGGCGTGACCGGCAAGTCGGTGATGAGGTCGACGCCGCGGCTGTCGAACCATTCACGCGCGACGGCGGACGCGACGTCGGGCTTGTTCTGGGTGTCGGCGTGGAGAAGCTCGATCGGCTTGCCAAGGATGGTGCCGCCGAAATCGGCGATCGCCATGCGGACAGCCAGGACCGCGCCGCCGCCGGACGCGTCGGCGTAGGGGCCCGTCTCGTCGGTGAGCACACCGATCCGCACCGGGCCCGACTGCTGTGCCCCCGGTTGCGCCCCCGGTTGTGCCCCCGATTGTGAGTAGGCCTGTCCCGCCGTCATTGTCAGGGCGGCGGCGGCCAGAAGGTGGCGGCGGCCGATTGCAAACTGGCTCATGGTGCTGGCATTCCTCGTTTCAGTGTTGGACAGGGCTTTCAAGCGGGGTTCTGGCGCTGGTGTGACGCCTGGAAGCCAAGCTGGGCGCTCACGGTGGCGGCGGTTTCGGCCAGATGTGTGCGGATGGGACTGGCCGGCCCGGCGTCGAACCCGTCATGCGGACCGACAGCCGTCAGCACGGCCACCACCTTGCTGCCAAGTCCGAAGACCGGCACGGCGATCGAGTCCATGCCGGGCATGTAGAGGCCCTGAACAGTCGCCTCTCTCTGCCGCCGTATCCGGGCCAGGCGGTCGGCTATGATCGGAAGACAGGTCTCGACGTCGGCTCGCATGGCCGCCATGGCATCGGCCGGCACACCATCCAGCGCCAGGTCGTCCAGGAAGGCTGCAAAGACCAGGCCCGTCGCCGAACCCAGCAATGGCAGCACCGTCCCGACCCGGGTGACGATGGTGATCGCGCTTGCGACGGCTGATCCTCGCACCACCGTCGCCCCGCGGTTGCCCCACACCGCCAGGAAACAACTTTGGCGGATCGACTCGCACAGGGCCGGCAAATGCTGAGAGGCGATGGCGACGACATCGACCCTGTCCAGCGCTGCCAGCCCGATATGCAGCGCCTCGGGACCGAGCCGGTATCGCCCGGTTGCCGGGTCTTGTTCTGCAAGGCCGCTGGTGATGAGCGCCTGAAGGTAACGGTGGAGTTTTGCGACCGGCATTCCAAGCTCGTCACCGATCTGGCCCAGCGTTGCGGCGGGTGACAGGCGTGCGAGGGCCTTCAGCACTTCGCCCCCGATTTCGGCGGACTGGACGGTGTTTCTTCTGTCGCGCACGTGGTTGCCTCCGCCGCGTTGATTACGCGATGGAGAATAGATAACGCAATACGTAATCTGTCGGCCCCGATGCCGGGTCGGACAGGACGCAGGTCAGCCCCTTCCCGGCTGGTTCAGCCAGGCGTCGCCGCTGCATCCGCGGGGCTCGCGGGGCTGAACACCCCGGGCGTGCCGCACACCAGGCGGATGCACGCGCCCATGCGGGCGGTGCGCAAGCGGGCGGTGCGCATGCGGGCATTGATCGGCAGTGGCCTGATCATCGGATCAGGTCCTCCCGGCAGATCTGCGTGAAGTTGCGAAGCAAGTCGAGCTTCTCGCGGGCCGCGTCGCCGCGAAGGTCGAATTCATAATTTGGGGCCAAATAGGCCTCGACGATCGTGTCCATCACGACATCCGCGCTCTGCACCGCGATGTTCGGCGCAAACAGGCGCAGGCGGCTGATGAGGGCATAGAGCGGGACGACCTTATCCGGCTCGAACTCATGGGAAAGCGCGTGGACGTAGAGCTGGGCCGCCATATCGACGAACTCGCCATAGAGGCGTTCTCGCCGGGCACTTTCCTGGAGCCAGCGCTGGGCGCGGTTCTGCTGGTGCTGGGTCAGCCAGGTGGTGGCGAAGGTTGCCAGCGCACCGATCGCGGAGCCGGCCAGGGCGGACAGTGCCGAGAGCGTGGCGGGGTTCATCGCACGCGCCTGCTGGCGAGCAGCGCCGCAGCCGAAG
>JAYVEG010000253.1:0-9893 GCA_043748985.1 Rhodospirillales bacterium
TGCGGATCTGGCTGCTGAACTGGTCAATCAGATACACGTTCGGATACAGGCACAGGTTGCGGCTCCGCCCGATCATCCAGTCCGCCCGCGCCTGCCCGAACTTTTCGATGTATTCGTCACGCCGGTCGAAGTTCGGGCGGTCCTCCGGGTTGCTCCACTTGGTCCACAGCAACAAATGCCCGTGCTCGAACGAATAGAACCCCCCGCCCTGCTTCGCCCAGGTGCCGGCATCCATCGCCCGCACCTGGTCCACCACCGCCTGCGTCTTGCGCCGGTTGGTCGTGGCGGCATAGTTCCAGTGCACCGATGACACATGATACCCGTCGGCCCCATTCTCGGTCTGCAGCTTCCAGTTGCCGTCGAACACGTAGCTGCTGGCGCCGCGCACCACCTCCAGCCCGTCCGGCGCCTGGTCCACGATCATGTCGATGATCTTCGCCGCCTCGCCCAGGTGCTCCAGCAGCGGCTTCACGTCCGGGTTCAGGCTGCCGAACAAAAATCCACGATACGCCTCGAACCGCGCCACCTTCGTCAGGTCGTGCGACCCGTCCTTGTTGAAGCTCTCCGGATACCCGGCCCCTTCCGAATCCTTCACCTTCAACAACTTGCCCGAATTGTTGAACGTCCACCCATGGAACGGGCAGGTATAGGCCGCCTTGTTGCCCTTCTTGTGCCGGCACAGCATCGCGCCGCGATGGCTGCAGGCATTGATGAATGCGTTCAGCACCCCCTGCTTGTTGCGCGCAATGAAGATCGGCTGCCGGCCCATCACCGTCGTGAAGTAGTCGTTCGGGTTCGGGATCTGGCTCTCATGCGCCAAATAGATCCAGTTGCCCTCGAAGATATGCTTCATCTCCAACTCGAAGATGTCCGGGTCGGTGAAGATGTTCCGCTTGCACCGGAACAGCCCGGCCTCCGCATCGTCTTCCACTGCCGTATCGAGCGTCGTTTGGACTGCATCGAGCATGGGCCGTCTCCCTGGCTGGTCCCGGACACCGCCGGTTCTTATCGTTGGAAGGCAGCCTACGCCGGGGCGGCCGCCGCGTCCAAGACGCAGTGGGTTCGCCTTTATGCTCCGTAGGTATGAAGCCGCCTTCTCTCCCGGTTGCACGAGAGGGCCGGGTTGAGGGGGCGGTCCCCCAGCTTGTCCGCCAGGGGTCTACCTGGCCACAACCCGAACCGCCGCCACCGTGATATTGTCCCGCCCCCCGCAAGACAGCGCATAATCCACCAGCCGCGCACACAGGTCCGCCGCGTCCCCACGCACCCCCTCGCCAGCGGCCAGCAGCATCGCGACCGCCGTCTCGGCATAGTTCCACACCCCGTCGCTGCACAACACCAGCCACCCCTCGCCCAGACCGATCGTCGCGATGCCCGGGGCCGGGCAGGGGCTCGCGACAGCGAAATCGGTCGTGCCCAGGCAATACAGCAGCGCATGCGCCCGCGGGTCGCGCAGCGCCTCCGCCTCCGTCATCTCATGCCGGTCGACGACCATCGCCAGCCACGAATGATCCCGCGTCAACTGCCGCGCCCCGGCGCTGTCCAGCCAATAGGCCCGGCTGTCGCCCAGCCACCCCAGCGTGATCCCCCCCTCATGCACCACCGCCGCAACGATGGTGGTCGCCGGCGGGTCGATCTCCGCCTGCCGATCGAACGGCAGCGCGCACACCGCGTCATGCGCCCGCCGGATCGCATCCGCCATCGCATCCTCCATCGCCGCCACCGTGCCCCCGCCCGCCTGCAGCACATCGTGCGCGATGGTGGCCGCCATGCGCGCCGCGGCCTGGGGCGTCTGCGAGTTGGATACACCGTCGCACACCACCAGGATCGTGCCGGCGCCCCCCTCCATCGGCCCCGATACAGCGAAGGCATCCTGGTTCTCCGGATGCCGCAGGCCCTGATCGGTGCGCCCCGCCAGCCCCGCCCCCACCGTCTCCGCCCGCCCGCCGCTGTTCGGCACAGCCGGCGCACTCACCCGCGCGCCGCACTCCTCGCAGAACCGGTCCCCAGGCGTCATCGCCGCGCCGCAGCGGGGACAGTTCACACCAGGCTCCTGGCCCGCACCGCATTCGCCCGGTCCACGAACCCGATCCGCGTCGCCCGGCTTTCGCTCAACCGCGCGCAGGCCAGCAGCGCCGCCTCCGCCCGGCCGCGCAACGCCCGCCCATCGGCCGCAACCCCCAGCAGCACCGCGCCGCCCGCCGGCCAGGCGCCGCTCTCCAGTCGGCGGACCGCCTGCATCGCCACCGCAGCCTCCGCCTCATGCCGCGCCAGGTCGTCGCGCTGCAGGCTCGCCAGGATCGCGCCCGCCTGCCGCAACTCCGCCTCCGTCGGGTCCCCTGCCGACAGCACCAGCACCGCCGCCATCCGCGCCTCGCCCGCCAGCGCCGCGCTGTCGGGCACGCGCGACAATGCCGCGACCGCTCCCGCCCGGTCCCCCGCGCCGCTGCAACACCGCGCCAGCCCGAACGCAGCCGCCGCCAGGCCGGGGTCGCTGCGGCTGACCGTGTCGTACAGCCCGGCCGCCTCGGCCCCTCGCCCCTCCGCCTCCAGCGCCATCGCCAGCGCCAGCTTCGGCGCAGCCTCTCCGGGGATCTCGCCATACACCTTGTCGAAACACTCGACCGCCTCCGCCGCACGCCCCTGCGACAGGTCATAGACCCCGCAATACCAGTCCGGCCGCCAGTCGAACGGGTCGATCGCCAGCGCCGCATCCAGCGGCTTCATGACAGCATCCAGCGCCGCATCCCCCGCCGCGATCAAGGCCTCCGCCTCCCGCAGCCGCACCTCGCCCGACCCCGGCTTCGCACGCGCCGCCGCCGCCAGCAGCCCGGCCCGCGCCGCAGGCTCCGCACTGCGAACCGCGAACAACTCCGCCGCCGCCTGGTCGACGGGGTCCAGCCGCAGTTCGGGCAACCGCCGCCACGCCCCATCGGCCAGCCGTGGATGCCCCGGCGCCGCCCGCTCTGATAGAAAGATCGGGCTGTCCATCGCCGGGATCGCGCCGCCCCGCGCCGCCGTCTCGCGCAGCACGCCCGTCAACTGCGCCGCCATCTCCTCGGCCGACTGGAACCGCGCATCCGGTTCGGCCGCGGTGGCCTTCAACAGGAACCGATAGAAACTCTCATTGCCCGCCAACGGCAGCCCCAACGTCACCGGAACAGGCGAGACCGACGCCCCGCCCGCCTCCGGCACCAGCACCACCTCCACCGCCACGATCCCCGCCGGCGCCGTGCCTGAAAAGCTCCGGCTGGCAGCGTTCCAGCGCAACCACCCCGGCAACGCACGCCCATCCGCCAGCCGCGCACCCAGCGCCCCAGAAAGCCCGGCCGCCACGATCGCCGCCTCCGGCACCGTGTGCAGCAGCTCGTTCGGTGGCGGCAGGCTGGCGGCATACCGCCCGGTGTTGTCGAAATCCATCGCCAGCACCGCCAGCGTGCGCCCGATGGTGTACAGGTCCGAAACCGCCTGCGGGTCGTCATCCGCCTCGGGCGCCTTATAGCCGACCGTCCCATAGATATCGCCGTGCGGATCATCGATCCGCCGCACCGCGCCCATGTCGATCAGCTTCACGTCGTCGGCTTCCAGCATCACGTTGTCGGGCTTGAAATCGCAATAGACCAGGTTCTGCTCATGCAGGTAGGCGAACGCCGGCAAGATACCCAGCATGAACGCCATCGCCTCCGCCGGCGGCAGCGGGCCGCGTTCCCGCCGTATCGCCTTCAGCGTGCGCCCCCCCACATACTCCATGACGATGAAGCTCTCGCCGTCCCGCGTCACGAAGGTATAGATGCCGACGATCTTGCCGTTCTTCACCGCCGCCAAAAACTGCCGCTCCGCCACCGCCGCCGCCGCCGCCGCCGGGTCGCGGCTGTTCAACAGGCCCTTCAGCACCACCCAGCGGTTCAGCCGCGTGTCCATCGCCAGATAGATCCAGCCCAGCCCGCCGAACGCGATCGGCCCCCGCACCTCATACTGCTCGGCCAGCACGTCGCCCGCCCGCAGGCTCGGCTTGAAGTCGTACTCGGCCCCGCAGTTCGAACAGAACCGCTTCTCCGGGTTCACTCGGTTGCCGCAGGACGGGCACACCGCCTTGCTGTCCGGCACCCGCGCATCGCTCATCAACAGCAGCAATGGGTCCGAAGACGGCTCGACCGGCATCTGCACCAGGCCGCCGCCCAGCGCCCGCCGCCGGCTGCTGCTGCCCCGGCTGCGCGATGACCGGCCAGACCCGCGCCCGGTCGCACCGGTCCCGACGCCCGTCCCCACCCCGGTGCCCGGCGTCGTCCCCGCCGCCCCGGCATGCGGCCGCCGCGCCCCCGTGACGCGCCCCGTCAGCCTGGCATAGCCACCCTGCCGCCCAATATGCGAAGCGCCCGTCACACCCCCCAAGCCCGTCATACCCCCCAAGGCCGTCACACCAGCCTGGGCCACCGCCCCCGGCGCAGCGGAAGACGGCGACCCCACCGCAGCCCCTGCCGGCGCGACCCGCCCGCATTCATCGCAGAACCCATCGACGAAATGCCCGCCACAGGAAGGGTCGATACACGAGCGAACAGGGGAGGGGGCCATCATGCGTCCTCTACAACCGGGCCAGCGCGGCTTCGTAGTCCATCAAGGCCTTGCTGGCGGCATCCAGGTCGATCGGCGCTGCGTTCACCGCCGCCTTTGCCGCAGTCTCCAGGACCGGCAGACCGGTCGCTTCCACACCCGCCTCCCGCCGCGATCGATGCTTGGCGCGATACGCCCCGAGCCGGGCCACCAGCTCGGCCCGCCGGGCCAGGGCCTGCGTCGCCGCCTCCTCCAGCGCCCGCCACTCCGTCGCCGCCCGGTTGTGCAGCACCTGCCAGTTGCCCAGCCCCACCGCGCAGGCGTCCAGCCGGCCCGCCGCACGCGTCGCCCGCAACCGATCCAGCCAGCCGGACAGCGCCGCGATGGCCGTCGCATCCACCGCGGGCAACGCGGTCCGGCAGGCGGCCCGGCACCGCTCCGCTGCTTCGGCGGCCCGGTCGGCCGCAGCCCGCAGCCCCTGCAACGCCTGCCCGTTCGACACCAATCTCGCGTCCACCCCCTTCAGCACCGCAACCGCCGGGTCGAGTACGGCCGCAAGGCTCTCCAGCGCACCGATGCGATCCAGCGGATCCGGCAGCAATGCGTCCTGCAAACGGCTGCGCCAGGCGTCCGCATCCGGCAGCCCCCCCAGCGCCGTGCTCAGCGCCGCGCTCAGCCGGGCCTGCAGCGCCGCCGCCCGCGCCTCCGCCTCGCCAATGCTGGACACGGTCGCGCGCACCCGGTCGAACGCCGCGTCCATCGTCGCCAGCAACGTCTCGGGGCTGACCGTCACGGTCTCCCGCGGGCCACCCAGCAGCCGGCGGCGCAGCACCGGCGTGTCCACCAGGTCGACGCTGATCGACGCGCCCGACAGGATCGCCATCGCCGCCGCCGCCGCCTCCTCCGCGCGCCACAGCCGGCTTCCGCCGCGCCGCGCCTGCTCCGCCCGGTCCAGCGCCGCGCCGATCAGCAGCACGCCCTGCCACAGCTCGTCCATGGTCGCGATCATGCTGCGGGCCAGCTCCCCCATCGGCCCGGTGCCGCCCGAGGCCGCTCGGGTCGCCGCATATTCCGGCAGTTCGCTCAACTCCGACACGTTCCGGCTTGCCGCCGCCAGTCGGTCCCGCCACTGCTCCAGCGCGCGATCGACCGCCTCCAGCGTCATCACCGATACTCGCGCAGCCGAAGCCACACGCCCCCCACGGAAAGCAACGCCACCAGCCCCAGCGCCAGGCCCGCCACCAGCGGCATGGCAGAAGCGGTCCCCAGTGCGGAGCTCACCCGCCGGTCGAACTCGCCTTGGTTCACCGCGATCGTGCGGTCCAGCGCGTCGCCCAGCGCCGTGAACGCCGCCGCACCCCCGCCCGGCTTGTTGTCCAGCCACCGCGCCACCGCCTCGGTATGCTGCCGCCGCCCCTCCATCGCCTGCACCCCGCCGATCGCGTCCACCGCATCGGCCAACCGGCGCACGCTGTCCGTCGCGGCCTGCCGCTCCGCCACGCCGAAGGTGATGTTGGACAGCTCCGTCCCCAGCAGCCCCTCCAGCTTCGGCGTTTCTGCCAAAGCACGATCGGCCGCCCCATCCTGCTCCAGCCGCAAGGCCCGGCTCAGCGTATCCAGCACCCCTTGCCGTTGGTCCGCCCGGCCCATGTCCAGCGCCAGCAACGTGCCGGCCGCCGCCGTCATCCGCGCCGTCGCCTCCGGCCGCACGGCCGGGTCCAGCAGCCACAGCGACATATCCGACCGCAGCGCATTCGCCACGCCCTTGGCCTGGAACAGCACCGAAAGACTGTCATACGCATCCGCCTTCGCCGCCCGCAGATCCGCCCGCTCCGTCAGCACCGCGGCCCCGAACCACCCCCCCGCCGCCACCACCACCAGCGTCGCCGCCGCAAGGGGCGGGTTCACGATCCGCCGCATCCGCCGGGCCAACCACGCCTGCACGGCCAGCAGCGACGCCGCAAGCAGCACGAACCCGGCCACCGCCGCCCCGCCCTGCAGCAACGACGCCGCGCGATAGGCGGCATAACGCTGTTCCAGCACCCCCGCATTCACCGCCGCCAACGCCCGCGCCGCCGGGACCGCGAACCCGCGCCCCACCCGATCCGCCCACTGGATCCGATGCGACAGCAGATACGCGTTGCCCGGCCCCACCGCCCGCACCTCGATCACGGCGCGCTGATACATCGCAACGCCTTGCAACAGGTCCCGCAGCGGCCCGGCTTCCGCCTCGCCATAAGTGATGTTGCCCGCCGCCGCGACGACGTCGTTGTCCAACGTCCGCAACCCCTCGCTGAACCGCAACGACGTGCCGGTGGCCATGCCGTCATCCGTCAGGCTGTCGGCAAGCATGGCGGCCATCATGTCCTGCACGGTCGCTTCCATCCGCAGCGCCAGCGCAACCGACGGCTCGGCGTCCCGCCCGATCGTCCGTGCCGCCTCGCTCACCGACGCCGCGGTCCACAACGACAAGCCGCAGGCCAGCATCGCCAGCACGACCAGCCCAACCATGCACCGCCGCAGCAGCACCGGCGTCGTCGCCGGCAGCCGGGTTGCCGATGGCAGCGCCTGGCCCAGGCTCACCGCGGCACCACGACCAGCCGCGTCCAGCATCCCATCGTCAGCGCATCCCCCTCCGCCAGCGGCGTCGGCACGTTCGCCTCCAGCGCCACGCCATTCAACCGCGTGCCGTTCATGGACCCGAGGTCGAGCGCCGCCAACGTCCCATCCGCCGCCCGCAGCACCCGCAGATGCCGGCGCGAGATGCCGGGATCCGAAACCGGGATCTCCGGATGGATGTCCCGGCTATCCGACCGCCGCCCGACCAGGTGGTCGGCCAGATCCAGCGGAAACAGCCTTTCCCGCATATCCGTCGGCATCGGGTCCTCATCGCGCCGCAACGACACATCGACGGTCGCCCGCAGATCGAACCGAGGCGCCCCCCCTGGTGCCCCCCCTGGTGCCCCCACTGGCGAGACGTCCGGCACGACAATCGCCGGCGCATAGACCGGCGGCCCAACGGCGCTGGAAGCCGCAGAAAACCCCTGCTGCGCCACGAAATCATACCGGCACGTGTCGCAGAACCGGGCGGTCGACGATGGCCGCGCCTCGCCGCACACCGGGCAGGGTTCGGCCTGGCCCACCGCCGGCGGCGCTGCCCGGCCCACGTGTGGCACGCCGGTCGCGACCAGGCTTGCGCCGCACTCGGAGCAGAACTCCGCATCGTCCGAAAGCCCCCCGCACTTCGTGCAATGGACGGCGGTCATATCAATCCCGGCGCGCCCGCACGGTGCGCGTGCTCGCCACATCCAGGTCCATCGTCACCACCTTCGCCGCCCCACGCCGCAGCCGCAGCGTGCCCCCGTCCGGGTCCGTTTCCACCACCGCACGCAGCCGCCGCGTCGTTTCCGCGTCGCCCGACTGCTCCGAAAGCTGCAGCGCACGCCCCAACAATATCGTCGCCGCAGCCTCGTCCTGCCGGTCCAGCGCCTCCAGCCCCTCCTGGATCGCCCGCGCCTTCTCCGCCTGGCCCGTGTAATGCGCCACCTGAGCATCGATCCGCGTCGTCAGCCCCGCATCCTCCGTCCACGTCACCGTCACGTTCCCGCCCACCGCCGTCGTCTCCGGCGTCGCCGGGTCCGCCCAGACAAGGCTCGGCCGGCACACCAGCATCTGCTCTCCCAGCCCCAACGGCGTCAGCTCGAACGTCGCGAAATAATCCTGCGTGCCCGCGCCCCACGCCCCCAGCGGCACCTCCACCACCCGCGCATCCACGGGCCTGACCTGCGACGTCAGGTCGATCTCGGACGGGAACGCCTGCTTCACCGCCACCAGCCGCGCATTCTTCGGCATCCACAGCCGCAGCCGCACGCCCGCGACCGACTTGGCCATCGCCGCCGCCATCGTGTCCCGAAAGTCCTGCGCCAGCTCCGCCGGCCCGGCGACCAGCTGCACCGTCCCCAACAGCCGCGCCGCGATCGCGCGCAACTGCGGCGCCGACCAGTCCGTCCCCACCCCGCGGCAATCCGCCTGGAACACCCCAGCACACGCCGTAAGCGCCGCCTCCAGCCCCCGCGCATCGTTGCCGTCGTTCTGCCCATCCGTCAGCATGATCGCCTGGCACAGCGCGCCGGGCCGGCTCAGGAACACGTCGCGTGCCGCCATCAGCGCCATGGACATCACCGTCCCGCCGCCCGCCTCCATGCGCTGGATCGCCGCATGCGCCCGCCGCCGCCCGTCCTCGTCCATGGCGGTCGGGTTCAGCAGCACGTGCGCCTTGAAGTCGAACGCCATCACGAACGCCTCGACGCCGCCGTCCATCTGGTCGACCGCGACCCGCAGCGCATGCTTCGAACCCTCCATCTTGTCGCCGTCCATGGAGCCGGACTTGTCCGCGATCAGCCCCACCAGTCGACGCGGCTGCGCCCCCGCGCCGGGTGCGGTCTCCTGCTCCGCCGTCAGGCTGAACACGGCATCGGCCCGCGTGGCCGCCGGCGGCAGATGCGGGTTCAGGAACGTCTCGATGCGGAACCGCATGGCCTAGCGCTCCGCGCGCTTACCGAACGCGACCATCGTCTGGTCCGCATGCGCGCGCATCCCGTCCATCAGCCGGTTCCGCACTTCGCCCAGTTGCTGCACCGCCGCCTCGCGCTTCGTGCGGTTCTCCTGGTCGATCGTCAGGCCCTTGTCGATCGTCGCCAGCATCCGGTCCGTCACCTGGCTCAGCGTCTGCACGTCGCCCGCCATGTCGCCCTGGGTCCGCTTGGCCGCCGTATACGCCTGGTCCAGCGCGTCCACGCCGATCTGCTGCAGGTCGCGGGCGATGCGCCGCCGGGCCGCCGTCGCGTCGGATGCCCGGCTGATCTGGTGCAGCGCCGCCACCCGAACGATCGCCGCCTTTAGGTCCGGCAGGTCGAACAGCACGGTATCCAGCGTGTTCTGGATCTCGATCCGCCCGGCCTGCTGCGCCATCCTGATCTGCGGAATGGCCAATATCCCCCGCGTGAACGCAACGTGCATCCGCACCAGCCGCGTCTCGAACGCATCGATCTGTTCGGCCATGTCGCGCAGCTTCGCCAGCCGCACCGGGTCGGGCACCGCCCCCTCGGCGGCAACCGCGCCGTGCTCGGCCGCAAACGCCTCGCGCATCCGCAGCAACGCCTGCTGACCGCCGGCCACCCAAACCTCGATCTCGCGCAGATTGGCCTCGCTGGCATCCAGCAGCCGGTCAAGCCCGGCATTGCTGGCCTTCAGCTTGCCCAGATGCGTCTCCGCCCGCCGCTCGATCGTCGCCAGATGCTCGGTGATCCCGGTATGCAGCGCCCGGAACCGGCGAAACGCGC
>JAYVEG010000254.1:0-2991 GCA_043748985.1 Rhodospirillales bacterium
AGCGTTTCCGACGACTTCACGGTCCTGAACGTGGCCGAGAACAGCCACACGCTGAAGCCGCTGCTGTATAAGATCACCGGCACGTGGGGCAACCACGAGGGCAGTATTCTGCTCTGGGGGCTGATCCTGGCGCTGTGCGGGGGGGCGGTTGCGGTGTTCGGGCGGGGGCTGCCGTCGGCGTTGCGGGCGCGGGTGATCGGCGTGCTGGGGGGCACCTCGGCGGGGTTCCTGCTGTTCTGCCTGCTGGCGAGCAATCCGTTCAACCGGATGTGGCCGCCGCCGCTGGATGGGCGCGACATGAACCCGCTGCTGCAGGACCCGGGTCTCGCCTTCCATCCGCCTATTCTGTACGCGGGGTATGTGGGGTTCGCGGTGCCGTTCGCGTTTGCCGTCGCGGCGTTGCTGGAGGGGCGGATCGATGCGTCCTGGGGGCGTTGGGTGCGGCCTTGGACCTTGGCGAGTTGGTGCCTGCTGACCTCGGGCATCGCGCTTGGGTCGTGGTGGGCCTACTACGAGCTGGGGTGGGGTGGCTTCTGGTTCTGGGACCCGGTCGAGAACGCGTCGCTGCTGCCGTGGTTGACGGGGACGGCGCTGTTGCACTCTGCGATCGTGGTGGAGAAGCGGGAGGCGCTGAAGGTCTGGACGGTGCTACTTGCCATCGGGACGTTCTCGTTGAGCTTGTCGGGCACCTTCCTCGTGCGCTCCGGCATCCTCAATTCCGTGCATGCGTTTGCCAACGATCCAACGCGGGGCGTGTTCATCCTCGGGCTGCTGGGGCTGGTCATCGGCGGCTCGTTGCTTTTGTTCGCGTTCCGCGCGCCGGTGCTGGCGGCGGGGGGCATCTTCTCGCCGGTGAGCCGGGAGGGGGCGCTGGTGCTGAACAACGTGCTGTTATGCAGCATCGCCGCCGTGGTCATCACCGGCACGATGTATCCGCTGGTCGCCGATTTCGTGTTCGGCGCGAAGATTTCTGTGGGCGCGCCGTTCTTCAACGCGACCGTCATCCCGCTCGCCTTGCCGGTGATGGGCGCGATGGTGGTGGCGCCACGGCTGGCGTGGAAGCGCGCCCGGCTTGGGCCGGCCCTGCTGCAACTCTGGTGGGCGGCGCTGGCGGCCCTTGTCGTCGGCCTGGTTGCCGCCTGGGGTCCGGCGCGCGCGTTGCCGGCGCTGGCCTTTGGGGCCGCCGCGTGGCTGATCTTTGGGTCGTTCGTCGAGATCGTGGAGCGAACACGGCTGTTTCGGGTGTCGCCGCAGGACAGCTGGGGGCGGTTTGCCGGGCTTCGGCTGCAGACGTTCGGGACCACGCTCGGGCATGCGGGGATGGGGGTGCTGGTTGCTGGCGTCGCGGGCATGTCGCTCGCGTCCGAGCGGGTCGTGCTGCTGCATCCTGGTGAGAGCGTCGAGTCTGCGGGGTATACTTGGACGCTGCTGGGCATGCGTGACGAGGCCGGCCCCAATTACGCGGCTCGGATCGCCGACCTGAAGATCGCCAAGGGGGATTGGTCGATCGTGCTGGAGCCGGCGCGGCGGGCGTTTCCGGTGCAGCGCATGACCACGACCGAGGCGAAGATCTATACCACCGGGTTTGCGGACATCTACGCGGTTCTGGGCGAGGAGCGGGACGGTGCGGCGCTGATGCGGCTGCATTATAACCCGCTGGCGCCGTGGATCTGGTTCGGCGGCCTCATCATGGCCCTTGGTGGGCTGCTGTCGCTGCTAGACCGTCGCACACGCGTCGGTGCGCCGGCGCGCGCGAAGGTTCGGCCCGGCTCGGCGGTCGCATGATCGATCGCAGGCGGGCGCTGTTGCTGGCGCCATTCGGCCTGGCCGTCGTGGCCGGGGCCGGGTTCATGACGGTGCTGAGCCGAATGAAGGCCGGGCAATTCGACCCGCATGACGTGCCGAGCCAGTTGATGGGCAAGCGGATCCCGGATTTTGCGTTGCCAGGCATGGGTGACGGTCCGGGCTTCGGAGCCAGCGACCTGGTAGCGTTGAAGCGGCCCGTGCTGGTGAACTTCTTCGCCAGTTGGTGCGTCCCTTGCGTGATCGAGCATCCGGAGCTGATGGCGCTGTCCCAGGAGGGGCTGCCGATCTGGGCGATCGCCTACAAGGATTCTTCTGCGGCGGCTGGCGGGTTCATTGCCCGGCATGGCAACCCGTATGCGCGCATCGCCGAGGACCGGCCGGGGCGCGTCGCGATCGAGTGGGGTGTCTACGGCGTGCCGGAAAGCTACCTGCTGGACGCGCAGGGGATCGTGCGTTGGCGGATGGCGGGTCCCATCACGCGGGACGTCGCGGCCGAGCAGCTGCGTCCGCTGCTGCGGGGGATGAGTTGAGGCGTTGGCTGATCGTTGGCGGATTGGCATCCGCCCTATTTTCGACGCCATTCGCCTGGGCCATCAGCGATCCGGCGGAGATGTTGCCGAACCGCGTCCAGGAGGAGCGGGCCGAGGCCGTGGGCCGTCAATTGCGCTGCCTTGTTTGCCAGAACGAGAGCATCGAGGACAGCAATGCGGACCTTGCGAAAGACCTCCGCGGGCTGGTGCGGGCGCGCATCGCCGCGGGTGATACCGACGCGCAGGCGACCGAATGGGTGGTGGCGCGCTATGGCGATTTCGTCCGCCTGCGGCCGCCGGTGAACGCCGTGACGGCGCTGCTATGGGGCTCGCCGGTGTTGGCGGTCGGCGCCGGGCTCGCGGCGGTGTTAATGGCGCGGCGGCGGCGCGTGGTGGCGCCGGCCCCGCTATCGGACGCCGAACGCGCCCGCCTGGCCGAGCTGACCCGGACCTGAAGCCATGATCTGGATCGCGATCGCACTGCTGGCAGTGGCGGCTTTGGCCCCTCTGGCGGTGGCGTTGGACCGTCGTACGAGCGCCCGGGGCGCGCGCGACCTCGCATTATCGCTGCATCGGGCGCAGCTGGCGGAGTTGGACCGGGACCTGTCGGAGGGCCGCATCCTGCCGGCGGAGCATGCGACGGCGTTGCTGGAGG
>JAYVEG010000255.1:0-2987 GCA_043748985.1 Rhodospirillales bacterium
GACGGGTCCGTGCTCGCCACCGCGCTGCCCGCCATCGGCCGCGACTTTCAGGTCGGCCCCGTCTCGCTCGGCATCGGCATCAGCGCCTACCTGCTGACGCTGGCCGTCTTTATCCCCGTCAGCGGCTGGGTCGCCGACCGGTATGGCACCCGCAGCGTGTTCATCAGCGCCATCGCGATCTTCACCGCGGCCTCGATCCTGTGCGCCGCCAGTCCCGGCCTGTGGCCGTTCGTCGCCTCCCGCGTGCTGCAGGGCGTGGGCGGCGCGTTGATGGTCCCCGTTGGCCGCCTGGTGGTGCTGCGCACGACGGAGAAAGCCAATTTGGTGCAGGCCATCTCGCTGCTGACCTGGCCGGCGTTGACGGCGCCGATCCTGGGGCCGCCGGTGGGTGGCTTCCTCGTGGCGTATGCGACGTGGCACTGGATCTTTCTTATCAATGTGCCCGTCGGCATCGCGGCTATCGTGCTGGCGCGGCGCTGGATGCCGAACCTGCAATCGGGTGAGCGGCGGCCGTTCGACTGGCCCGGCTTCGCGCTGTCCGGTGCCGCACTCGCCTGCTTCATGGAGGGGCTCGAGCTGTTGGGGCAGCCCGGTCTGCCGTGGTGGACAGCCGGTGGGCTGCTGGCGTTCAGCATCGCCGTAGGCGTCGTCGCCGTGCGGCACGCCGGCCGGGCGAAATACCCGATGCTGGATCTGACCACGATGCGCATTCCGACTTTCGCTGCCAGCCAATGGGCCGGTACGGTGTTCCGCACCTGCATCAGCACGGCGCCATTCCTACTGCCGTTGATGTTTCAGGTGGGCTTCGGGCTCGATGCGTTGCACGCCGGGCTGCTGATGCTGGCGGTCTATTGCGGCAATCTCGGCATGAAGTTCGCCACCGTCTGGATCCTACGCACCTTCGGCCACCGCACGGCCGGGCTGGCCACGGCGGTCCTGGCGGCGTTGGCGATGCTGGCCTGCGCGGCGCTGTATCCATCGACGTCCTACGCCCTGCTGCTACCCGTCCTGGCGCTCGGCGGGCTGACGCGGTCGATGCAGTTCACCATTCTGCAGACGCTGTCCTATGCCGACGTGCCGCCCGCGCGGATGAGTGCCGCGAGCAGCCTGTCATCCGTATCCGTGCAGGTCTCGATGGGCATGGGCGTGGCGCTTGGCGCGGCGTTGCTGCACGTCGTCGCGGGCCTGGACGGGCGCAGCGCGGCGACGTTGCCGGATTTCCACCTGACGTTCGTGCTCGTGGCCGCGCTGTCGACGCTGGGCATCCCGCTTATCTGGCGCCTGCCGCGCGACGCGGGTGCCGCCATCAGCGGGTTCCGCGGCCCGTGAGGCCGCGGGATTGCGGTCATGCGCTCGTCAGTAGGCCATCGAACGGTCGAAGCGTGTGATCGGCGCGTCACCCGGCGCGTCATTCGGATCGACGTCTTGCGGGTAGCGCGGCGGCGGATTGATCGTGTCGCGCAGGTTGCTGCCCGCGTTCTGCAGCAGCTCCCCCGTCCGGTCGCCCACCTTGGCCAACGCCCGGCCCGTGGTCACGCTCGCCCGGTTCAGCGAGGTGCCGACCCGCTCGCCGACCTCCTGCGGCGCACAGGCGGCGAGGGTCAAGGCGAGCGTGAGCGCGGCACATGCAAACCAGGCCCTGGTGATCTCCTGCGGGTTGCCCCGTCTACCCGGCGGGCTCGCCAGCGCGCAAGCATCGCGCTACTGTTTCGGAAAAAGTAGGGAACGACCATGGGCAAGTTCATCATCGAGCCGCATTTCCGACTGCAGGAATGGGTTGCCGAAGAGAAGGGCTACTTCCGCGACGAGGGTCTGGACTACGTCTTCAACGAGCACATCCGCTCCACCGACGGCCGGCATCACGCAACCCCTGACAAGACCGGCGCGTTCCAAAGCATCGAGGCCGGCCGGGCAAGCAACGTCAGCTGCGCCTGCCACTGGACGGTCAACGTGTCCGCCTCGCTCGGCAACGCCAAGCTGTATGCCGACGCCTACTCCGTCACCCCGGCCGGCATCTTCGTCCCCGCCAACTCCCCCGTCCGCTCACCCGCTGACCTCGCGGGGGTGCCGATCGCCGTCGGTTTTCAGTCCGGCAGCCATTACGCGACTATCCAGGCGCTGGAGCAGTATCTGCCCGCGGACCAGATCGCGCTGTCCTTCAGCGACGGGCTGCTGTTCGCCCGCCTGGACCGGCTGATCGAGGGCCAGGTCGCCGCGGCAAGCCTGTTCAGCGGGCCCTACTACCTCGCCGAACAGCTCGGCTTCCGGAAGATCATCGACACCACCTTCATGATCGCCGCCATGATCCACGGCGAACCCGACCCCGAAGACCTTCGCCGCTTCTTCAACGCGCTGAAGCGGGCGCAGCGTGACATCGACCTGCGGCCGGAGCTCTACACCCACTATTACAGCCGCGAGTTTCCCGACCGCCTGCACGCCCGCATGGATACCAGGCGCTGGGGCCCGGGCGAGCGCATCGTGTTCGAGTCCTACACCAAGGAGGTGTTTGACGAATCATTCGCCTGGATCAAGGACCACGACATCTTCGAACAAGGTGCGATGGGCGCTGGCAACTACGCCGACGCGACGCTGTCCCTCGCCACGGCGGGCTGACGACGCCCCAGATCCGGCCGGCCTGCGACACGCCCGGGACGCCCGCGACGCGCGAGACGATCCGCGCGCCGCGCCGGGTGGGTCGCGTGCCGAATTGAGCATCGTATAGCGGGTGCAGGCCGGCCCGCTTTGCACCGATGAAGGTGGCGAGACCAACATCGCCCGCTCCATGATCCCCGGCGCGCCGGCCCACGCGGGTGGGGTTGACGCGGGCGAGCCGTTCGCCGCCGCCAGCATCCATGGTGGCGTGCCCAGCCACCGCTGCGAAAGGCCTTACGGCTGATCCACCAGCGCCGGCAGCCGCGCCAGCCGCACCACCGGCGAGCGGCAGATGATTACCGCCTGCACCGCGAACCCGGCCGCCGCCAGCACCA
>JAYVEG010000256.1:0-2978 GCA_043748985.1 Rhodospirillales bacterium
ACCACAACCCCGCCCGAGCCCCACCGCAACAACCCCGACATCCTGCCCGACCGCGAATGGGGCCTCTCCGCCGGCCAGGTCGTCGCCGTCGTCCTCGTCATCGTCGCCGCCTGCGAACTCTTCGCCCTGATTTTCTGATCTTCCTTCCTCCCCCTTCTGAGAGACGACCGGGACGAGGGTAAAGGACGACAGAAACAAGGTTTCCGTCATGATCGTGCCTGACACGACCATCCACGCAGCTCGACGCATACAAGCCATGGATCGGCCGCACGCGACGATCACGGCAAAAACATAGGGTGGGTGCAACCCGCCACTCCACCCCAGAAGATCACAACCGCAACGAACCCGCTAAATCCGCCGCACCGGCAACGTCCAGGCCAACACCGCCGTCCCCGCGCTGAAAGCCGCGATCGTCAGGAACGCCGCCCGGAACGCCCCCGCAATCTCAACCGCCAAACCATCCCGCACCGCCTCAGGCACTCCCACCAGCACCCCCGGCCCCCGCTCCACCACATCCGCAAACAATCGCGCCATCGCCGGGTCCCGCGCCGCCAACACCGCAAACAGCACCGCACCCACCAGCGCCGTCCCCAGCGCCGCCCCGATCGACCGGCTGAACTGCACCGACGCGCTCGCCGCCCCCAAATTCTTCGGTCCCGCCACCGTCTGCACCGTGATCTGTACAACCGGCATCGTCGTCCCCAACGAAACCGACAACAGCAAAAACAGATAAGCCAGCCGCCCCGTCGGCACCCACGCCGCCCCCACGGCCAGGAACACCAGGCACGCACACACGCTCACCTGTCCAAAGCTCGGAAAGATCGCCGTCATCCCCGTCTTGCTGATCATCTTCCCCGTCAACAAAGACCCGAACGCGATCCCAGCCGTCAGCGGCAGCAGCAGCAGCCCCACCTCCGCCGGCGGCACCCCCCGCACCACCTGCAGATAGATCGGCATGAACGTAACGCTCGACACGATCGTCGCCCCCACGCACGCCCCCATCGCATCCGCCCGCCAGATCGCCGGGTTCCGCAACAGGTTGATCGGTATCAGCGGATAACTCGACCGCCGCTCCTGCCGCAGCAGCAGCCACAACGCCACGCCCGCCGCAGCCGTCCACAGCACGATCCCCGGCAGCGCCTCCACTGAAATCCGCTGCGCCTGCTCCAGCGCCAGCAGCAACAGCACCACGAACGCCGTGAAGAACCCCAAGCCAAGCCAGTCGAACCGCAACCCGCCCGACCCGGCCCGTGACGGCAGCCGCAGCGCCATCACCGTCGCCAGCGCCCCCAGCGGCACGTTCACCCAGAACACCGAAGCCCAGCCGAAATGCTGCGTCAGCCACCCGCCCGCCACCGGCCCGAACGTGCTCGAGATCATGAAGATCGAAGCCAGATACCCCTGGTATTTCCCCCGCTCCCGCCCCGGCACCACCTCGCCCACCAGCGCCTGCGACAGCGTCATCAGCCCGCCGCCGCCGATCCCCTGCAGCACCCGCGCACCCACCAGAACCAGCATCGTCGGCGCCAGCGCACACATCACGGAAGCGACGATGAACACCCCCAGCGACACCAGCAGCAGTCGCTTGCGCCCCAGCGCATCCCCCAACCGCCCACAGACCGCCGCCGCGATGGTCGTCGCCATCAGGTAGGACACGACCACCCAGGAAATCCGCTCCACATCGCCCAGCGTCGCCGCGATGTCCGGCAATGCGGTGGCCACGATCGTGCTGTCGATCGCCGCCAGGAACATCGGCAGCACGATCGACGGAAAGACCGTGAAAAACAGGCCCTTCGTGGGTGCCGCCTCACTCATCAGGGCGCGACCGCATCCCGCCCCATGGCCAGATACTTCTCCCGCCGAGCCTCCTTCAGCGCCGCCGCCGACAGGTCCAGCAGCGGCGCCAGCATCGTCTCGATCGCGTCACCCACGCTCGACATCGCCTCGCCCGGCATCCGGTGCGCACCCCCCAGCGGCTCCGTCACCACCAGGTCCACGATGCCGAACCCGCGCAGATCCCGCGCCGTCAGGCGCAGGGCCTCCGCCGCGGCCGGCGCCTGCGCCGCATCGCGCCACAGAATGCTCGCACACCCCTCCGGAGAAATCACCGAGTAGATCGAATGCTCCAGCATCACGACCCGGTCCCCCGCCGCAAGCGCGATCGCCCCGCCCGACCCGCCCTCGCCGATAATCACCGCCACGATCGGCACCGGCGCCTCCAGGCACGCCTCGATCGACCGCGCGATCGCCTCCGCCTGCCCCCGCGCCTCCGCATCGATCCCCGGGAACGCGCCGGCCGTATCCACGAAGGTCAACAACGGCAGCCCGAACCGCCCGGCCAGCTCGATCAGCCGCCGCGCCTTCCGGTAGCCCTCCGGCCGCGCCATCCCGAAATTGCGCGCAACCCGGCTTTCCGTGTCCGTGCCCCGCTCCGTCCCCAGCACCACCACCGGCCGGCCGCGAAACCGCCCCAGGCCGCCCACCACCGCCGCATCGTCCGCAAACGCCCGGTCGCCCGCCAGCGGCATGTAGTCCGTGATCAGCGCCCCGATATAGGCCAGCGCCTTCGGCCGCTCCGGATGGCGCGCCACCTGCGTCTTCTGCCAGGGCGTCAGCTTGGCATAGACCAACCTGATCTGCGCCTCGACCTTCTCCTCCAGCTGGGACACTTCAGCCTCGATGTCGATGCCGCCGGGCTCCTGGGATTTCTCCTGCATGGCCCGCAGCTCCTCGATCTTGCTCTCCAGCTCGGCCACGGGCCGTTCGAAATCCAGGAAGTGACGCATGCCGCGCGGTCTAGCCCGGTAGGCGGCGATTGGCGAGGGGGCAACCCACGGGCACCAGGCCAATGCCTGGAACGCCAAAAATGTCGCTTGACCGACAAAGAGGAATATGGTCCTAATGGACCATGGCCAACACCACCCCTCCCGCGGCGCAGGCCCACCTTCAGAACCGCCTCCTGAACCTGCTCCTGGCCG
>JAYVEG010000257.1:0-9832 GCA_043748985.1 Rhodospirillales bacterium
GGCTGGCCGCCGCCCGAGGCGTTGCCGGAACGGGGCACGGCATCGCCGAACTCGGTATCCGGGTATTGCGGGAACTCGGTCAGCGGTCCGTGAGCCAGGCGTTGCTGGTCGCGCAGCTTGACCCGGCACAGGTTCAGCACGCCGTCCTGCATGGCTGCCAGAACTTTCTGGCCGCGGCCGGTCATGGTGCGTTGGTAGAGGGCGGCCACGATGCCGAGGGCCAAATGCAGGCCGGTGCCGCTGTCGCCGATCTGCGCGCCGGTG
This sequence comes from Rhodospirillales bacterium, assembly GCA_043748985.1. Taxonomy (GTDB): domain Bacteria; phylum Pseudomonadota; class Alphaproteobacteria; order Acetobacterales; family Acetobacteraceae; genus JBBROS01. The sequence goes on from JAYVEG010000257.1 coordinate 265, forward strand.
ACGAGGGGGGGGCCGTTGTCGAAGCCGGTGGTGCTGGCGGAGCCGCCGGCGCATTGGGCGACGTTTTCGTAGACTTTGCAGTCCTCGTATTTGCCGGGGCCGAAGCCCTTCACGGAGGCCAGGATGATGCGGGGGTTGAGCGACTGGATGTGGTCCCAGGTGAAGCCCATGCGGTCCAACGCGCCGGGTGCGAAGTTCTCGACCATGACGTCGCAGGTGCGGACGAGTTCTTCGAGGACGGCCTTACCCTCGGGGTGCTTGCTGTCGATCGTGATGCTGCGCTTGTTGTGATTCAGCATCGTGAAATAGAGGCTGTCGGCGTCCTTGATGTCGCGGAGCTGGCCTCGGGTGATGTCGCCGACGCCGGGGCGCTCGACCTTGATGACGTCGGCGCCGAACCAGGCAAGAAGCTGTGTGCAGGTGGGGCCCGACTGGACGTGGGTGAAGTCGAGGATTTTGACGCCTTCGAGTGCTTTCATGTCGGGATTCCTTACTTCTTCTTCAGGCTGCTTTGGGGGTTCAGGCTGCCGATGTTGCCGCTTTCGCTGCCGGCGGCCGGGTCGATGACGGCATTGATGAGGGTGGGGCGGCCGCTGTCCATCGCGGCGTCGACCGCACGCTTCAGCTCGTCGGGCGTGGTGGCGTTGACGCCGACGCCACCGAACGCTTCCATCATCTTGTCGTAGCGGGTGCCCTTGACGAAGACGGTGGTTGCTGGGTCCGCGCCGCCGGTGGTATTGATGTCGGTGCCGCGATAGATGCCGTCATTGTTGAAGACGACGATGCAGACCGGCAGGTCGTAGCGGCAGATCGTTTCGACCTCCATGCCGGAGAAGCCGAACGCGCTGTCGCCCTCCACCGCCAGCACGGGCTTGCCGGTCTCCACGGCAGCCGCGATCGCGAAGCCCATGCCGATGCCCATGATGCCCCAGGTGCCGACGTCGAGGCGCTTGCGCGGCTGGTACATGTCGATGACGCCGCGGGCGAGGTCGAGGGTGTTGGCGCCTTCGTTGACCAGGATGGCGTCGGGGCGCTCGGCGATGACGGTCTTCAGGGCACCCAGCGCGCTGTGAAAATCCATGGGCGTGGAGTTCTTGCCGAGGCGGATCGCCATTTTGGCGATGTTCTGATCCTTCTTGGTGCTGATCGTCGTCGTCCACTCGGCGGGCGGCGCCTGCCAATCGTTGCCCATGCCCTTCAACAGGGCGGACACACAGGAAGCGATATCGCCGACGACCGGGGCGGCGATTTCGACGTTGCTGTCCATCTCGCGCGGTTCGATGTCGATCTGGATGAACTTCTGGGTGCCGGGCTCGCCCCAGGTCTTACCCTTGCCGTGGCTGAGCAGCCAGTTGAGCCTCGCACCGATCAGCATGACGACGTCGGCCTGCTTCAACACCGTCGAGCGGGCCGCGCCTGCGGATTGCGGATGGGTGTCCGGCAGCAGGCCTTTGGCCATGCTCATGGGGATGTATGGGATGCCTGACGTCTCGACCAGCGCGCGGATGTCGGCGTCGGCCTGTGCGTAGGCGGCACCCTTGCCGAGGATGATCAGCGGGCGCTTGGCCGACTTCAGCAGGTCCAGCGCGCGGGCGATTGCGTTGGCACCGGGGATCTGGGCGGGGGCGCCGTCGACGACCTTCACCAGCGACTGTGCACCTTTCTTCGCGTCGATGACCTGCGAAAAAAGCTTGGCGGGAAGGTCGAGGTAGACGCCGCCGGGACGGCCGGAGATGGCGGCGCGGATGGCGCGGGCGATGCCGATACCGATGTCGGTGGCGTGCAGCACCCGGAAGGCGGCCTTGCACAGCGGCTTGGCGATGGCGAGCTGGTCCATCTCCTCGTAGTCGCCCTGCTGCAGGTCGACGATCTCGCGTTCCGACGAACCGCTGATCAGGATCATCGGGAAGCAGTTGGTGGTGGCGTTGGCGAGGGCGGTCAGGCCGTTCAGGAAGCCTGGGGCGGAGACGGTCAGGCAGATGCCGGGCGACTTGTTGAGGAAGCCTGCGATGGCCGCGGCGTTGCCGGCGTTCTGCTCGTGGCGGAAGGAGATGACGCGGATACCCTCGGCCTGCGCCATGCGGCCGAGGTCTGTGATGGGGATGCCGGGGACGCCGTAGATGGTGGTGATGCCGTTCAGCTTCAGCGCGTCGATGACGAGGTGGAACCCGTCGGTGAGTTCGGGCTCCTGGGCGTCCATTGTGGTGTCGACGGCGCGCATCGTTGCGGACATGGTCTACCTCGTTTCCGGTGGGGGGAGGGCATCGAGGACGCCTCCGTGCGTTTCGATGTGGGCGGCGAGGCCGAGCGTGTGCTCGCGCACGAGGCGTTCGGCGAGGCCAGGGTCGCGTCGTTCGAGCGCGTCGATGATGGCCATGTGCTCGGCCATCCCGCGTTGGGCGCGGTTGTCCTGGCCCATGGTGACGGCGCGGACGGCGCGCATGTGGATGAACAGGGTGTCGGCGATCTCCGACATCAGGGCGACGCCGCCCATGCGGAGGATCGCGCGGTGGAACGCCATGTTGGCCTGGCTGTATTCATGCAGGTGGGCGGCCGGGTCGGACTGGTGGCCGTCGAACAGGGCGCGCAGGGCGGCGAGGTCGGCATCGGGCGCGTTGTCTGCGGCGCGGCGGGCGGCGAGGCTTTCGAGGGCGGCCCACACGGTGACCATCTCGACCACCTCGGCCTTCGACTTGCGCACGACGAACACGCCGCGGCGGGGAATGGTGCGGACCAGGCCTTCCTGCTCCAGATGGCTGAGCGCCTCGCGGATCGGCGTGCGGCTGACGCCGAGTTCCTGGCCCAGGCGGCGCTCGTCGAGCCGTAGTTCCGCAGCGTCCCCATAGATATCCATTTCCGCGATGGCCTTGCGGATGGCGTCGGCAGCCAGGCGCCGGAGGCCGGTGTTGAGGTCCAGCGGATGAAGGTTCAGCAACGGGAAAACGCCGGTCATTAGGGTCGGGACGCGGTGTACGTGTCTGCCAAGGCGCCCTCCGATATCCGTGTTCGGACAAGTGTTATGTTTTTTGTATTTGGTATGCCACGAGGCGAGCAATGCGGAATCGTCATTGCGTTGCAGCAATTCGCGCGGGCCCTGGTCATGATCGGACCGCGGTTGGAACAGGGGTTCGCGGGATGCACGCGCGGACGATAGGGCTGTTGCGCTGCGGTTTGATCCTGCTGGCGCGTGCGGGCCCGGCCGCGCGCGCCGAAGACCTGCGGATCGGCGTGGCGAGCCTCTCCACCTCGGCCGATCCCCACTTCTACAACCTGGCCGTCAAGGTCACCCCTTCGCTGCACCTGTTCGACCGTCTGACGACGATGCGGCACGGGCGGCGCTTTTCCGGGAGGCGACGGGCATCGTGGCCGACGACGTGGCACCGATCACGCTGTTCCACCTGGTCAACAACTGGGCCGGGCGGGCGGGATTGGTCGACGCACCGCGGGCGGTTGGCAGACTTATACCGTCGTCTGGTTCTGGATCGGGCCCAACCAACCAGACAGCCAGCTGGTGGCGTTTGACCGAAAACGGGCGTGTCTCCGACGCCTGCCGGTTCGGGTGGGTTGAGGTATTCCCACTTCCCAAGCCGACAACCAAAGACACCCACTGGAAAGTTGAGTGCTGCCGGACGGGCGTGGGTGGCCGGGACAAGCCAGGGCGGTCAGGATTTCAGGCAAATTCTTCTTGCCGTAAGGCCGATCTTTCTTGCCGGAAGCCCGGTTCTTCTTGCCGAACGCGATGTGTCAATCAGGGAGGCTGGGTGGGAAGGAACCGCATCACGCAGCCTGCGCACCGTACGGAACACGTGTTGTCACCGCAGTTCATATCTGGATCAGGTCGCCAACCGTAAATCACGCTCTGGCAATTTGGAAGCGGTACGGTATGTCGCGTGGTGCCACACGGCGACTGGAGCAGTTCTACTGATGCGTTACCAACGACTCACGGTCATGCGTCGTCTCATCGAGGCGTTCTGGCGTGACCGGGGCCAATTCTCCCGCAAGAAGGTGCCGCGCACCTGTCCCATGTGCGACTACACCGGGATCTTCGTCAGTGTCGGCCGGCCCTCCCGCTGGGACGCCCGTTGCGCCGGGTGCGGCAGCCGCGAACGGCACCGCCTGATGCATCTGTGGGCCACGGCAGGAGGTGCCGATCGGTTTGCGGGGAAGCGCATCCTGCATTTTGCGCCCGAGCAGGCGGTCATCCGCCAGATGCGGAACAATCGATTCTACGATACCGCCGACCTCCACCAGGCGGACGTGACGCATCGTGTCGACATCACTGCCACGAATTTGTTCAGCGACACCTACGACGTCGTCATCGCCCACCATGTCCTCGAGCACATCGAGGCAGACCGGCAAGCCATGGCCGAAATCTTCCGCCTGTTGAAGCCGGGCGGCGTCGCGGTGCTCAGCGTCCCCATCAACGGAACCCGCGAGGCGACATACGAGAACCCGGCGATCACCGCCGTGGCCGAGCGCTTCGCCCACTTCGGCGCCGAAGACCACAAGCGGCTCTATGGGCTCGACTTCTCCCAGCGGCTCATGGACGCCGGCTTCTCAGTCGAGACTTTCCGGATGCCGCAGCACGACGAGGTCCGCTTCGGACTGTTGCCCGACGAGTGGCTCTATCTCGCCCGCAAGCCCGCCAGCCCAGCATCGTGATCGGGTTCGCGCCGTTCCTAGACCCTGGTGGCGACCTCGTCGCGCAAGGCATCGAGGTGCGCGATCGACTGGCTGATATCGAAGTCTTCGCGCACGCGCATCATGCCGGTTTCGGAGAGTCGTGTGCGCAGGTCATCGTCAGACCCAAGCCTTACCAGGCATCGAGCGAAACTTGCGACGTCGTCGGGATTGACTTGGAGGGCGCAGTCTCCCGTCACCTCCGACAGTCCTCCCCGGCCGGAGCAGGCCAGGGCAGCACCGCAAGCCATCGCCTCCAACGCGACGAGGCCGAAAGGCTCCGACCACCGGCTCGGCACGACGACGACCGCCGCCCGCGCCATCGCCTCCAGCACCTCGGCCTGGGGCATGAACCCGCGCATGGCTATTCCGGCTACTTCGGCCTTCTGGCGCAAGGTCCGGATAAATGCGGTGTCCGCCGAGTCGGCCCCGAACCCAGCGGCCCCGATGACCTCCGCACGCCACCCGGGCAGTTGGGGCAGGGCGATCGCACAGGCCGAGACGAACGCGTCGGGTGCCTTCTCCAACACGACGCGGCCTGCGAACAGCAGCACCGGGTCCCGGTCCGCCATCGGCACCGGCGCAGGGATCTCGCTCAGGCCAATCTTGTTATGCATGATGACCGGCTGCCGACCCGGCTGCACACTGACGCCGTCGAGCATGGCCTCGCGGATATAGGCCGACACGACGACCACTCGCGCCAGCCGGTTCAGCAGCTGGGTTCTGGCACGCGCCGTCCGGGCGCCGCGCATCGTGCGCGGGTCGTTCTGCAGGAACAGGGTGACCGGCCGCCGCGGGAACAGCCGAGCAAGCAGGTCCGCCACGTCGGGTTTGTTGAACACCTCGATCGGGGCGGGTGGCCGCCGGGCGAGTGCCCGGGCGACGACGAGCGCGTAGCTCTGCGTCGGCTTGAGCGGCAGCCATCCCGGCGCCCGGACCGGCAGGAACGAAGTGCCGGCAAACGCAGCACCGGCCAGCTGCGGCCCGATGACAAGCGCGTCGTAACGGGAGCCGTTCGTGACGAACCGGTGGACGACGTGCGCGATGGCTCCAGCAGCCTCGGGCTCGAACCGCTCACGGTGTGGCAGCACGATTGCGACCGCAGGCCTGCCGGACGACGCGGGCGTCGCCATCATCGGCAGGCGTCCTTTCGATGACGGCCAGGCTGGCCAATCCCGTGATCGAGGCGCGCCGGATCCTCGTCATCAAGCTGGGCGCCTTGGGCGACTTTATCCACGCCATGCACGCCTTCGCCGCGATCCGCACCCATCATCCAAACGCCCTCATAACCATCTTGACCACGGCACCCTTTGTCGAACTCGCACGAGCAGCCCCATGGTTCGACGAGGTCCAGGTGGACACGAGGCCGGCCCGGTGGAACCTGGTCGGCCTGCGCCGCACCACGCGGCTCCTGCGCGGCTTCGACCTCGTGTATGACATGCAGACGTCCCGCCGTTCCAGCCGCTATTTCAAAATGGCCGGCCGACCTCTCTGGTCAGGGATCGCGCGGGGCTGCGCCTTCCCGCACGCAAATCCGGGACGCGACGCGATGCACACCTTGGAACGGCAGCGGGAGCAACTCCGTCAGGCCGGGATCGCACTGTTCCCGGGGCCCGAGAGCGGTTGGCTCGTCGAGAACGGTGCGTTGCATGGGGTGCGACCGCCGTTCGCCTTGCTGGTACCCGGCAGCAGCAAGGGGACGAACTGTCCGAAGCGTTGGCCCACGGAGCGGTATGGGCAGCTTGCAAGCAGGCTTTATGCAGGGGGGATGACCCCGGTCGTCGTCGGCACGCAAGGCGAACGACGGCTTGCAGAGGCGATCCGGACTTTCTGTCCCGCGACCGTCGATCTCACAGGCCGGACGAGCCTTTTCGATCTCGCAGCCCTGGGCGCCCGGGCCGCCGTGGTCGTGGGCAATGATACCGGACCTGTCCACCTGGCCGCCTTCCTCGGTGCGCCAACCGTCACGCTGTTCTCTACGAGCAGCATCGTCGCCCAAGCTGCACCGCGTGGTCCTTCCGGACAGTGGACCACGACGCTTCAGGAGCCCTTGCTCGCCGACCTTTCAGCCCAAAGGGTTGCAGCCGCGGTCGAAGCCGTCGTCGAGCGGTCAGGTCCGCCGGATCTGGGCAGCATCGGCCGCGGCCAGACCGAACCCGACCAGCAAGAATAGCCAGCCCCCGAGCGGCAATGACACGATCGGGCTCGTCGATGCGATCGGCCATTCCTGAATGAGGGCTGCAACGAACAGGCCAACCCGCACCGGGTCGGGGTCGCGCCACAATCCACGCCCGAGTCGCGCCAGCCAGAGGGCAACGAGCGCGCAGAACAGCAACAGGCCCGGCACGCCGCCATCGTCGAGCGCCTGCAAGTAGTGATTGTGCGGATGGATGGCGCATCGCCCGATGCTACCGTCGTCATCGGTCCCACTGTCCGGGTAAAAGGTCCCGTTCGGGTAACGCGGGTCCTTGCAGGCCGCCAGGAACCCCGCATACCCCAGCCCCGTCAGCGGGTTCTCCCGCCCGATCAGCACGGCCCGGGAGGCGATCTGTCCGTAATGGGTTTCAGGGAAGTGCTCGATCTGCGTCGAGAACTTGGTGACCAGCCGATAGAAGGTCGGCGGCGAGATGGTTGCGGACGCCGCAACGAAGGCCGCGCCCGCGATGACGGCGACCAACGCCACACGCCGAAGCCCCGGCATGAACAGCGCTGCGCTGGCGAGCCCTAATAGAAGGAGCGCCACTGGCATGCGCTGTCCGATCAACACCGTCACGGCAACAGCGCCCAGCACCATGGCGAGAGCGCCACCCCTCCCCACCAGCCCCGCCCGGGCGAACAAGGCGCCGACCCCGGACATCAGCGGCGGGAACACCATGCGAACGAAGGTCGGTCCGGCCCGGGGCTTCGCGAACGGTCCTGTGAGCGAGCCGTCGCCATAGCGCGGTATGCCGTACAGGTTATGCCCGGTTGCGAACTGCAGGATGACCTGGAGCCCGACATACAGGGTGGAGAGAGCAAGGCTCGTCAGCAAGGCTCTGCGCGCCTCCACCGGACCCAGCACCCAGTGCTGCAGGGCGGCGGTGAACACGAGGAAGCGGACCGTCAGCACGGCCTGGACCAGCCGCGGCGCATCACCATCGGTGAAATGAAGCATGGTGCTCATGAGGGTCCAGCCCCACCAGGCAAGGCCCACGGCCATCCAGTCCTGGATCAGCCATGACCAGTTCCCCGACCGGCCCGACGTCACAACAAACAGGAGGCCTACGACACCGATGCCGACCTCCGTCAGCGGGCGCGAGTGCAGCAGCAGCACGGGCAGCAGAAGAACAATGCCGAGGGCGGCCGACTCCATGATCGGCCGGGTCCGTAAGTAACTGAGCATCAGCCTGCTCAAGCTCGACCGATTGAATAGGTGCCGGCGGCCGAGAGTTTCACGAGGGTCGTCATCACCTCCCTTTAGGTCCGGCCAGCTATTTCCGCTATCGGGAATTAATCCTGCTGCCGAAGCGGAGCAAGCTGGCGGTGGTGGAACACCACGCGGCGCTACCCTACGGCGAAACTCCTGCCTTCATGGTGCCCCTCGGCGGGCTGCCTGGGCTGGCGGCACTGGCCATGCGGTTCACGATCCTGACGGCGGCGCGCACGGGCGAGGCTATCGGTGCAACGTGGCAGGAGATTGATGACAAGGCGAAGGTCTGGACCGTGCCGGCGGAGCGCATGAAGGCGGGGCGGGAACATCGGGTGCCGTTGTCGACGGCAGCGCTCGCGGTGCTGGCCGGCCTTCGCACGCCTGATACCAAACCGGCCGACTACGTGTTCCCTGGCAGCGGCAAGGCCGGGCACCTGTCCAACATGTCCATGACGGCGGTTCTGCGCCGGATGAAGCGCGGCGGCCTGACCGTGTTTGGCTTCCGCAGCACGTTCCGGGACTGGGCGGCGGAAACGAACCCAGCGCCACGCGAGGAAGCCGAGGCGGCGCTGGCGCATACCCTGCGTGATCGGGTGGAAGCTGCTTACCGCCGGGGAGATTTGTTGGAACGCCGTGCGAAGCTGATAGCGGATTGGGCCGGGTTCCTGGCACGCCCCGCCAGTGCCGGGAGGGTGGTGGACACTCGCGGACGGACGGGGTCGTGTTCCTGGTCGTGGTGTAGGACGCCACTGAGCGGCTTGTTGTAGCGGTCGCCGTAGGCGGCTGCGGAGAGGAGCCGCTCAGTGGCCATCGCGATGTTGCTGGGTAGGGTTGGGTTCCGAGACGCAACTCTGACCCGAGGACGGGGGTCCTGTAGCAACGGAACCGAAAGTTCGCTTCAGCCCTCGTCGCCGATGTTGGGGTTCCGGTAGCAACGGAACGGAAACTGGATTTCAGGACGGGACTGCCTTGAACAGGTCAGCCATCAGCCTTGCATTTTACGTCCACATGTAGGAATATATACAGGATGCGTGGGGGGAGAGGGCATTGGCCGAGAACGACATCTGGGTCTACCAAGGCCGACAGTATCATATGTGGTTCGGGGCGGAGTACGTCGCGCGGAGCGGGAAGGCATGAACCGTCTCGATCGGGAGAGGATGAGCCTACATTAAACCACCGTTTAATGCGGACCGGCTGCCCCATGTGCGTCTGAGACTTTCGCATCTGTTCTCAGTGCAATAACTCATGCATCTATCTCTGGCCTGCAAACCCTGCTCAGCTTGGTTTGTGGACCGAGGGGGGATTGGGCGGTGCTAGTCGGCTACATGCGCGTGTCCACGGCCGAGCAGAACCTTGCGCTTCAGCGCGATGCCTTTAAGAGCATGGGTTGCGAGCGGCTGTATGAGGACGTTTGCAGCGGCGCCGTCACCGACAGGCCCGGGTTGACCAAGGCTCTCGACCAGCTACGCGCCGGTGACG
>JAYVEG010000258.1:0-2971 GCA_043748985.1 Rhodospirillales bacterium
GGCGAGCGGCTGGTGGGCCAGTCGGCCAAACGCCAGGCCGTCACCAATCCAGTCAACACGATCTACGCCGTGAAGCGCCTGATCGGCCGCCGCTATGACGACGCCCTGGTCGAGAAGGACAAGGGCATGGTGCCCTATACCATCGCCCGCGGCCCGACCGGCGACGCCTGGGTGGAGGCGCGCGGTCAGGGATACTCGCCCAGTCAGGTCAGCGCCTTCATCCTCGGCAAGATGAAGGAGACCGCCGAGGCCTATCTCGGCGAGAAGGTCACGCAGGCCGTCATCACCGTGCCCGCCTACTTTAACGACGCCCAGCGCCAGGCCACCAAGGACGCTGGCAAGATCGCCGGGATGGAGGTGCTGCGGATCATCAACGAACCCACGGCCGCCGCCCTGGCCTACGGCATGGACAAGAAGCAGAGCGGGACCATCGTGGTCTACGATCTGGGCGGCGGCACGTTCGACGTATCAGTGCTGGTGATCGGCGACGGCGTGTTCGAGGTCAAATCCACCAACGGCGACACCTTCCTGGGCGGCGAGGACTTCGACGCCCGGGTGATCGATTACCTGGCGTCCGAGTTCAAGCGCGAGCAGGGCATCGACCTGCGCACCGACAAGCTCGCGCTGCAGCGGCTGAAGGAAGCGGCCGAGAAGGCGAAGATCGAGCTGTCGTCGTCCAAGGAGACCGAGATCAACCTGCCGTTCATCACCGCCGACGCCTCGGGGCCGAAGCACCTCGTGGTGAAGCTGACCCGGGCCAAGCTCGAGAGTCTGGTCGATGATCTGGTCGCCCGCACGATGGACCCTTGCAAGGCCGCGCTGAAGGATGCGGGCGTCGCCGCAAGCGAGATCGACGAGGTGATCCTGGTCGGCGGCATGACGCGCATGCCGAAGGTCTATGAGGCCGTGAAAGCGTTCTTCGGCCGCGAGCCGGCCCGCAACGTGAACCCGGACGAGGTCGTCGCTATCGGTGCCGCGGTCCAGGGCGCGGTTTTGAAGGGCGACGTGAAGGACGTGCTGCTGCTGGACGTGACGCCGCTGAGCTTGGGCATCGAGACGCTCGGCGGGGTGTTCACCCGCCTGATCGATCGCAACACGACGATCCCGACGAAGAAGAGCCAGACCTTCTCGACCGCCGACGACAACCAGGGCGCCGTCACGATCAAGGTGTTCCAGGGCGAGCGGGAGATGGCGAGCGACAACAAGATGCTGGGCAACTTCGACCTGACCGGCCTCCCGCCGGCGCCGCGCGGCACGCCGCAGATCGAGGTGACGTTCGACATCGATGCGAACGGCATCGTGAGCGTGCAGGCCAAGGACAAGGCGACGGGAAAGGAGCAGCAGATCCGCATCCAGGCTAGCGGCGGCCTTTCGGACGCCGACATCCAGAAGATGGTCAAGGAGGCGGAGGCCAATGCCGGGGCCGACAAGAAGCGCCGGGCCTTCATCGAGGCGAAGAACCACGCCGAGGCGATGGTCCACCAGGTCGGCAAGACGTTGGCTGAGCTCGGAGCTTCGCTGCCGCCTGCCGACAAGACAGCGGCGGAAAGCGCGCTGGCTGCGGTGCACGCCGCCATTGAAGGAGACGACCACGACCGGCTGACGCAGGCGACACAAGCGCTAAGCCAGGTTGAGATCAAGCTCCAGAAGGCGGCAATCAAGCCGCAGCCCGGCGGCCCGCCCGGCGCCGATGGCGGCAAGAAATCTGGCACGCCGGGCGAGAATGTGGTCGATGCCGAGTTCGAGGAGGTCGCCGACCAGAAACGGTCTGCCTGAGCGAGCGACGCCAGGAAACCTGGATCTTGCGGACGGGAAACGTGCGGACGGCTGGACCGCGGGAGGTGGAGCTAAAATTCCAGCTCCCGCCCGGCAGCCGGGCAGTACTGGAAGCGAGTGGCTGCTTCGCCGGGACCCCAGCGACTAGGCGCCAATTGCGAACGACCTATTTCGATACAGCGGATGGCGCGCTGAAGGCGGCGGGGCTGACGCTGCGGGTTCGCCACAACGACGAGGCCCGCGTGCAGACGGTGAAGTCGCTGCCGACCGGCAATGGGGTCGCCAGTGATCGGGGCGAGTGGGAATGGCCGATCCGGCAGGATGAACCGGATACCTCGCTGCTCGCCAAGGTCGGCCCGCTCGCTTCCATCGTCCCTGTCATCGAGGGGCGGTTGCGGCCGATGTTCGTGACGGCAATCGATCGGACGGCTCATTTGCTGACGCTGGAGGGCGACACGGCCGTCGAGGTGGCGTTCGACGCCGGCACCATCTCGGCCGACGGCGCCAGCGAGGACGTCGCCGAGATGGAGCTCGAACTGAAGGGCGGGCCGATAGGGGCGTTCTATCGGTTCGCCGTGGATCTGCATGCGGAAGCGCCGTGCTGGATCTCGTCCGATAGCAAGGCCGCGCGCGGCTGGCGGCTGCGGGGCGGCGCGGTGAAGACCGCGGTTCGGGCGCTTCCACCGGTCCTGAAGGGCGCGATGCAGGCCACGGACGGCGCGCATGCCCTGGTCGAGGCGGCACTCGGGCACATAATCGCGAATATCGGCCCGACCTTGCGCGGCGATGCCGAAGGACTGCACCAGTTGCGGCTGGCGGTGCGGGGCGCCAGAGCCGGGCTGGCCTTGTTCGAGCAACCGCTGGAGCGCCTGGCGGGTCCGGAAACTGCCGACCAGTTCTGCGCGGGGCTGCAACGCTTCGGCGCCCTGCTGGGGACGGCGCGGGACTGGGACGTGTTCTGTCTTGCGACAGTGCCGGCCGCCATGGTGGCGCTGCCACAGCCGGGACTGCAGGCTTTGCGTGAGGCTGCGGATACCGACCGGCTGACGGCCCATGCCCGGGTGGCCGCCGCGCTGCGCGGGCAGGATTTCTCGACACTCGTATTGGGCCTGGCCGCTTGGGCGAATGCGGGGACAGTGGCAGGCTCGGACTCCCGGCGCGAAAGGCTATGGCGAGTCGTACCGCAGTTGCTGGA
>JAYVEG010000259.1:0-2948 GCA_043748985.1 Rhodospirillales bacterium
GCCATGATCGGCCTCAGCCACGACCTCGGTTACCGCGTGGTCGCCGAAGGCATCGAAACACAGGACGCTGCCGACATGCTGCTGCAACTGCAATGCGACGAGGTGCAGGGCTACCACTTCGCCCGCCCCATGCCGCCCGCCGCCTTCCTGTCCTGGTTTGCCCAGCGGCCCTGGCTGCCCGAAAGACGCCGCGACGCCAGCAGCCGAATATCCGCCGCGGCCCTGCAGGTCAGTTCGGCATGACCTGCGCTGCAGGTCCGTTCGGCATGACCCGCGCTGCGACCAGGCGCCCGCGTTCACGGCTGCCGGGCCAAACCCCAGATCGACCAGAACGCCAGCGCATATGCGATGGCCGCCATGTAGAACGGCGCACCCGGCAAGAACGGCACCGCACCCGGCGCCGCGAACACACCGAACACCCACCCCGACAGCAACGGCGCCCCGATCGCGGTCAACCCCTGGAGCGACGCCAGTGCCCCCTGCATCTGCCCCTGCCGGTCCGCCCCGGCCCGCGCCGAGACCAGCGCCTGGATCGCCGGTCCGCTGATCGCCGACATCGACTGCAGCGCGATCCCCGCGAACAGGATCCACACCTGGTCCGCCAACCCGAACAGCGTGTATGCCGCCGCCGCCAGCGCATACCCCGCCAGTGCCGACCGCCGCTCCCCCAGCCGCGGCACCACGCGGCTGACCAGGAACCCCTGCACGATCGCCGACCCAACGCCCACCACCGCCAGCGCCAGCCCGTTCTCCCGCGTGCCCCACCCCAGCCGCATGTCGTTGGCCAGCACGAAGCTGCTCTGCAGTGCCCCCAGCGCGAACCAGGTGCAGCACCACGCCACCACCAGGCGCAGATATTCCCGGTCCCGCGCAACGATCCCCAGGTTGCCCAAGGGGTTCGCATTCGCCCAGCGGAACGCCCGCCGGTTCGCAAGCGTCAACGTCTCCGGCACCATGATCGCCCCATACACCAGGTTCAGCCCGGCCAGCCCCCCCGCCACCAGGAACGGCACCCGAACCCCGTATGCCCCCAGGAACCCGCCCAAGGCCGGCCCCACCACGAACCCCAGCCCGAACATCGCCCCGATCAGCCCGAACCGCTGCGCCCGCTGTTCCGGGGTCGACACATCCGCGATCGACGCGGTCGCCGCCGCGAAATTCGCCGCCGTCCCGCCCGCCACCAGCCGCCCCACGAACAACCACGCCAGGGTGGGCGCCCAGGCCAGCATCACGTTGTTGACGCAGATCCCCGCCAGGGACACCAGCAGCACCGGCTTGCGCCCGAACCGATCGCTCAACGCGCCCAGCAGCGGCGCAAACAGGAACTGCATCGCCGAGAATGCTGCCAGCAACGCCCCATTCCAGATCGAGGCCGAAGACTGCCCCTGCCCCGACAGCTGCATCACCAAGGTCGGCACCACAGGCACGATGATCCCGAAGGCCAGGGCATCGATGGCGATGGTGGCCAGCACGAACCCGATGGGGCCGGGTCGGGCGGGAATGACGGTCTGGGACAAGATGGATCCGCGGCAATGGTCGCTGGCCTATACACCCCCCGGCCGGCCCGGCGACAGATGCCTTGCCACGACCCTGCACGTGCCGCTTAACTACAGGTCCGTCGTTCAGCCGCAGGAGGGTCGCTTGCACGCATACAACCAGCGCCACCCCCGTGGCCCTGCCTCCGCCCTGCGATAGACGACGCAGGGCAGGCCCACCCGAAGGCAATAGTTGCTGCAAGCAGGCGAAAGCCCGCAACCGCCGTCATGGGCTGCCCCAACCGCAACCGGCGCCTCCGCGCCGCCCCGTTTGGATCGCTCACATGGCCATCATCACCCTTGCCGGCATCGGCGTCGTCACGCCGCGCCCCTTGTTCCGGGACCTCAGCCTCACCTTCGGCCCCGGCGACCGCATCGGTCTCGTTGCCGCCAACGGAACCGGCAAGACCACGCTGCTCCGCTGCATCGCCGGCCTCGGCGACCTCGATTCCGGCAGCATCACCCTCTCCCGTGGTGTGCGCGTCGGCCTCGTGGAACAAGACGTCCCGCCAAACCTGCTGGAGCTGACCCTGCACGAAACGGTCCGCCGCGCGCTCCCGCCCGCCACCCGAGAGCACGAGGCCTGGCGTGTCGATGCCGTTCTGGACGAGTTCGACACGCCCGAGGACCTGCGCCCCCGCCCGCTCCGCGCCCTCAGCGGGGGGTGGCAGCGCCTGGCCATGCTGGCCCGCATCTGGATCACCGAGCCCGACGCACTGCTTCTCGACGAGCCGACCAACCACCTCGACGGCGACAAGAGCGCGCTGCTGGAAGCATGGATCGCCGGTCCCGCCGCGCGCACCCCGATGCTGATCGCCAGCCACGACCGCAGTTTCCTGGACGCGGCCACCACCCGCACCCTGTTCCTGCGTCCAACCCTCAGCCGCCTCTATGCCCACCCCTACACCCCGGCCCGCAGGCTTTTGGCCGACGACGACGCGGCGCAGGACCGCAAGCACGCCAAGGACGCCCGCGAGGTCGACCGCCTGCGCCAGAATGCCGGCGCGCTGAAGAACATCGGCATCAACAGCGGCAGCGACCTGCTGCAAAAGAAATCGATGCAGCTCCGCGACCGGGCCGAACGCCTGGAACAGACCCTCCGTCCCGCCCACACCGAACGATCCGGCGAGATCCGCCTGGTCAACAGCGGCTCCCACGCAAAGATCCTGCTCTCGATCCGGGACGTCACGGTCACCGCGCCCGATGGCAAGCGCCTTTTCCACATCGCCCGGCTCGACCTGCGGCAAGGCGACCGCCTCATGCTCCTCGGCCGCAACGGCGTCGGCAAGTCGCAGTTGCTCGCCCTCCTGCGCCGGGCCACGACGGCGTCGCTCCCCGGGGTCCAGGTCAGCGCCAGCGCCGTCCTCGGCTTCGCCGACCAGGGCATGACCCAACTCGACCCGGCGCTCAGCC
>JAYVEG010000260.1:0-9739 GCA_043748985.1 Rhodospirillales bacterium
GGACGCAGGAGGACTCGATGGACCCCACGGATATCGGCCTGTTCCGCCTCGCCGAGCAGCGGCTTGGATGGGTGGATCGGCGCCAACAGTTGCTGGCGCAGAATGTGGCGAACGCAAACACGCCCGGCTATCAGCCGCGCGACCTGGCGCCGTTTTTTGCAGCAATGACTGGGGCATTGTCGCTGACGTCGCCGCTCCACATGATGGCGGCGGGACGAAGTGCGGCAGCGGCGCTGTCGCGGCCGGCGGAAAAGGGCATCGCCGGGAACGGCGTTTCAATCGAAGACCAGCTGGGGAAAGTGGCCGATACCTCCGGAATCCAGGAGCTGACGCTGAACCTGCATCGCAGCTACCAGGGCATGCTGCGGACAGCGCTCGGACGGGCGGGCTAGCCAATGGACATCAGCAAGGCGCTGGCGGTGTCCGCTCGTGGCATGGACGCGCAGACGGCCCGGCTGCGGGTTGTCGCCGAGAATTTGGCGAACCAGGACACCACGGGATCCACCCCCGGCGCCGAGGCCTACCGGCGCAAGACAGTGACGTTCGAGAGCCGGATGGACCAGGCGCTCGGGATCGAGACGGTTCGCGTCAAGTCGATCGCACCGGACAAAAGCGCGCAGCCGCAGCGGTTCGACCCTTCACACCCGGCGGCCGATGCGGCGGGCTACGTGCGGTCGCCGAACGTGAACAGCTTCATCGAGGTGATGGACATGCGGGAAGCTCAAAGAAGCTACAGCGCCAACCTGAACGTGCTGGAGGCGACACGGAGCATGCTGACGCGGACGATCGAGCTGCTGAAATGAGCCGACCTGCTGAAGGAACGAAAGTCCGCGCGACGCGCGCCGGGAACATGCGATGACAGGGCCGATCCTGACCGTAACGCCCTCGGGGGCCGCGCAGGCGTACGCCCGCGTGGCAGGCGGCACGGAAGGAGAGAGCGGTTTCGGGGCGGCGCTGGGCCGCGCGCTGGAGGGCGTGGTCCAGGCGGGGCGGGAGGCGGATTCGCAATCCGTGAAGGCGATCAACGGAGCAGGCAACTTCACCGAGGTGGCGACGGCCGTGTCGCACGCGGAGCTGGCGCTGCAATCGGCGGTGACGATCCGCGACAAGGTCGTGCAGGCCTACCAGGACGTGATGCGGATGCCGATATGACCGAGGCCGATGTGGCCAGCGCCATCCGCGATTCGATGTGGCTGCTGCTGAAACTCGGCGGACCGTTGCTGATCGCGGCGCTGGTGGTGGGGTTGCTGATCTCGTTGCTGCAGGCGGTGACGCAGATCAACGAGCCGACCCTCGTGTTCCTGCCGAAGCTGTTGGTGCTGGGGGCAGGCGTGTTGCTGCTCGGGCCGTTCATGGTGGGGCAGCTGGAAGGTTTTGCGCACGGCCTGATGGACCGGCTCGTGGCGATCGGCGGCCAATGAGCGACGCCCAATGAGCCAACGGCAATGACCGACGCAGAACTGTTGGCCGCGCTGCCGGGCTGGGCGTTCGCATTCGCGTTGGTGCTGTGCCGCTGCAGCGCCGCAATCATGCTGCTGCCTGGCTTGGGAGAGGTTGATCCGCCGCCGACGATCCGCGCCGGACTGGCGTTGGCCGTTAGCATGCTGTTGGTGCCGGGAGTTGCAGAGATGGTTCCCGCGGTTCCGGTAGGCTGGGGCGGCGGGGGCATGATCGCGGCAGAGCTCCTCGTGGGCGCGTCGCTGGGATGGCTGGCACGGTTGCCGGCTCTGGCCTTGTCGATGGCCGGCGCAGTGGCCTCCACGATGATGGGGTTGAGCAGCGTCGTGCAACCCGACCCGGCGTTGGGCGGACAATCCTCGACAGTGGCAAAGCTGTTCGGGCTGATGGCGCCGGTGCTGGTGTTGTCGACCGGGATGTATGCGTTGCCGTTGCGCGCGTTGGCGGGAAGCTACCAGCTGTTCCCGCCCGGCGCGGTAATGCCGGCGGGGGCCATTGCGGAATCGATCGAACAGGCAGTGGCGGCGTCGCTGGCACTGGCGCTGCAGTTGTCGGCGCCGTTCGTGCTGGCCGGGTTGGTGGTGCAGGTGGGGCTGGGCTTGCTCGCCCGGCTGGTGCCACAGCTGCAGGTGTTCACGGTGGCGGTGCCGGGTCAGATTTTGGGCGGCGTGGTGCTGCTGGGGCTGGTTGCCGCGCCGATGGTGTCGGTGTGGGTGGATGCGACGACGGCGGCGTGGTCGCTGTTGCCGGGCCACTGAGCCGGAGCCCCGAGAAAGATGGCCGACGAGGGCGAGGACCGGACACAGGCCCCCAGCGAGCAGCGGCTGGCGCGGGCGCGGGACGAAGGGCAGGCGCCGCTGTCGCGCGAAGTGGTGACGGCAAGCGGGCTGGGTGTGGCGGCGCTGCTGTTGGCGCTGGCAGTCCCGGGCATGGCGCGGGGCCTGGCGCTGCGACTGCGAGAGATGCTGGCGGACCCGGCGATGACGCCCCAGGGCGCGTTGCGGGCGGCAGGGGCGGCCTGGGCGGACGGCGCCGGTCCCGCCGTGGCGGCGTTGCTGCTGGCAGGGGTGATGGCGGTCCTGCTGCAGACCGGGTTTCTGGTCCACGGGACGGCGATGTTGCCGGATCTCGCGCGCCTGGATCCCCGGCGCGGATTGAAGCGCGTCTTCGGATTGGACAATGCCGTCGAGGTGCTGAAGGCGCTGGCGAAGTTGACGGTGCTCGGATGGGCGGTCTGGTCGGCGATGCAGACCGCCTGGCCGGATGTGCCGGGGTCCCTGCTGTGGACGCCGGACACGCTGGTGGAGCGGATTGGGCGAACGCTGCTGCACGTCCTGTTGCTGGTGCTGGCGGCGCAATGCGGGATCGCCGTGCTGGATGTGGCGTGGACCCGGTGGCGGTTTGCGCAGCGTCTGCGGATGAGCCGAGAGGATATGAAGCAGGAGACGAAGGAGGCGGACGGCGACCCGAAGATCAAGGCGCGGCTGCGCCAGCTGCGGATGGCCCGGGCGAAGCGGCGAATGCTGGCGGCGGTGGCGAAAGCGACGGTCGTGGTGACGAACCCGACGCATTACGCTGTCGCCCTGGCCTATGAGCGCGGCGGCTCTGCGGCGCCGCGGGTCGTGGCGAAGGGGATGGACGAGGTCGCGGCGCGGATCCGAGAGGCGGCGGAACGGGCGGGGGTTCCGATGGTGGCCAATCCACCCCTGGCGCGGGCCCTCTACCTGGTTCGGCTGGATGCCGAGGTTCCCGCCGAACACTTCAAGCTGGTGGCCGAGGTGATTGCCTATGTCTGGCGTTTGCGCGGATTGGTGCAGGGGTCGGCACGGTCATGAAGTGTCGCTGTTCGGTTTTTGTTCTTGTCTGTGGAAAACCTGGAACGTATGGTGATCGCATTCTTAACAAGCCGCGCAGGCGGGAAAACGAAAGTGGGACAATATGGCCGTGGTCAGCTTGGCAGCCGCCGGATACGATGGACCGCAGAAGCGCAAGGACTCGGGCGCTGAGCAGGGGCCGGACATGGAAAAGAACAAGGCGCTGGACGCGGCGCTGACTCAGATCGAGCGTGCCTTCGGCAAGGGCTCCATCATGCGGATGGGCGCCAAGGCGGGTGATCAGCAGATCCCGACGATCCCGTCAGGTTCGTTGGGCTTGGACCTGGCGCTGGGCATCGGCGGGTTGCCGCGGGGGCGGATCATCGAGGTCTATGGTCCGGAAAGCTCGGGCAAGACGACCCTCGCGCTGCATGCGATTGCCGAGGCGCAGCGCCGCGGCGGCACGTGCGCCTTCATCGATGCGGAACACGCGCTGGACCCGATCTATGCGCGTAAGCTCGGGGTGGATGTCGATAACCTGCTGCTGAGCCAGCCCGATGGCGGCGAACAGGCGCTCGAGATCTGCGACACGCTGGTGCGGTCGGGCGCCATCGATGTGGTGGTGATCGACAGCGTCGCAGCTCTGGTGCCTCGGGCAGAGCTCGAGGGCGAGATGGGAGATACGCATGTCGGGCTGCATGCGCGCCTGATGAGCCAGGCGCTGCGGAAGTTGACCGGCAGCGTCTCGAAATCGAATACGATGCTCATCTTCCTGAACCAGATCCGGTTGAAGATCGGCGTGATGTTCGGTAACCCCGAGACGACGACGGGCGGCAATGCGCTCAAGTTCTATGCATCGATCCGACTCGAAATCCGGCGGATCGGGCAGATCAAGGAACGCGAAGAGGTCGTCGGCAACCAGACGCGGGTGAAGGTGGTGAAGAACAAGCTCGCGCCGCCGTTCCGCCAGGTGGAGTTCGACATCATGTACGGCGAGGGGATCAGCAAGGTCGGCGAGCTGATCGACCTGGGCGTGAAGGCAGGCGTGGTGGAAAAGTCTGGCGCTTGGTTCAGCTACGACAGCACGCGCATCGGCCAGGGGCGAGAGAACGCAAAGCAATTCCTTCGCGACCATCCCGAAATGGCGGACTCGATCGAGAAGAAGGTGCGGGACCAGTCGGGCGTCGTGGCCAACACCATGTTGGCGCCGCCGTCCGACGACGACGCCGATGCGGCAGACTGAGTAAATCCGCGCTTCCACCGGCGTCCCGGTTCGGGGATGCTGGTGGCATGCTCGATGACATCCTCTCTCCCGGGTTGCCCGGCGCGGTCCCCTTGGTTGCGGCCGACCATGATCTGATCGAAGCGGCGCGAGCCGTGCTTCTGCGGCATTACCGGCCGTTCTGGCATACCGTGGCGGCCGCACTGCGCGGGCGGGACGGGCGGATCTGGACCGGGGTGCATCTCGGGGCAACGGTGGGGCGACTGGCGATCTGTGCAGAGGCGATCGCCCTGGGTCGCGCGGTGATGGATGGGGACGGCACAGTCGAGTGCGCCGTGGCGCTGCGGCATCCGAAGCCGGAGGAAAGCGTGCGGGAGATCGCGATCGTCTCGCCGTGCGGGGCATGCCGGGAAAATCTGATCGACTACGACGCCGATGCGCTGGTCATCGTCGAAACGGCGGCCGGCCTACGGAAAGTGCCTATCCGATCATTGCTGCCGCTGCCGTATCGCCGGTGACTCCGATGCCAAGGTAGGGGAAAAACACCAGCCCACTGACGTTCATATGGTATGAGCAATTCTCCAAAGAGTTCAGCAAACGAACAGGCGACGCCGTCGAACGCTGAGAAAGATCCGCATGCCTGGGCAACAGGTGGCGACACCATGACCGACGCGCAGGCAAGCTATCTGAAGACGCCAAGCAATGAGGCGAACGAGCCGTTCGACGGGACGCAGTCGAAGGCCGGGGCGTCGCTGCGGATCGATGCGCTGCACTACGATACGGGGCGCGGCGAGACCCACTGACCTTGTCGCCTGGATGACAGCAGGTCGCGGCTGCGCTACGCGTGGGCGCGACCCTCCAATCAGGACATTTCGGCGCCCCATGGCTTCCAGCAACGATATCCGCGCGACCTTCCTCGACTACTTCGCCCGAAACGGCCACCAGGTCGTGGCAAGCAGCCCCCTGGTGCCGCGCAACGACCCGACATTGTTGTTCACCAACAGCGGCATGGTGCAGTTCAAGAACGTGTTCACAGGGCAGGAGCGCCGCGCCTACGATCGGGCGACGACATCGCAGAAATGCGTGCGGGCCGGCGGCAAGCACAATGATCTCGACAATGTCGGCTATACCGCGCGGCACCATACCTTCTTCGAGATGTTGGGGAACTTCAGTTTCGGAGACTATTTCAAGCCGGTCGCGATCGAGCACGCCTGGACCCTCCTGACCCGGGATTTCGGCCTGCAGAAGGACAAGCTCCTGGTCACGGTATACGCCGACGATGAGGACGCGGCAGCGCTGTGGCGCAAGATCGCTGGCCTGAGCGACGAGCGGATCATCCGCATCGGCACGTCGGACAATTTCTGGCGTATGGGCGATACCGGGCCGTGCGGGCCCTGTTCGGAGATCTTCTACGATCATGGGCCAGGCATCCCCGGGGGACCGCCAGGCAGCCCCGACGAGGACGGTGACCGGTTCATCGAGATCTGGAACCTGGTCTTCATGCAGTTCGAGGAGGGGCCGCCCGGCACACGCCTGCCCTTGCCTCGGCCCTCGATCGACACCGGCATGGGCCTCGAGCGATTTGCGGCGATCCTGCAGGGCAAGCACGACAACTACGACACGGACACGTTCCGGGCTTTGATCCTCGCAAGTGCGGAAGCGACGCACCAGGACGCAGATGGCCCGTTCAAGACGAGCCATCGGGTGGTGGCGGACCACCTGCGCAGCACCGCGTTCCTCATCGCCGATGGGGTGCTCCCATCGAAGGACGGCCGCGGCTACGTGCTGCGACGCATCATGCGTCGTGCCATGCGGCATCTCCACATGATGGGCACCAAGGACGCGCTGTTCCACACGCTGCTGCCGACGTTGGTGCGTCAGATGGGAAGCGCCTACCCGGAGCTGGGGCGGGCGGAGGCATTGATCCGTGAGACGATGCGGCTGGAAGAGGACCGGTTCAAGGCGATGCTGGACCGCGGTCTGGGCCTGCTGTCCGAGGAGACCGCCCGCCTGGCCACCGACCAGGCGCTGCCCGGCGCCGTCGCGTTCAAGCTCTATGACACCTTCGGCTTTCCGCTGGACCTTACGCAGGATGCGCTGCGGGAGCAGGGTCGGGCGGTGGATGTCGCCGGGTTCGATGCCGCCATGGGCGAGCAGCAGACGCGGGCGCGGGCCGCCTGGGCCGGAACCGGCGATGCGGCGACGGAGCGGGTGTGGTTCGACCTGCACGAGCGGCTCGGGGCGACGGAGTTCCTCGGCTACGCGACCGAGGCGGCGGAGGGTGAGGTCGCGGCCATCGTCGTGGATGGCATGGAGGCGACCTCGGCCGAAACCGG
The DNA here is from genome assembly GCA_043748985.1 of Rhodospirillales bacterium. Classification (GTDB taxonomy): domain Bacteria; phylum Pseudomonadota; class Alphaproteobacteria; order Acetobacterales; family Acetobacteraceae; genus JBBROS01. The sequence goes on from JAYVEG010000260.1 coordinate 6,831, forward strand.
CACGCGGGTCGGCGTCGTGCTGAACCAGACGCCGTTCTATGCGGAGAGCGGCGGCCAGGTGGGCGATGCCGGGCGGATCATCGGGCCGGATGGCCTGGTGATCGTGGTGGAGGATACGCAGAAAAAGCTGGGCGACCTGTTCGTCCATATGGGGCTGGTGGCGGCGGGAGCGCTCCGGGTGGGCCACGCGGTGCAGGCTGTGGTCGACCATGCCCGGCGTGGCTCGATCCGCGGACATCACAGCGCGACGCATCTGCTGCATGCCGCGCTGCGGCGCCGTCTGGGGGCCCATGTCACGCAGAAGGGCAGTCTGAATGCCCCGGACCGGCTGCGGTTCGACGTCAGCCAACCAACGCCGATCGGGCGCGATGACCTGGCTGTGGTGGAGGCCGAGGTGAACGCGGAAATCCGCGGCAACACCGAGGTGACGACCCGGTTGATGACCCCCGATGCCGCCGTCGCCGAGGGCGCAATGGCGCTGTTCGGGGAGAAGTACGGCGACGAGGTCCGCGTGGTATCGATGGGGAACCGCGATGGCGCCACGGCCTACTCGGTGGAGCTGTGCGGCGGCACCCATGTCGCACGCACCGGCGATATCGGCCTCTTCCGTATCGTGAGCGAGGGTGGCGTGAGCGCCGGGGTCCGACGCATCGAGGCCGTGACCGGGCCTGCCGCCCTCGCGGCGATGACGGAGAACGACCGCCGCCTGGCGGAGGTGGCCGCACTGCTGCGGGCACAGCCAAGCGAGGTGGCGGAGCGTGTCGCCGCACTGCAGGAGGACCGGCGGCGGCTGGAGCGACAGGTGACGGAGCTGCAGAAGAAGCTCGCGACCGGTGGCGCCGCAGCGACGGTGGAAACGATCGGGGATGTGGCCCTGGCAGCGCGCAACCTGGGCGACATCCCGCCGAAGGATCTGAAGGGGGTCGCTGAGGCGATCGGGACCGGTATGGGCAGCGGGGTGGTCGCCGTGGTGAGCACGGCAGAGGGGAAGGTGAGCGTCGTCGTGCGGGTCAGCGAGGACCTGGTGGCGCGATTCAACGCGGTGGATCTGGTTCGGGCCGCCAGCGCCGCGATGGGCGGCAAGGGCGGCGGTGGTCGGCCGGACCTGGCGCAGGCGGGCGGCCCGGACGCCGACCAGGCCGATGCGGCGTTGGCCGCGGTGCGTGCGGCCTTGGCGGCATAAGCCCGCGCTGCCCGATCGTACGCAGGTGACAGGGCGCGGCTGATCCGCTAGCCGCGCCGTTTGATCTTGCTCACGCGCCGGCAGCCTCTGCCACGATCAATGGCCGCCAGTTCAACCCACTACCCACGCCAAAGGCGTTGTCGTATTTCGACGATGATGACCCCGACCCATTGCCCGAGGCAACCCGGGAGCGGCTTGTCATCGCAGCGCGAGCAGTCGATCCCGAAAATCTACCATCTCTTCGAGATCGAACCGGCCGGCCATGAGGGCAATACCGTCGACCGCCAAGACTGCAGCGCTTGCGCGGCGGAGGGTCCGGTTTGGGCCGCCGGTGCAGGCGATTTCGACCCCGGTCCGGTCCATGGCGTACGTCATGGCGTATGCGACGCCAAAAGACCTCGGGATCGTGCGGCGCTACGTGTCCGAGGCGGAGTTTACGGAGGCACTGGATCAGGCGCCCGCAGGCATCATCGATGCGCGGTCGTGGGCGTATTGGAACTCCCGCGCGGGACGCCATCCGGCGCCTCCGATGCCGCAGCGTGGGTCGGGTTGATGCCCGGCAGAACGGCTCCCACCTGGTCCACGATCCGTCCATAGGCCTCTGGACGGCGATGCGCTTCGAAGTTGAAGATGGTAGTGCGGCCGAGTTCACATCTTGAAAAATCGAGGTCGGCGGTGATCAGCTCGTCGTCCCAGCTGGTGGCCTCGGCCATGATCTCGCCCTGGGGATTGACGATGATGCTGTTGCCGAACAGCTCGCAGCCTTCCTCGGTGCCGGCTTTCGCGGTGGCAATGGCAAAGGTGCTGTTCTGGTAGGCGCCGGCCTGGATGCTGAGATGGCTGTGGAAGACACGAAGGTGGTGGGCCTCGAAGCCCTTGGCATCCTGGTTCCGGCTGGGCGTGTTGTAGCCGAGCATCACGAGCTCGACGGATTGCAGGCCCAGCACGCGCCAAGCCTCCGGCCAGCGCCTGTCGTTGCAGATCATAAGGCCCATGTTGATCTCACCGGCCTGCCCCATGGCCGCGCGGCCGACCGGGAAGCCCAAATTGCCGACCTCGAAGTAGCGCTTCTCCAAGTGTTGCACCGCCCGGTGGGGGGCGTGCTCGGCGTGCCCGGGCAGATGGATCTTGCGATACTTCAGCAGCACTTCGCCCGATGGCGCAACCAGGATGGCCGTGTTGAAGTGGCGGCGGCGTAGCGTGCCCGCCTCGTCGGCCTCGTTCGCGATTTCTGCGTACCCGAGGTGAAAGCCGATGCCATAGCGCCGCGCGGCGTCGAACAGCGGCAGGGTGGCGTCGGACGGCATGGCCTCCTCGAACCACGGGTCCGCCTCGGCCCGGTCTTCGAGGTAGTGGCGTGGGAAGAAGGTGGTCAGCGCGAGTTCGGGAAAGACAACCAGCTGAACGCCCCGGGCGTGGGCGCGCTCCATCAGGCGCACCATGCGGGCCACGGCGACATCGCGTCCCTCCGCGCGCTGGATCGGGCCGAGCTGGGCGGCAGCTGCGGTGAGGATGCGGGGCATGCGGTTCAGGCTCCGGGGGGTTTCTGGCCCCGCATGGGACGGAAGCCCATGAAGGGGATGGCCGCGCCGGGTTCGGGCGCCGCGGCAGCGGCCGGAGTGACGCCGCCGGTGACGGGGACACGGTCTGCGGAATTGGATACCGCGGCGGCCTCCGCGGCTTTCGCGGCGGGCGTGCTCCTGGCGGCCGGGTGCGCCGCCGCGCG
>JAYVEG010000261.1:0-9702 GCA_043748985.1 Rhodospirillales bacterium
CCTTGGACAATGCGCGGCTGCTGGCGGGCGGGCAGTCGCTGATGCCGATGCCGGCGCTGCGGTTCGCGTTCCCGGACCATCTGATCGACATCAACCGCATTCCCGGTCTGGTGGGCGTCGAGGAAGAGGGCGGTGCGGTCCGCGTGGGGGCCATGACCCGGCAGCGCGATTTGTTGGAGCATCCGCTGGTGCGTGCGCGTCTGCCGATGCTGGCGGAGGCGCTGGCGCAGATGGGGCACCGGCAGGCACGCAACCGCGGCACGGCGGGCGGATCGCTGTGCCACCTGGACCCGGCAGCGGAGCTGGTGACGGTGGCGACGGCGTTGGACACGACGTTGGAGATTGTGGGGCCGCGCGGGGAGCGCAGGCTGGCGATGGCCGGATCGGCCGTGCGTCGATCACGCTGGGCGGCGTGGGGCCGGTGCCGGTGCGGCTGGATGCGGCCGAGGCGCTGTTGGCGGGCGGGGCGGGCGGCGCTGAAGGTTTTGCGGCGGCGGCGGCGTGCTGCGAGGCGTTGGACCCGATGGAGGACGCGCAGGTGCCGGGGTGGTATCGCCGTCGCCTGGCCGCGACGCTGGTGTGGCGGGCGCTTACCCTGGCCTGGGAGCGTGCCCATGTCGGCTGAATCGGTGCGAGCCATCTCGATGCGGGTGAACGGGCAGGATCGCGCGGTCACGGTCGCGGTGCGGCGCACGCTGGGCGATGTGCTGCGGCATGATCTCGGGCTGACGGGGACGCATCTCGGTTGCGAGCATGGGGCGTGCGGGGCCTGCACGGTGCTGCTGGATGGGCGGGCGGTGCGGGCGTGCCTGCTGCTGGCGGTGCGGGCGAAGGTGCTGGAGGTGGCCGGCGCGTTGCTGGAGGTGGCAGCCGGGGACCTGGAGATCGTCGGCGGGATGGTGCAGGTGGTGGGCGTGCCGGGCGGCGGCGTTTCGCTGGGCCAGGTGGCGCGCGCGGCGGCGGGCCAGGCCGGGTTTGTGCTGCCGGGGTCGTCCGGCCCGGCGCTGGCTGCGAGCGAGGAGGTGGTCATTGACGCAATGGCCTATGCCAACGGCAGTTGCGTGGCAGAGGTTGAAGTGGATACCGAGACCTGCGCCGTCCGGATCGTGCACCTGGCCTTCGCGCATGATTGCGGCCGGGCGCTGCATCCGCGGATCGTCGAGGGGCAGCTGATGGGCGGGATCGCGCATGGTATTGGCAATGCGTTGTTCGAGTTCATGGCATTCGACGAGAACGCGCAACCGCTGACGATGACGGTGGCGGAGTATTTGTTGGTGACGGCGACCGAGATGCCGAAGGTGACGATCGTGCACCATGAAAGCCCGTCGCCGCTGAATGCGCTGGGGATCAAGGGGGTGGGCGAGGCCGGCGTGATCCCGGTGGGGGCGGCTGTGGCGTCAGCGGTCGAGGATGCGCTGTCGGCGTTCGGCGTGAGCACCGACCGGCTGCCGTTATCACCGGTGGACGTGCTGGCGTTGTTGGAGCGATCCCCCGGATTAGCTCGCCAGGACCGTGTTCGGCCCTGATCGAGCCGAACACGGTCTTGTTGGCTAACGCGCCTTGGACTGCTTCTTCGCCGCCTTCGGGTCCAACTCGTCCGGGGTCTTGATCGGCGAGCGGGACACGCTGGTGATGCCTGGCCGGGGCCGGCCGGACGCGGCGCCGATCTCGCGGTCCTGGGCCTCGATGATGCCCTGGGCGGGCTCGTCGCCGTCGAGGCCTTCGAGGGCCGAGCTCAACACCTTGCGGTTGGAGGTTCGGGTTCCGTCCTCATAGAGGACGTCGAACATCACGACGGTGCTGGCCGACCGGGCGCGCATAGCCATGACGCTATTCCGGCTTTTCTTCCGTGGCAGGCGGCGGTTCGTGCTGCCCGGCGGCGGCGCTGGCGGCGGCCTGCTTCTTCTCGGCTTGCTTTTCTTCCTTCTTGGCCTTCTTGGCGCGGTCGCGCTCGGCGCGCTGGAAGTTGTAGTTCGGCTTGGACGGCATGATGGCCCCGATCGGTAGTGGTTCGGCACTTTACAGGATTTCGACGGTCGTGGCGATGGCAGCCATCAGGCATAGGCCAAGCGCATCGCCTCGATATGGGCGAGCTTGGCCTGGAACAAGGACCAATCGTCGTTCGCCGCGATCGGTGCCCATAGCGCCTCGACCTCGTCGATCAGCAGCGTGCAGGGGTGGGCGGCGACGAAATAGGCATCCGACGCCTCTGGCGCCTTGTAGGCGTCGAGCAGGTCCTGGACCGGTGCGAAGGCTTCCGTGCGCGGCCGCCGCCCGGCGCGGACGTCGAAGAAGGCCTGCTCGAAGGGCGTCTTCGTCGCGGACAACCAGGCCCACCAGGCCGTGGCCAGGGCGTGGTCCTGGGCAGGCGTGGCTGTCGCAAGACCGAGGCGGCGGAGCACGGCGGCATCCAGGGCGGCGTGGAAAGCGGGGGGGAAGGTCTCGATCGCGGCCTGCAACGCGGTTTTGTCGGCGAGCGGCAGCAGGCACTCGGCCAGGCGCACCAGGTTCCACAGCAGCGTGTCGGGCTGGCGGCCATAGGCGTACAACCCGCCATGGTCGAAATAGGCGGCCGTGAATTCCGGGTCGTAATGCGGCAGCCAGCGCCAGGGGCCGTAGTCGAAGCTCTCGCCGGTGACGTTGATGTTGTCGGTGTTGAGCACCCCGTGCACGAAGCCGGCCGCCATCCAGGACGCGCCGAGCACGGCCACGTTGCCGGCCACCTCGGCCAGGAATGCCGCCGTACGGGTGGGGACGTCGTCGTGCCAGAGGTGCGGCATGTGGGTGCGGATGGTGTGGTCCAGCAGGCGCAGGATGTTCTCGGGCTCCTCCAGCGCCGCGAACCGCTGGAACGTGCCGATGCGGATGTGGGAGTGGCTGAGGCGCACGAGCACTGCGGCCCGGGTGGGCGAGGGCTCGTCGTGACGCACCAGGTCCTCGCCGGTCTCGATGAGGCTGAGAGACTTGCTGGTGTAAACGCCCTGCGCTTCGAGCATCGTGGTGGCCAGCACCTCGCGCACGCCGCCTTTCAGCGTCAGGCGGCCGTCGCCGGCACGGGACCAGGGGGTGGTGCCGGAGCCCTTGGTGCCGAGGTCCAACAGGCGGCCGTCCTGCAGGTCATGCAGTTGCGCGAACAGGAAGCCCCGGCCGTCGCCGAGCTCGGGGTTGTAGGAGCGGAACTGGTGGCCGTGGTAGCGAAGCGCAAGCGGGCGGGGGAAGGAGCCGGGCAGCGGCTCGAACCGGCCGAAATAGGCGATCCATTCGGCGTCCGACAGGCTGTCGAGCCCGATCCTCGCGGCCCAGCGCTGATCGCGGTGGCGCAGGATGTGGTCTGGGAAACGGGCGGGATCGACAAGGTCGTAGAAATCGGGGCCGAGGGCGGCGTGGGCGGTGCTGGGGCGATGCATGGCCTTCATATGCACCGGCTGCCGCTGCTGTGCGAGGGCCGTGCTATCCGCGGTGCATCGTCATCCATTTGCCATCCCGCTCGGCGACACGGAAGCCGTAGCGTTCATACAGGCCATGGGCATCGCCGGTCGTGAGGGTCCAGTTATCGACCGTGGCCAGGGCCGGGTGCGCGAGGATGTGGGCGACCAGAGCCTTTCCCAGCCCGAGGCCGCGGGCGCCGGGCTCGATGAAGACGTCGCCGAGATGGGCGCGGAAGGCGTAGTCGGTCAGCAGGCGGCCGAAGCCGACCTGCCTGCCGGTGGGGGCATAGATGCCGAAGGGCAGGCAGTTCGCCCAGGATCGCACCGTGATGTCGTGCGAGCGTCCGATGGCCCAGTAGGAAGTATCCAGGCCGGCGAGGACATGGGCCATGTCGAGGCGGGCGCGGTCGTCGCTGATCTGATAGCCGTTCGGCAGTGTGATCGCATGCGGGGTTGCGTGTGACATGGCGGGGGACAGGCGCTGCTATTCAGCCGGCACGTCGCGCGCGCCGGTGGCCCGCGCCGCCCAGTTGTCGGGCAGCGCGCGACCATTATCGGTGAAGGCCTGTTTGAGCGCATCGACGTTGGGGCCAAAGATCGTCTTACGGTTCTCGACGCACCAGGCGTAACTGGCCTCGATGGTATCGAGCGATTGCTGGAACCGCGGCATGACCCAGCGGGCGAACAGTTCGTAGCTGCGCCAGGTGGCCTCGCGGTCGGCCCAGTCATGGGCGCGGAACATGAAGCCGCCGAAGCCGCCGCCGCTGCAGGCGACCAGGTTCTCGATGCCGCGTGTGACGGTCTCGGGCGAGCCCACCAGCGTCGTGCCGGCGGCGACGCCGTCGACCAGCGGATTTTCGCTCCGCCCCGGGGGCCGGCCGAGCGCGTCCTCGAAATACTTCACGGTTTCGAGTCGTTCGCCGGCGCGGACGTCGACCAGGGCCTGTTCGTCGGTTTCGGCGACGTGGACGTTCATCACCATGCGCCAGTTGCGGCGGTCCATCGTCTTGCCGTACTTTTGCGCGGTTTCCTCGGCGATCTTCCATTGCCCGGCGATCGCCTGCGGCCCGCCCGGCATGCCGGCGCCCAGCGACAGGATGCCCACGCCGTGCTTGCCGGCGACGGTCGGGCCGGACGGGGTGAGGGTGCTGGCGACCGCGATGGGGAAGTGCGGGTCGCTGTAGGGGCGGAGGTGGAGGCGGGCCTCGCGCATTTCGAACCAGTCGGTCTTGCGGGTGACAGGCTCCTCGCAGCGGAGCAGGGCCATGATGGCTTCGAGGCTCTCGTCCATGCGGCGGCGCTGGGTGCTGGCGTCGATGCCGAGCATGTAGGCGTCGGAGACGAGGGCGCCGGGGCCGCAGCCGAGCATGGCGCGGCCGCGGGTCATGTGATCGAGCTGCACGAAGCGCTGCGCCACCAGGAAGGGGTGGTGGTAGGGGAGGCTGGTGACGCCGGAGCCGAGGCGGATGTGCTTCGTGCGCTCGGCGGCGGCGGCGATGATGAGTTCGGGGGAGGCGATGACTTCCCAGCCGGCGGAGTGGTGCTCGCCGATCCAGGCTTCGTCGTAGCCGAGGCGGTCGAGGTGCTCGAGCATTTCGATGTCGCGGGCGATGGCCAGGGTGGGATTGTCGCCGCGCCGATGGAACGGTGCGAGGAAGATGCCGAACTGCATGCCGCGCTTGGCCATGTATGGAGGCTCCCTGTTGCGGGGTATGGTGCGATGGGATCGGCAGGAAGGGAAGTGCCGTGGACGGGCTGACGCTGTTCGGGCTGGTGGCGGTGAGTGCGATGCTGATCACGTATGCGAACGAGGCGCGGGGGCCCGGCTGGGTGCTGGCGTTCGCGGGCGCGTGTGTGGCGGGGTCGGCCTATGGGTTTTTGCAGGGGGCGTGGCCGTTCGGGTTGGTCGAGGCGGTGTGGGCCGGGGTGGCGGCGCGGCGGTGGTGGTGGCTTGAGTAGGATGGGTGCAACCATCACGTCATGAAGACAAGGCGAAGGTGATGGGTTGCACCCATCCTGTGGGTCAGGGCCGGGCCAGGACCTGGCGCATGTGCGCCACGTCCCCGGCGCTCACGGGAGATGCGACATTGCCCCACGCATTTCGGATGTAGGTGAGCACTGCGGCCGTCTGCGTATCGTCAAGCCGCCAGCCGAGTGCGGGCATGGCGGGGGAGGTTGGGGCGACGGCGGTGACGGCCGCTCGGCCGCCGCCCAGGACGATGCGGGCGAGTCCGGCGGGGTCGGATTGCTGGACCATGGCGTTGCCGGCCAGGCGCGGGAACAGGCGGGGGATGCCTTCGCCGGTGCGGGCGTGGCAGGCGGAGCAGGTGTCGGCGTAGATGGCGGCACCCGCCTGGACGGTTGCGTCGGATGAAGGCAGCGGGGCGGGCACCGGGGTTGATGGGTTCTCGCGTTCCTTCAGGTAGGTCGCCATGGCCTTAAGGTCGTCCACGGGCATGAGGGCGGTGGAATACTGCACCACCTCCGCCATCGGCCCGCTGGCGGCGGTGCGCGCGTTGCGGCCGGTGCGCAAATACTCGACGACGTCGTTGACCGACCAGGCGCCGAGGCCGGTGCGCTGATCGTTGGTGAGAGCGGGGGCCCACCAGTCCTGGATCATGTTCCCCTGATAGGCTTGGGATGACTTGCTGCCGCCGATGGCGTTCATGGGGGTGTGGCAGGCGCCGCAATGGCCAAGGCCTTCGACGAGGTAGGCGCCGCGGTTGAATTCGGGGGTGCGGCCCGGGTCCGGCTCGAACTTGCCCGGCGTGAAGTTGATCGCGTTCCACCCGATCATCGCTGCACGGATGCTGAACGGGAACGGCAGGCTGCTGCGGTTCACGCGGTTCGAAGTCGCGGGGAGCGCGCGGAGGAATGCGAAGATGGCGTCGGAATCGTCGCGGCTGATCTTCGTGTAGAAGGGGTAGGGGAATGCTGGGTAGAGGTGTGCGCCGCCGCGGCGGATGCCCTGGGTCATGGCCTGGTGGAACTCCGCCTCGGACCAGCCGGCCAGGCCGGTCTCGAGATCGGGTGTCAGGTTGGCGCTGTAGATGACGCCGAACGGGGTCGAGATGCCGCGGCCGCCGGCGAAGGGCGTGCCGTTGGGGGCGGTGTGGCAGGCGATGCAGTCACCGGCGGTGGTGAGCTGTCTGCCCTGCTCGATCTGGACGTAGTTGTCGGGTTCGGCTTTGGCGCCGGTTATTCCGAGGAGAAGGGCGGCGCATGTGGCCAGGCCCCTCACCCAGCCCTGTCGCAACAGCGGAGGGCTTTTCATAGCGGCACCAACGGGCCCGGGGTTTTGAGGTATTGGGTCTTGATCGCGTGCAGCGCCCAGTAGGTCAGTGCACCGACGGTGCCGGTCGGGTTGTAGCCGGCGTTCTGCGGAAAGGCGTGGGCGCCAACGCTGAACACGTTGGGCACGTCCCAGCTTTGCAGATAGCGGTTGAGCGCGGAGGTCTTCGGGTCCGTGCCCATGATGGCGCCGCCGGTGTTGTGCGTGGTCTGATAAGGCACCACGTTCCACGGCACGCCCAGGCGGTTTACGGTCGTGCGGTTGGCGCCCATCGCCTTCGCGATCTCGTCGCAGCGGTCGGCCATCCAGTTGGCCATCTTCTGCTCGTTCGGCTTGTAGTCGAAGGTCATGCGGAGCAGGGGGCGGCCGAGGCGGTCCTTGTAGGTGGGATCGAGGTCCAGGAAGTTGTCGCGGTAGCTCATGACGCTGCCCTGGGCACCGACGCTGGTGACCTTCTGGTAGGTGTCGTGGACCGCCTTCTTCCAGTTGCCGCCCCAGGCGGGCGTGCCGGGCGGCACGGGGTGATACTGGATGGGGCGGCCGTTGGTGTAGGCGCTGGTGATGCTGGCGCCGCCTACGAAGCCGACGGGAGCGTGGTCGAAGTTGTCGCTGTTGAAGTCGTCGGCTGCCACGCCCAACGACCCGGCTGCTGCGAACGGGTTGAAGTTGGCCTTGTCGAAGTACGCCGTCGAGCCCGAGCCCGTCTGGTAGGCGTAGTTGCGCCCGACGACGCCCTCGTTGCGGTCGCGGTCGTAGGGCTGGCCGATGCCGGAGAGCAGCATGAGGCGGACGTTGAAAAGGCCATAGGCGCAGAGCAGCACGAGGTCGGCGGGCTGCTCCCATTCCTGGCCCTGTGCGTCGACGTAGACGACGCCTGTTGCGCGCTTCTTGTCGGGTGTCAGCAGCACGCGGGTGACTTCGCATTCGGTGCGGGCCTCGAAGCCGGGTTCGCGCACCAGGGCTGGCAGGACGCAGGTCTGCGGGCTGGATTTGGAGTAGTTGGCGCAGCCGAAGCGCTCGCAGAAGCCGCAGTAGGTGCAGGGGCCGAGGGTACAGCCATACGGGTTGGTCCAGGCGGCGGACAGGTTGGCGGACGGGCGGGGAAAGGGGTGCAGGCCGCGCTCGGTGGCGGCCTTGGTGAACAGGCTTTGGGCGTAGCCCTGGGTCATGGGGCCGGTGGGGTAGTCGCGTTTGCGGGCGCCTTCGAAGGGATTGCCGCCGGGCTGGATGGTGCCCGCGATGTTGCCGGCCCTGCCGGAGATGCCGCAGGTGTATTCGAACTGGTCGTAATAGGGCTCGAGCTCGTTGTAGCTGACGCCCCAGTCCTGGATGGAGTTGCCCTCGGGCAGCGCTGCCTCGCCGTAGCGTTCGATGGTCTGGGACCGTTTGACGAAATCGGCCGGCAGGAAGCGCCAGGTCTGCCCGTTCCAATGGACCCCGGCGCCGCCGACGCCGTTGCCGGGCAGGAAGCTGCCCCAGCGGCGGATCGGCAGGGCACGCTGGTCCGGCGTGTTTCGCATGGTGAGGGTTTCCTGCGCGGGGCGGAGGAACAGCTCCTGCCGGACGCCGTAGCGCAGCTCGTCGGCGGCGGTGCCGATGTTGAAGTCGGCGGCGGTGTCACGCCAGGGTCCGCGTTCGAGTGCCACGACCTCGAGCCCCGAGCGGGCGAGTTCGAGCGCCAGGATGGAGCCGGTCCAACCGAGACCGACGATGACGACGTCCTTGCGGGGCAGCTTTTTCATGCGCGGTTCCAGGCGGGACGGCCCTGGATGCCGACAGGCGGCAGCGTGTAGGGCTGGTTGGGGGCGGCCATGACATCGCGGAGGTCGTAGCGCGTGCCCGGGAAGCCGACGAGCTTCCAGCCGGCCATGCCCTGGTTGCCGCCGTAGATCGGGTCGGCGAAGAAGCCCTCGATGGCGTTGGCCAGGATGGCGCCGAACAGGCCGCGGGCGTTGGCGCCCTGCAGAGCGACCGTTCCCGTTTCCAGGCCCGAGAGCAGCTTGTCCTGCTCGTCGGGCGGCAGTTGCTGGAATAGCTTCCCGGCGTAGGTGGCCTTGCAGTAGGTGGCCAGCGCGGCGAGCCCCTGGCGGTATTGCTGGCGCGGCGTCAGCGCCGATTGCAGACCCTGGGTCGGCAGCGGGTCGTTCGGGAAGGGGCCCAGCATATACAGCCAGTCGTGGCCGCCATAGGGGCCGGCGATCTGGCGGTCGATGAACAACGTACCGCCGGTTTCCTTGGCGCCGGGGCCGAGGTCGTCGGCGGGGATCAGGCGGGCGAGGATCGCGTCGAGAGTTGCTGCCTCCTCCGCGGTCAGGAACCGCAACGGCCCGGCGCCGGCGGGCGTGGGCGGATAGGCCTCGTTCGGCACCCAGGGCAGCACGTCGGTGACGATGCGGGCGGCCGATGTGCCCATCAGGGCGAACAGGGCCGTCGCAGACAGCAGCGCCCGCCTGGTCGTCTGGGTCATTTCGTTGTCTCCCGTCAGGTCAGTATTGGCCCGTTTGCGATGGAATGAAAGGAGCACGTTTCCCTACTCGGCGGCCCGGATTCCGGCGTGGCCGGGCAGCGTGACCGGTGCGACGGCCTCCAGACGATCCAGCGCCACGGCATCTCCGAGCAGTGCGGCGCGCTCGGCGCGGGTTAGGTCGGCGGGCCCCGGCAGGCTGTCGCGATCGGACAGTTTGGCCAAGCCCATGAGCAGGGCCGGATCGAAGGGTTCACCGCAGCGGCGTGGGGGCGGCAGCATGGCGCGGTGGGCCGCCATCAGGCCCGGGTCGGACAGGAGGCGATCGATGGCGGCGACCTCGGGCTGCATCAGGCCGGGCTGCAGATGCTGGACGTCGGTCAGCACGCGGGGTGGAAAGGTCTCCTCCGGCGTTTGCAGCAACCCCATGCGGCGCAGCGCGCGGCCGGCGCTGCGGCGGCTGGTGAAGTCAGCAAGCGGCGCCGCGAGCGTGAGGCCCAGCACAACGGGCGACATCC
>JAYVEG010000262.1:0-2927 GCA_043748985.1 Rhodospirillales bacterium
TCGGGCGCGTTGAACCCTGGCATGCGCAGCGCGAGGGCGGCGATGCCGACCGACAGGTTTGACTGGATTTCCAGCGTCTTCGGCTGCAGCGCCGGCAACGTGACGGCGGCGTGCGCGGGCACGTCGCGACGCTGCAAGGGCGCGAAGGCGGTGCGGGCCTGGGCCATCGCCTGGGCCGGATCGACGTCACCGGCGATCACCAAGATGGCGTTGTTGGGGGCATACCAGGTTTCATAGAAGCGGCGCAGCAGGGCCGCGTCGGTCTTGTCGAAGCTGGGGCGGCTGCCCAGGGCGTCGTTCTCATACTGCGAGCCGGCGAACAACGCGGCCTGGATCTCGGAATACAGGTTGTAGGTGGGCATCGAGAGGTCGCGCGAGACCTCCTGCTCGATGGCGCCGCGCTCCTGCTCCCAGCCGGGCTGATCGATGGTGGCGCCGGTCATACGCAGTGCCTCGACGCGCAGCACGAGGCCGAGGTCGGTGGCGGGCACGGTATAGGTGTAGGTGGTCACGGTCTCCTCGGTGCTGGCGTTGTAGAGGCCACCGAGCAGGGCGCCGAGCTCGAACAGCTGATCCTTGTCGAGGCCCTGGGCGCCGCGGAACATCATGTGCTCCAGCGCGTGAGCCGTGCCGGGAAAGCCGGGCGGGGCGTCGTTGGACCCTGCGAGATAGACAAGCTGCGTACTGACGACCGGCGCCAGCCGGTCCGGCACGACGACGACGCGCAGGCCGTTGGGCAGGGTCTCGCGCAGCACGGCGGCGGGCGTGCCGGCAACACCGGAGGTGCCGGGCTGGGCCGTGGGTGCGGGTGCGGTGGGCGGCAGCGGCGTGGGGGGTGGGATGGCAACGGGGTCCGCTGCAAGGGCCGCGACAGGGATGAGGAGTGCGAAGGCGAGGGCGGTCAGACGGTTGCGCACATGGGTTCCCCGGATGGCATTCCATCATGATGGGCATGGCGCGCGCGGTGTCCAGTTACGGTCCCGACATGTGCTGCACTTCATAGCCGCTGGCCAGTGGCCGGCGCGTGGATGTAGGGTCCCCGCAAAATACGGGAGACATCGCCATGGACAGCCGCCACCCCGAAACAATCGCGCTCCACGCCGGCTGGCGCAGCGACCCGGCCACCACCAGCGTCGCGGTGCCGATCTATCAGACGACCAGCTTCCAGTTCGCGGACAGCGCCCACGCCTCACGCCTGTTTGCGCTGCAGGAACTCGGGAACATCTACACCCGCATCATGAACCCGACGACGGACGTGCTTGAAAAGCGCGTGGCGGCGCTGGAGGGCGGGGTGGCGGCCGTGGCGGTGGCTTCGGGCCAGGCGGCCTCGGCGCTGGCGGTGCAGAACCTGGCTGTCGCGGGCGACAACATCATCAGCTCCACCAATCTATATGGCGGCACCTACAACCTGTTCGCCAACACCTTCCGCGACATGGGCATTGAGGTGCGTTTCGTGGACCCGGCCGACCCCGAGGCCTTCGCGCGCGCCACCGACGATCGCACGCGGGCGTACTACGCGGAGACGCTGCCGAACCCGAAGCTGGAGGTGTTCCCCATCGCGGAGGTTGCGGCCATCGGCAAGCGCTTCGGCATCCCGTTGATCATGGACAACACGGCGGCGCCCTTGCTGGTGCGGCCGTTCGACCATGGCGCGGCGGTGGTCGTGCACTCCACGACGAAGTACATGGGCGGTCATGGGACCAGCATCGGCGGGATCATCGTCGATGGCGGCACATTCGACTGGGCGGCGCACAAGGCACGCCAGCCGGCGATGCACCGGCCAGACCCGTCCTATCACGGCGCCGTCTGGGTGGAGGCCGCGAAGCCGTTGGGCCCGGTTGCCTATGCGCTGAAGCTGCGGGTAACGCTGCTGCGCGACCTCGGGCCGTCGCAGAGCCCGTTCAACGCGTTCCTGACGTTGCAAGGCATCGAAACCCTACCGTTGCGGATGCGCGAGCACAGCCGCAACGCCACCATCGTCGCGGATTGGCTGGCCAAGCGGCCGGAGGTCGCGCGCGTCATCCACCCCGCCCACCACACCGGCCAGGCGGCAGCGCGCACGGCGCAATACATGACCCGCGGCCATGGCGGCCTGGTGGGGTTCGAGCTGGCCGGCGGTGCCGATGCCGGGCGGGCCTTCATCGACCGGCTGCAGATGGTCTATCACGTCGCCAACATCGGGGACTCCCGCACGCTCGCCATCCACCCGGCCAGCACGACGCACAGCCAGCTGGCGGCTGAGGAGCAGATGGCAACGGGCGTGAGCCCCGGCTACGTGCGCCTCAGCGTGGGGATCGAGCATATCGATGACATCCTGGCCGATCTGGGCCAGGCACTGGACGGCGTGCGGGTGGCGGTCGCGGCCTAACGCACCGTCGTCAGGATGCGGGACTGGTCGCGCGACCAGTACAGTGTGCGGGCCGGGCCGATCACGGCGTCGATGGCAACCGTGCCGATCGCGGAGCGGCTGTCCATGCTGTTGTCGCGGTGGTCGCCGAGCATGAACAGCTTGCCCGCGGGGACGGTCATCTCCGGCATCGATCGGAACGAACCGGACGGGAGCTGCAGGACCGGATAGCTGGGCCCGCCGGGCAGCGTCTCGATGAGGCGCCGGGTCTTCGTACCGAAGCTCATGGGCTCGGGCACGACGAACTCGCCGTCCGGCGTCTGCGCCAGCGGGGTGCCGTTCAGGACGGGAACGCCATCCGCCATGGCGATGCGGTCGCCGGGCAGGGCGATGATGCGCTTCACGTAGTCGACGTCGTCATGGCTGAAGATGACGACGTCGCCGCGGGTGGGCGTATAGGCCGCGCGCGTGTCGGCCAGCAGGAAGTCGCCGACCATCAACGTGGGCGTCATGGAGCCCGAGGGGATGTTGAAGGTCCGCCAGCCGAACGGCAGCACGATATCGACGGCCAGACCGAGCC
>JAYVEG010000263.1:0-9660 GCA_043748985.1 Rhodospirillales bacterium
AACTCGGCGCGGACCACGCGGGCGACGGGCGGCCAGGAGACGACGGCAATGGCGAAGACGATGCTGGTAAGGCTGGGCGTGAAGATCGCCACGATCACGACGGCCAGCACGAAGCCGGGCACGGTCTGGAACAGCTCGGTGAAGCGCATCGCCGCGTCATCGACCCAGCCGCCGCAATAACCCGCAAGCGCGCCCAGCACGACGCCGAACGCAAGCGCCGCGACCGTCGAGACGGCGCCCACCAGCAGCGACACATAGGCGCCATAAGCAATGCCGGCAGCCACGTCGCGGCCAAGGCTGTCGGAGCCGAGCAGGAACCCGTCCTCGCCCGGCGCCGCGAAAGGTGCGCCCTGCATGTCCCATGGGGAGAACGGGAACAGCAGCGGGGCTGCCGCGGCGATGACGCCGACCAGCAGAAGCAGCACGAGCCCCGCGGCGGCGCCCCGGTTGCAGAGAAAGGCTCTCATGACAGCTCCATCCGCGGGTCCGCCAGGCGGTAGACGAGGTCGGTCGCCAGGTTGAACAGCACAACAAGGACGGAGGTACAAAGGAACACCCCAAGTAGGACCTGGTAGTCCCGGGCCAACAGCGCCTCGAACGCCAGCCGCCCGATGCCGGGCCAGGCGAACACGGTCTCGACCAGGATCGATCCCCCGATCAGCTGCCCGGCCTGGATGCCGGCATAGGTGATGACCGGAAGCAGGGCGTTGCGCAGGATGTGGCGACGCAGGATGCGTCCCTCGCCCACGCCCTTCGCCCGGGCGGTGCGGACGAAGTCCTGGTCGGCGACTTCGAGCATGGAGGCGCGGGTCAACCGCGCATAGACCGCCATGTAGAACAGGCCCAGCGTAAGCGACGGCAGGATCAGGTATGGAACGACGTCGAGGACGGCGGCAAGCCCGTGCAGGTCCGCCCCCACCGTGCCCATCCCGAACGACGGCAGCCAGTCGAGCCAGACGGAGAACACCAGCACCAGCATCAGACCGACCCAGAAAATAGGCGTGGCGTAGAACCCCAGTGCCAGCACGGTGATCATGGAATCCGCAAGCCGCCCAACCCGGCGCGCCGCCGCAGCCCCAAGCGCGATGCCCGCAGCCAGCGCGAAGCCGAACGCAGTCCCAGTCAGCAGCAAAGTGGCGGGCAGGCGCTCCAGGATCAGGGCTGCAACAGGCCGGCCCTGGCGATGGGACATGCCGAGGTCAAGCTGGAGGATCCCTTTGACATAAAGCCAAAGCTGAACGTGCAGCGGCTGGTCAAGGCCAAACTGCTTGCGGAGCTGCGCGATGAACAGCGGGTCGGCGGCGCCCGACTGCCCCGCGATGACGCTGGCAGGGTCCCCAGGGGCGGCGTGGATCAGCAGGAAGTTGATGACGACGATGGCAAGCACGACCGCGGCCATCTTGAACACACGAAGCATCAGGAAGCGCAGGAGGGTCATCTGCCTTCCCCCCCTCCCCCGGACAGAGAGCCAGGATGAGGGACCATCCCCACAGCATCAGCGATAACGCTATCCACCCCATCCATGTTGTCCAAAACGTCGGCATTGAGCACCCCCAACACCCGCCAGCCTTGCGCCGTCAGAAACGCGTCTCCGGTCGCGTCGCGTCGAGCGCCATCCCCCACGTGGTGCCTTTCTCCGTCGATCTCGACGGCCAGCCGCACAGCAACCGCTGCAAAGTCGAGGATGGATGGGCCCAATGGCATCTGGCGCCTGAACTTCGGCAGGTCCAGCGGACGTTGCCGACGCAGAGGGCTTTCGCTGTTTCTACGCAATGAACACGTCGTCGAAGCACGCGTGCACGCCCGTGCTGAGCTGGATGATGTTGTGCAGCTTCTTGTCCATGATCGTCGGAAACGACATCTCCAGCAGCCAGATCTGCGGCATCTCCGCGATCAGCAGCTTCTGGACGTCGCTGAACGCCGTCTGTCGCACCTTGGGGTCGGCGTCGTTGCGTGCGGTGGCGAAAAGCTCGTCCACCTTCGGGTTCTTGTAGCCGCCGGTGTTCGTGAAGGTCACCTTCTGGATGTTGGTCGATACGTACGTGCGCTCCACGCCCAAGGTCGGATCCCCGAACTGATAGAGGAAGTTGACAGAGGTGTCGTAGTCCCAATCCGCGATCCGGCGGGCCCAGCCGCCGGCGTCGGTGCTTTCCAACGTCACCTCGATGCCGACGTTCTTCAGCGACGTGCGCATGTATTCGGCAAGCCGCGACCAAACCTCGCCATAAGGCAGCGTCAGGTGCCGTAACTTGAACCGCACCCCGTTGCTGTCCGGCTTCAGCCCGGCCTCATCCAGCAGAGCGGCAGCCTTCTTGGGGTCGAAAGCAGGAAGCTTGCTGGCAGGGTCGTAGAACTTCGTCGTCGACGCGATGGGGCCCGTCGCGGTCTTGCCGACGCCGAACCAGAGACGGCGCAAGAGAAAGTCGCGGTCGATCGCATGGCTGATGGCGGTCCGGACGCGGACGTCGTCGAGCGGCTTCACACGGTGGTTCAGCTCCAGCCACATCAACGGCGAAAACATCTCCCACCCCTTCGTGGAGACCGCCAGGTTCGGCATCGCCTGGAACCGCGGCACGTCGAACGGCTCGATATCGCTGGCAGACGTCAGCTGCACCTGGCCCGACTGCAACGCGATCCCGCGGCTCTGGCTGTCGGGCACGATGCGGTAGATGATTTCGTCCAGATACGGCTGCCCCTTCTTCCAATACCCTTCGTAGCGCTTCATACGAATGAAGCTGCCGCGCTGCCATTCGACGAACTGGAACGGCCCGGTGCCGGTGGGCCGCTGGTTCGCAGGCGCGTTGCGCAGGTCGGTGCCCTCATACAGGTGCTTCGGAACCATGCAGCAGGTGGTGCTGTCGAACATCAGCAGGAACGGCTCGAACGGCGTGTCCAGCGTCAGCTTCACCGTCAACGGATCGGGCGCCGTCGCCTCCTTGATCTTCAGGAACACGCCGCGCGCGCGGGGCGCGAGGTCCATGTGGAACTTCATGATCGAGAAGATGACGTCGTCGGCGGTGAACGGCTTGCCGTCGTGGAAGGTGACACCCTCCTGCAGATGGAACGTATAGGTCCTCTTGTCGTCCGACAGCTCCCAGCTTTTCGCAAGCTCAGGCAGCGGCTCCAACGTCGCCGAATACTTGATCAGCCCCTGAAAGATCTTGCTGGCCGCCATCAGGGTCGGGCCCTGGTTGTTCACACCCATGATCAGCACCGGCGGCTCCGGCGTCAGCAGCGCGTTCAACGTGCCGCCGCGCTTCGGCGTGATACCCTGCGCCCGCGCCTCGTCCAGCGTCATCAGCTGTGGCGCCAACCCGCCCAGCGCGGTTGCGGCAATGAGGCTGCGTCGTGAAAGCCCGTGCGAACGATCCATTGGAACCCCCGGAGTGGAGCGGTGGACAAGCGATGCCACCCTGCATAGCGTCGAAGGTTAGCAAGAACAGTGCCGGATGCCAGCCATATGCCAAACCTATGAAAGTGTTCTGGGACGACGTGCAGATGACGCACGCGCCGCACTTCTTTCTCCAGCGTGGCCTGGTGCGCGCCAACTTCGACATACCCGCGCGCGCAACCTCGCTCCTCGAAGGCGTCCGCGCCCTGGGCCTGGTCACCCAGGCGCCACCGCCGGCCGACATGGCGGCGGTCGCCGCGGTCCATGATCCCGCCTACCTCGCCTTCCTCCGCGACAGCCCGGCCGCCTGGAACGCACTCCCCGAGAAAGGGCCGGAGCTCGTGCCGAACGTCCATCCCTCGCCCGAAATGCTGGCGAACGGCGCCCGCCCGGGCCCGACCGTAATTGGGCAGCTCGGCTGGTTCACCGCCGACACGTCATGCCCGATCGCCGCCGAGACCTGGCCCGCCGCCATCGCCGCCGCTGCCGGGGCGATCGCCGCCGCAGACGAGGCCGCCGCCGGACGCCACGCCTACGCCCTGGCCCGGCCCCCCGGCCACCACGCCTACGCCGCCCGCGCCGGCGGCCATTGCTACCTCAACAACGCAGCCATCGCCGCCGAGCGACTGCGCGCCCGCGGGGCCGCGCGCGTCGCCGTCCTGGACATCGACAGCCATCATGGTAACGGCACGCAGGGTATCTTCTGGCAACGTCCGGACGTGCTGTTCATCTCGATCCACGGCAACCCCGAGGGCTACTATCCCTGGTACGTAGGTCACGCCACAGAGCGGGGCGCCGGGCCCGGCGCGGGCCTCAACCTGAACATGCCCCTGCCACGCGGCTCCGGAGACGACCCGTGGCTTGAAGCGTTGACCAACGGCTTGGCCGCCATCAAGGCGTTCGGCGCCGACGCGCTGGTACTAAGCCTCGGGTTCGATGCAAGCGAGCACGAGCCGTTGGGATTCCTGCAGGTGACTGCTGACGGGTTCGAACAGGCGGCGACCGCGATCGCCGCCCTGCGGCTGCCCACCGCGGTCATCCAGGAAGGCGGCTACAACACGGATCTGCTCGGCACACTGCTGGAAAGAAGCCTGAGGCCGTTCCTTTAGGGCCTAGCTGCGCTCCAGCTCCGTCAACAGGTCTGCCCCCAGCACGCTTACCGCGGTGGCACGGAAGCGGGGCATGCCATCAAGCGCCGCCACGCCGAACGGCTGCACGCCCGGCAAGCCGTCGCCGCCCATCACCGCCGGGGCGTGGAACCACGCGATCCGGTCCACGAGTCCGGCCCGCAACAACGACGCCGCAACCGAGGCGCCACCCTCCACCAACACCCGAGTGAGCCCCGCAGCGCCGAGTGCGGCGAGCGCATCCTGGATGTCGACCCCGATCGGACCGACGCGGACCGGCAACAGGCGCACGCCGGCATTCGACATGGCGGCTCGCCGGGCCGGGTCGGCGTCGCTGCCATGCACGATCCAGGTGGGGGTTTCCCGCGCTGTGGCCACCACGCGCGCGGTCAGCGGCGTGCGCAGATGCGCATCCAGCACCACCCGCATGTCCGGATTGCGGCGGAAGCCCGGGATGCGGCAGGTCAGCGCCGGGTCGTCGGCCAGGACGGTGCCGACGCCGGCAAGCACGGCGTCATGCGCACCACGCAGCGCGTGGGCGGCCCGGCGCGCCTCGGGACCGGTGATCCACTGGCTCTCCCCACCAGCCGTCGCGATGCGACCGTCGAGCGTGGACGCGAGCTTCAGCGTCACCATCGGCCGGCCGTGGCGAACCCGCGTCAGGAACCCGGCCTGGTCGTGCTCCGCCTCGGCCGCAAGCACGCCTGTCGTCACGGCGATGCCAGCGCCCCGCAGCCGGGCCACGCCCGCGCCGTTCACCCGCTTGTCCGGGTCGCCGCAGGCCACAACCACCCTGGCGATGCCGGCGGCGACCAGCGCGTCCGCACAGGGCGGCGTCCGGCCGTGGTGGCTGCAAGGCTCCAGCGTCACATAGGCCGTGGCACCGCGCGCATTGGGGCCGGCCGCCATCAGCGCCATCACCTCGGCATGCGGCCGCCCACCCGGCTGCGTCGTCCCCCGCCCCACAACGCCCCCGTCGCGCACGATGACGCAGCCGACGCTGGGGTTCGGCCAGGTGCTCCCCAGCCCCCGGCGCCCCAACGCCAGCGCCGCCCGCATATGGCCGAGGTCAGCTTTCTCCGGCTTCATCCAGCGACCCCAGGAAGTCCTCGAAGTCTCTGGCCCCACGGAAGTCGCGATACACGCTGGCGAACCGCACATAGGCTACCGCATCCACGTCGCGCAGCACCTCCATCACGGCCTCGCCGAGCTGCTTGCTCGGAATATCGCTCTCACCCGACGCCTCCAACTGGCGCACGATCCCGTTGACGATCTGCTCGATCCGCGCCTCCTCGACCGGACGCTTGCGCAGCGCCACGCGGATCGAGCGCGAAAGCTTGTCCCGATCGAACGGCACGCGCCGCCCGTCGGCCTTCATCACCGTCAACTCACGGAGCTGAACCCGCTCAATCGTGGTGAAGCGCTGGTTGCAGCCCGTGCATTGCCGGCGCCGGCGGATGTTGGAGCCGTCATCGCTCGGCCGGCTGTCTTTGACCTGCGTGTCTTCATGGCCGCAGAACGGGCATCTCATCGGGTTGTGCTTTTCAATGGCCGAACAGTCCCCCTCCCTGAAAGGGAGGGGCTAGCAGGGTAACGCGCCAAAGAGCCGCAGACCGCTCCGCAGCCTCATTCAGCGGGTCAGGTTGGACCCTTGATACATGGGGAAGCGGGCACAAAGTGCCTTCACTTGTTCACCGATCGCCTGCTCGACGGCGGTGTTGCCATCGTCGCTGTTGGATTTCTGCATGCCTTCCAGCACGGCGTTGATCATCAGCCCGACCTCGCGGAACTCGGCGAGCCCAAAGCCGCGCGACGTCGCCGCCGGGCTGCCGAGACGGATGCCCGATGTGACCGCGGGCTTGGCCGGATCGAACGGGATGGCGTTCTTGTTGGTCGTGATATGCGCCCGCTCCAGGCTGGCTTCGGCGGCCTTGCCGGTCGTGTTCTTCGGCCGCAGATCCACCAGCATCAGATGGCTGTCGGTGCCGCCCGTCACGATGTCGCAGCCCTGCTCCATCAGCGTTTCCGCCAACATCCGGGCATTGTCCACAACCGCCCTCTGATACAGCTTGAACTCCGGCCGCAACGCCTCGCCGAACGCCGCCGCCTTGCCGGCGATCACATGCATCAGCGGCCCACCCTGCAGCCCCGGAAAGACAGCGCTGTTGAACTTCTTGCCGAGATCCAGGTCGTTGCTGATGATCATTCCGCCGCGCGGACCGCGCAGGGTCTTGTGCGTCGTGGTCGTGGTGACATGGGCATGCGGCACCGGGCTGGGGTAGACGCCGGCCGCGACCAACCCCGAAAAATGGGCCATGTCCACCATGAAGAACGCACCAACCTCGTCGGCCACCTTGCGGATGCGCGCGAAGTCGATGGTGCGGGGATAGGCGCTGCCGCCCGCAATGATCAGCTTCGGCCGCTCGGACCGGGCCAGGCTCTCCAGCTGGTCGTAGTCCAGCAGCCCGTTATCCTGGCGCACGCCATATTGCACCGCACGGAACCACTTGCCCGACAAGTTCGGGGCGGCGCCATGCGTCAAATGCCCACCAGCCGCCAAAGACATCCCCAGGATGCAGTCGCCGGGCTGGATCAGCGCCAGGAACACCGCCTGGTTCGCCTGCGCGCCCGAATGCGGCTGCACGTTCACGTATTCGCACCCGAACAGCAGCTTGGCCCGGTCGATCGCAAGCTGCTCCGCCTTGTCCACCTCGAAGCAGCCGCCATAGTAGCGCCGACCCGGATAGCCCTCGGCATACTTGTTCGTCAGCACCGAGCCCTGCGCCTCCAGCACTGCAGCACTCACGACGTTCTCGCTGGCGATCAGCTCGATCCCGTCCTGTTGACGGCGCAGTTCGGCACCGATGGCGGCGGCCAGCTCCGGGTCGGTTTCGGCCAGGGGGGCCGAAAAGAAGCGCTCAAGGCTCATGGGAGGTGTCTGTTCATTCATGGAAGGGCCCTTTCCTGTTGCGGGCTGTAGCATAGGCGGGTCCCTGACCGAAAGACTGACCAGGTGAGACCAGCTTAAGTTCGATTGACCACAGCTTCGACCCAACCCTCATCAACCGAATATGATCATTGAGGGACACAAACCATGGTTCCCGGGCACCGCTGGCGGGCGGGCTTCACCCCGCCGACAGCGTGCGGCTTCGTCCCGCCCGTTTCGCGCGATACAATGCCCCCTCGGCCGCACCGATCATCCGCCGTGGGCGGACTGCCACCACCCTGTGCCAAGACAACTCCGATGCTTACCGTCAGCGGGTCGCTGCGGTTGAAAGAACGACAGGAATGTCCAATTCCACAACATCGTGCGGCCGGCCGCATCAAACAGGCCGACGGCGTCCTAAGAACGGATAAAGGCGTCCAGGTCGATGCCGGCAAGTGCAGTGAGGAACGCGCACGCGGCGGCCGCATGGTGATCGACCCACGCGGCATTGCGGCGCGGCGGCCGGAAGTGGGCGGTCAAGCCCCGGTCGTTGAAAGCGCCGGCGACGGGCCCTTGGCCGACAAACGCCCCCGCCCCCGCGATATCGACTAGGCCGCCATCATGACTGCGCCCCTCGCTGCGAGATGGCGCCAGCGCCCTTCGCCGCGGGCAGCACGGCGATGCTGAAGATCAGGATGTGATCGGCCGCGGTCTCCAGAACCAACGCGCCGAGGTCCACGCCGTCCTGCGAAACCAGCCAGACCTCGCCCGCGGCGATGCGCGGGGCGTAATCCTCGGTGACAGGAAACGGCACGCGGTCCAGCACCACGGCATACTCGGCATAGGCGCTGGCCGTGATGGCCTCGACGAGGGCAAGGTCCCCCGGCCCGGCCCGTCGCGCCGACGGCATCAGTCCGCGGCCATCTTCGCCCCGCGAACCCGCATGGCGTCGCCGAACGCGGCGAAGATCGACCGCGACACGGCGTCGGTTGCGAAATCGTATTCCGGATGCCATTGCACACCGACCGCAAGCGCCGGCGAGGAGGCATGGCGAATGGCCTCGATCGTGCCGTCAGGCGCGACCCCTTCGGCCACCAGCCCCGGGGCCAGGCGGTCGATGCCCTGGTTGTGCAGCGAGTTGACAGAAAGCTCCGCCTGGTTGCTCACCCGATGCAGCCAGCATCCCGGGGAAAGCCGGACGCTGTGCGCCTTGCCGGTCCGCACCCGCGCGTCCGGATGCAGCGGCGTCGAATGGTCCATCCGGCCCGGCAGGTCCTGCAGTCGCTGGTGCAGCGTGCCGCCCAGCGCCACGTTCATCTCCTGCAGGCCCCGGCATATCGCCAGCACCGGGATGCCGCGGGCGATGGCGGCACGGATCAGCGGCAGGGTGACAGTGTCGCGCTGAACGTCCTCCGGCGTGCCCTCGGCATGCGCGGGGCCGCCATATAAACTGGGCTGCACGTTCGACCGGCTACCCGTCAGGATCAGGCCGTCCAGCCGGGCGAGCAGTGTATCGATGTCGGCAGCGTCGCCATTCGCCGGCAACAAGACCGAAACGCCTTCGACAACCTCGTCCACAGCCCGCACGTAGGTGTCGGATGCGGCATGGTTCACCATCCCGTAGGTGCCGAACGCCTTCCTGCAACAAGAGATACCCACCAGCGGCTTCATGTTGGAAGTTTGGACCAGTTTTTTATGCGTCTGCAACACTGACCTAATTCCTGAACCGGAAAGAGGGTCATTCTATCGATTGATGTTGTTCTGGAAGAACTTGGGATCGACGAACTCGAACAGGCTGTCGGGGTAGGAGCCACCCACTTCCACGTTGCTGAGCGTCACCCGCGTCTCATGACGCTGCTGGTCCAGCACGGTCCATTGCCGCAGCGCCAGCGGGTTGTCGGCAAAGATCAGCGTCAACACCCCGTCCTGCGGCGACCGGGTCCGCACGATCCCAACCTGGATCTGCCCAGGCTGGCGAACGAACGACACGATGGTCACCTCGCCCGACAGCTTCAGGTTGTCTTGCAACAACAGCCCCAGCGGCGTGCTGTCCAGCGGAATGTTGCTCGTCTGCTTCAGCTGGCTGTCATTGAACACCAGCAATCCATGGCCGCCGACCAGCAGGAACGGCGCCGGCGGGTCGTACTGGAAGCGCATGCGGCCCGGCCGCACCAGCCACGCCTGGCCCTGGCTGACGCCGCCATCCGGCGCCACCT
>JAYVEG010000264.1:0-2903 GCA_043748985.1 Rhodospirillales bacterium
CTGGGGCGTCGGCGAGAGTGGCGGGCTCGATGATCATGCGGCGCGGCGTTCCAGTATGGCGCCGAAGAAGCCGTCGGTGTTGTGGCGGAGTGGGGTGAGGCTGAGGGCCGGGCCTTCACAGGGGGGCGGGGTTTCCAGGGGCCAGGCTTCGGCGAGGGGGATCTGGACGAAGTCGGGGTGGCGTTCGAGGAAGGCTGCGACCTGGTTCTCGTTCTCGGCGGGGAGGAGGGAGCAGGTGGCGTAGACGAGGCGGCCGCCGATTTTGACCAGGCGGGCGGCGGCGTCGAGGATCATCGCCTGTTTGGGGACGAGTTCGTCGAGGTCTTGCTGGCGAAGGCGGAGCCGGGCGTCGGGGTTGCGGCGCCAGGTGCCGGTTCCGGTGCAGGGGGCGTCGACGAGGACGCGGTCGAAGGAGGCGCCGCGGCGCTTGGCCCATTTGTCGCCAGGTGCGGTGAGGTGGCGTTCACAGTTCTGGACGCCGGCGCGGCGGAGGCGGCGGACGGCACCTTCGAGGCGGGGGGCGGAGACGTCGGCGGCGACGAGGTGGCCGCGGTTCTGCATGAGGGCGGCGATGGCGAGGGTTTTTCCGCCGGCGCCGGCGCACCAGTCGACAACGCGCATCTCGGGGGCGGCGCCGAGGAGGGCTGCGACGAGCTGGCTGCCTTCGTCCTGGATTTCCACGAGGCCGGATTGGAAGGCGGGGCCGGCGGTGACGGAGCGGCGGCCGTCGACGCGGAGGCCCCAGGGGCTGTGGGGGGTCGGGGTTGATTCTATGCCTTCGGCGGCGAGGGCCTGTTGGGCTTCTTCGCGGGTGGTTTTGAGGAGGTTGGCGCGGAGGTCGAGGGGAGCCGGGTCGAGGGCTGCGTGCATCTCGGTTTCGGTGGTGTCGCCGAAGCGGGCTTCGAGGGCGGGGGCGATCCAGTCGGGGATCTCCATGCGGACGGGCGGGGGCATGTCGGGGTGGTCGATGGTGTGGCCCTCGATGGGGCGGAGGGCGGCGGATTCGGGTTGCAGGAGGGGGGCCGGGCCGTATTGGCCGCCGGAGTAGGATTGGGCGATTCCGGCGAGGGTCCAGCCTTCGAGAAGGAGGCTGGCGGCGACGAGGAGGCGTGGGGTTGGGGCGCCGCCGCCATGTTCGAGCCACCAGGTGGTGCGGCGCTGGGTGCGGAGGATGCGCCAGACGCGGTCGGAGACGGCGCGGCGGTCGCCGGAGCCGATGAAGCGGCGGTTGCGGAAGAAGTCGTTGGCGACGGCGTCGGCGGGGCGGCGCTGTGCTTCGGCGATTTCGGTGAGGAGTTCGATGCTGGAGGCCAGGCGGGCGGAGGGGGTCACGCGCTTTGGCCTTGTCGGGGTGTGGTTTTGGGGTGTGGCGAAGAAAAGGGGAACACGGAGGACACGGAGATAGGAGGGCGTGTAGGGGTCGGCGCCGTCGTGGGAGCGGCTGGCGCGATTTTCGGGGGGTGGTGGCCAGCGGTGCTGGGCCTGGGTTGGGGCGTTTTCACTTGGGTTCGGCGATCAGGGTTGGGAGATCGGCCAGGCCGGACATGACGGTGGCGTTGGCGGCGAGGCCGTATTCGTTGGGCTGGTTGGTGCGGTTGCACCAGAAGACCTGGAAGCCGGCGGCGTGGGCGGCCTGGGCATCCCAGGCGTTGGAGGAGACGAAGCCCATCTGGTTGAGGGACAGGCCGAGGGCGGCGACGGCGAGGCCATAGACGCGGGGATGGGGCTTGAAGACGGCGACGTCCTCGACGCTGAGGACGGCGTCGAGAAGGGGGGCGAGTTTGGCGGCGTCGACGGCTTCGTTGAGCATGCCGGGCTCGCCGTTGGAGAGGATTGCGGTTTTGAGGCCGGCGGCGCGGAGGGCGCTGAGCATGGGGGCTGCGTCGGGGTAGGCGGGGAGCTGGCGGTAGGCGGCGAGGAGGGCCTGGAGGACGGCGGGGTCGGTGATGCGGTTGCGGGCGGCGACGAAGGCGAGGCTGTCCTGGGTGAGCTGCCAGAAGTCCTTGTGGTGGAGGGTTCCGGTGAGGGTTCGGACCCAGGTGTATTCGAGTTGTTTCTGGCGCCATTCCTGGCTGATACGCTCCCAGTCGGGGGGGAGTTGGTCGGCGTGGCGCTGCATGGCGCCGTTGACGTCGAGGAGGGTTCCGTAGGCGTCGAAGACGACGGCTTTCAGGGGATTGGGGGACACGGGGCGGGCTCCTGTGGATGGGCCGGGGCTTTTGGGACGGGTGGGCACATCTAGGGATGATTGGGGGGCGTGCATAGCGGCGGCATGGGGGTGTCTTGGGTGTGCCTCGGTGCGCGCTGCCGCTGGTCGAGCGGCCTGGCCAAAACGGAAAAAGGCCCCGCAGCTTACGCCGCGAGGCCTTTTCCGGGTCGGGTGGTTTAGTTGTTGCTGCTACGGTTGCCGAAGAGTTGCAGGAGCAGCATGAACAGGTTGATGAAGTTCAGGTAGAGCGACAGGGCGTCGTAGACGCTGCGGACGGCGGCGCCGGCGGTGCCTTCGGCGTAGGCATATTGCACGTAGTCGTTCTTGATGCGCTGCGTGTCGAATGCCGTGAGACCGACGAAGACGAGGACGCCGATGACGGAGATCATGAACTGCATCATGGTGCTGCCGATGAAGATGTTCACGATGCTGGCGACCACGATGCCGATGAGGCCCATGATCAGGAAGCTGCCCATGCGGCTGAGATCGCTTTTGGTGGTGTAGCCGTAGAGGCTCATGGTGCCGAAGGTTGCGGCGGTGATGAAGAAGACGCGGGCGATGGACGTTTGTTCGTACACCAAGAAGATGCTGGCGAGCGAGGCGCCCATGGTTGCGGCGAAGGCCCAGAACAGGCCCTGCACGGCGGTCTTGGACAGCTTGTTGACGCCGAAGCTGAGGACCATGGTGAAGGCCA
>JAYVEG010000265.1:0-9604 GCA_043748985.1 Rhodospirillales bacterium
GGGTGCCCGCCGCAAACCCTTCACCGGCCTAGGCAAACCAGAGCCGCTCCGAGGTGTGCTGCGCGGCCTCTGGTCTCGACGCATCGACCGGGAACACCGTCTTGCCTACTAGGTGGAAGGTTGTCCCGATATCGACCAGCACATCGAAATCGCTGCCTGTCGCGGCCACTACCGACGGATGCCCCATGCTCACTGAAGCCCAACACGGCGCCACCGTCATCCTCACCCTCGACTACCCCGCCCGTCGCAACGCCCTGGCCATGCCCATGCGCCAGGCCATCGTCGACGCCATGGAGCGCATCGAGGCCGACCCCGCCATCCGCGCCGTCGTCCTCACCGGCGCCGGCGGCACCTTCAGCGCCGGCGGTGACATCAGCGGCATGAACGTCACCTCATTGGCCGAAGGCCGCGAGCGCTTCCGCGTCACCCACCGCATGGTCCGCCTGCTGATAAAAGCCTCGAAACCCATCATCGCCGCCGTCGAGGGCTACGCCGTCGGCGCCGGCCTCTCCGTCGCCCTCTGCTGCGACACCATCGTCGCCAGCGACCAGGCCCAGTTCGCCGCCGGCTTCGGTCGCGTCGGCCTCGTCGCCGACCTCGGCATGCCACACACCCTGCCGCTCCGCGTCGGCCACGGCCATGCCCGCCAGATCCTCCTCTACGGCGAGCGCATGGGTGCCCAGGAAGCGCATCGCATCGGCCTGATCGACCACGTCGTCCTCCCAGGAACCGCGCTCGATGCGGCCCTGGCCCGCGCCCGCCTCTTCGACACGATGGCGCCGCTGCCGATCGCATTGACCAAGCAGCACCTTGCCAAAGGCCTCGACGCCGCCCTCGAATGGGAACGCGACACCCAGGCCGCCCTGTTCACCACCGCGGACCATGCCGAAGGCAAGGCCGCCTTCCTGGAAAAACGAGACCCAAGGTTCACCGGCCGCTAGCCCCGATGATCCCCGTCCAGCGAACCCGGCTGGATGTGCTCGCCGTGTCCGTCATGCTCGTGCTGTGCAGCCTCTGGGGCATTCAGCAGGTCGCCAGCAAGGTGGCGCTCAGCCAGGGCATCCCGCCCATCCTCCAGGCCGTGCTCCGCTCCATGCTCGCCGGTCCGCTCCTGCTGCTGTGGATCGCGTTCCGAACCGGCCGACCCGGCCTCCTCCGGCTGTTCGCATCGGACGGCTCCGTCTGGCCCGGCCTGCTGAGTGGGTTGATCTTCGCCGTCGAGTTCATCCTGCTCTTCACCGGCGTCCAGCGCACCTCCGCCTCGCACGCCGTCGTGCTCCTGTTCACCGGCGGATTCTTCACCGCCGCCGGCGCCCACCTGCTCCTACCCAACGAGCGCCTGCGGGCCGCCCAGGCCGCCGGTCTCGTGCTAGCCTTCATCGGGGCCGCGATCACGGTAGGGCAGGGCGCCGGCCCCGCAACGCTGGGGGGCGACCTGCTGATCCTGGCCTGCGCCGCCTGCTGGGGCCTAACGACCGTGCTGGTGAAGGCAAACCCGGCACTCCGG
This sequence comes from Rhodospirillales bacterium, assembly GCA_043748985.1. GTDB lineage: Bacteria > Pseudomonadota > Alphaproteobacteria > Acetobacterales > Acetobacteraceae > JBBROS01. The sequence continues at coordinate 1,508 of JAYVEG010000265.1, forward strand.
GCCTGCCCGGCCGAAAAGGTGCTCGCCTACCAGCTGTTCGGCGCCCTACCCATCCTGGCCGTCGCCGCCCTGCTCGCAGGCGAGGTGCACGTCCCCACCGCAACACCCCTGGCCTGGGCGTCGCTGGTGTTTCAGGGTGCGGTCATCGCGTTCGCCAGCTACCTCGCCTGGTTCTGGCTGATCGCCCGCTACCCCGTCGGCCGCCTCGCCGCCTTCAGCCTTCTGACACCCCTGTTCGGCGTCGCCGCCGCTGCCCTGCTGCTGGGCGACCCGGTCACGCCCATGCTGCTGGCTGCCCTGCTCCTGGTCTGCGCCGGCCTATGGCTCGTGAACCGCTAGCGAGAAAGCGACGGCGCCGGCGCCGTGTCGCGCGACGTCGGAGAGGCAAGGTTCTGCGGCGTCGCCTGTCCACTGCCCGCAATCGCCCCGGTCGGTTGCCCCGCGAACGGGGCCGAGCTATCGGCCGTGTTCGACGTGCCCGCCCGATCCGCGGGCGCCCCAGTACTCGGCAACACGCCCGGAACCGGCGCCGGCCTCAACGCCTCCTTCTGCGCCATCGCAGCGCCCGAGGTCAGCAGGAACAGGCACGCCAGAATCATTCGCATACCTTCACGAACGCCGTCCCATGCGCCGGGTTGCAGCCCCGCGGCTCCGCGGCATACGGTCGCACATTCGTCCCGGAGCCCGCCATGCGTCCGCTGCTGCTCGCCCTCTTGCTGCTCGCCACGCCGGCTCTCTCCCCGCTTATGCGAACACCATGACCTGGTCCTTCGGCTTCGAAATCCTGACCCTCGATCCCCACACCCCCCGCGTCAGCTTCACCAACGCCACCCTCGGCAACATCTACGAGCCCCTGGTCCGCATGAACGACAAGCTAGGGATCGAGCTCGCCCTCGCCCTCCCCCAGGACAAACCCAGCCCCACGCTCTGGACCGCCGCCGCGCCGGCAGCCTGGACACGGCCAACCGCCTGTTCTGCCTGCTCGGCCCCGACGCGCTGATGTCCCACTGCACCGACCTGACCGACATCGACGCTGTCGCCGCAACCGGCACGAACATCGGCCACAACCCCTCCGCCATTGCCTCCGTGCGCGGCTACTGCCCAGTCCCCACCCTCTGGGGCCGGACGAGGCATTGAGGGTCGCCGGCTTCTCCTTCTCCCTCGGGGAAAAGGCCAGGATGAGGGTCTGGGCCCGCAGAGCCGAGCCGGTCCGTGTATGGCGCGAACAGTCACCCAACCCGCTCCCCGAGGGAGAGGACCAGGCATGATCCCCCTCTGGCTGCCGATCACCTTCGGGGCCGCCCTGTTCCAGACCTGGCGCACCGCCCTGCAACAGCGCCTCCGCGGCCGCCTCTCGGTCAGCACCGCGGGCCTGGTCCGCTACCTCTACGCCATTCCCGTCGGCCTTCTCCTGCTGGGCACCTGGTGCGCCGCCACCGGCGGCCGCCCCCCCGCACCCACGGCGGGGTTCCTGCTCGGCTGCGCCATCGGCGGCCTCGGCCAGGTGATCGGCACCTCGCTGCTGATCATGGCCTTCGGCTACCGGAACTTCGCCGTCGGCACCGCCTATTCCAAGACCGACGCGGTCCAGGCTGCCATCGTCGCCGCCCTGTTCTTCCACGAGAACCTCGCACCCATCGCGTGGGCCGGAATCGCGGTCGGCGTCTGTGGCGTGCTGACCCTTTCGCTTGCCGGCAAGGGCCTGCGCCCGGCCGATCTGCTGCGCGCCACCGTCCAACCAGCCGCCCTCTGCGGCCTCGGCGCCGGCACCGGCTTCGCGGTCGCCGGGATCGCCATCAAGGCCGCGACCGTCTCCCTCGCCGCACCCGACAAGATCCTGTCCGCCCTGTTCGCGCTTGTCGTCACCAACGTGATGCAGACCCTCATGCAGGGCACTTTCATGGCAATACGCGAACCCGCAGGCCTCCGCGCGGCCTTCACCCACTGGCGCAGCGCAGTCTGGGTCGGCGTGCTCTCGGCGGCCGGGTCGTCCTGCTGGTTCGCAGGCTTCGCCCTGGCCCCGGTCGCCCTCGTCCGGACCGTCGGCCAGGTCGAGATGATCTTCACCCTGCTGTTCAGCCGCTTCTACCTGCACGAGACGACAAAACGCTCGGACGTCGCCGGCCTCGCGTTGATCGTGGCCGGCGTCGTGCTCGTGCTCGCCTTCGGGTGACTACTCGGCCGCCCGCTTCTGCTGCTGCAAGGTAGGATAGTCGGTGTAGCCATGCGCTCCGCCGCCATACCACGTCTCCTTCGGCGCATCGGCCAGGGGGGCGCCGGTCTTCAGGCGTTCCACCAGGTCCGGGTTGCCGATGAACGGGCGCCCGAAGCAGATCAGGTCGGCCAGGTTCTCCCGCCTGGCCTTCAACGCCAGGTCGCGGTCATAGCCGTTATTGGCCATCAGCACGCCGCCGAAGCGCCGGCGCAACTCCTGCCCGCTATACCCGGGCGGCTCCGCGCGGCTGCCTTGCGTCGCTCCCTCGATCAAATGCAGGTACATCAGGCCGATCGGCTTCAGCTTGTCGACCAGCGCGCCATAGACGGCCATCGGGTTGCTGTCGATCGGCGTGTCGCCCACCTGCGGCGTGATCGGGCTGAGCCGGATCCCCACACGGTCCGCACCCCACACCTTGACCACGGCCTCAACCACCTCCAGCGGCAGGCGGATGCGGTTCTCGACACTGCCGCCGTACTGGTCCGTGCGCTGGTTCGTGGTGTCGCGCAGGAACTGGTCCAGCAGGTAGGCATTGGCGGCATGCACCTCAACGCCGTCAAACCCGGCCCGCTTCGCGCATTCGGCCGCATGGGCGTAGTCGGCGACAATGCCCGGAATCTCGCTGGTCTCCAGCGCCCGCGGCGTAACATAGTCCTTGAAGCCGGCTTCTGTGAAAGCCTTGCCGCCAGGCTTGAGCGCCGAAGGCGCCACGGGCAGTGCGCCGTCCTTCTGCAGGTCAGGATGGCTGATCCGTCCCACATGCCACAGCTGCAGCACGATACGCCCACCCTTGGCATGGACCGCGTCGGTCACCAGGCGCCAGCCCGCAACCTGCTCGTCCGTGTAGATGCCCGGCGTGAAAGCATAGCCCTTGCCCTGCTGGCTGATCTGCGACGCCTCGGAGATGATCAGCCCGGCCGTCGCGCGCTGCGCGTAATACTCGGCATTCAGCGGGCCCGGGACATCGCCCTTGCCGGCGCGGCTGCGGGTCAACGGGGCCATGACGATGCGGTTGGCAAGCGTCAATGGTCCCACCCGGACGGGCTGGAACAGATCGGTGTCGGTCATTGAAGCACTCCTGAACAAGACCCTGTTTATGCGGTCGCAACCGCCATTGTGCCAATCACACTTCGGCGAAACCGGCCGGTTGCCAGCGCGGCGTGCGGTCCTTGTCGACAACCATGGCCCGAACGCCCTCCAGGAAGTCAGGATGCCGCGTCGTGACCCGGGTATGCGCCAGCTCGGCCTCCAACGCCTGCTGCAGCGTTCGCCCGGCGCCGGCGCGTACGAGCGCGAAAGACGCAAGAACGGACGTCGGCGAGACATGATGCAGCGTCTCGAGCGCCGCGCGTGCGAAGTCCGACCCATCGGCATCGAGCGCCGCCAGGATCCCCGCCACGCGGTCCGCGGCAAAGGCGGACACATCATGCCCAGCCAGCGTCGGGGCTGGCGCTGCCGTCATGGCCGCACCCAGGGCTGCAAGACCGTCCGCGGCCAGCGCGTCGGCCAGTCCGGCAATCCCCGCCTGCGGCACGAAATGGGTGGCGATGCCCAGCCAGGCCGCGTCGGCACCGCCCACCCGGGCGCCGGTCAGCGCCAGATACATGCCCCAGGCGCCACGCAGCCGCGGCAGGGCGAAGGTGGCGCCCACGTCTGGGAACATGCCGATCGCCGTCTCCGGCATGGCGAACATGGCAGCCTCGGTCGCCACCCGAACGGACCCATGGATGGACAGGCCAATGCCGCCACCCATGCATATGCCGTCGATGATCGCGACATATGGCTTGGGATACCGGTTGATCTCCAGGATCAGCGCGTATTCCTCTCGGAAGAACTGCTCGACCCCCGCCTCGTCGCCCGCGATCGACATGGCGCGGATGGCGCGGATGTCCCCGCCCGCGCAGAATGCCCTTCCCCCGGCGCCTTCGATGACGATGGCATGCACCGAGGGATCGTCGCGCCACTCGGCCAGCGCGGCGGCGATGGCCCGGATCATCGCGAGGTCCAGCGCATTCAGCGCCCTTGGACGGTTCAGCGTGATGCGTCCGACGCGGCCCTGCCGCCGCGCGAGGACGGTCGGTTCGTTCGGTTCGGACAAAGGCCGGGCTCCTGTTCGGTCGCCCGGCCTATAGCCCGGTGGCTAACGTCGGACCAGACGTGTCGCGAGTTCCATCAACGCCGAGGTGGCCCCATGAAGCACCCCCCGCTGCACGCCCATACGCACCGCCACGCCAGTGACGCCGGCGACCAAGCCCATGAACGTCATCGACGCCTTCATGTCGATTACCGCCTGTTGCCGGATAGCGAGCGCCTCTTGCTCGATTGGGTCCGGCGCATCCCGGATCGCCAGGATCGCGAAGACGACCATGATGACAAAATCGACGGCCAGGATGATGAGGCTGGCTTGCACCGGCGTCACATGGCCCAGCAGCGAGTGCCAACCGACAACGTGCAGCACGACCAGCACTGCGACCGCAAATATCCCGGCAACGGCGCCGAATGCCGCGCGGATGCCTTGCCGACGTACGATACGGCGGAGGCGAAGTGCCTCCGCCGTTGCGGCAATCTTCGCGAGTTCGACCGCGCGCATCGGATCAGCGGGCGATGCGGCCGATAAGATAGCCCACGCCAGTCGCGATCAGGATGGCGACGATGGGTGACTCCCGCACACGCTCGGACAACGCCTCGGTGTTGTCGGAATACATGTCCTTGGCCTGATCGACATATTTCTGCGCCGTATCGGCCGCGTTCGACAAAGCCGGCGTTACGCGCTCGCTCATGAGCGTCTGCACCTGCGCGCGAAGCTGGGCAATCTGCTCCTTGGCGTCGTCGGAATAGGTGTTGGTCGCCATGCATGGCCTCCTGTGGAAAGGGTTCGGTGCTGACAACGCAACGGCGGACAGGCGGTTGCGGCGGAAGTTGAATTGAACACCGCGGTTTTGCCGGCGACGCAGGCTTGCGGTATCAAGCGGTGGCCCCCTTTGAACGAGTGACGCGACCATGGCTGCACCCGCACTGGACTGGCTGCCGAACCCCGCCCCGGACCAGGTGGCGGGCCTGCGGGTGCTTGTGGCCGATAATGGCTGGGAACCGCTGGTCGCGGCGGCCAACACCAGGCTGGACAGCATGAGCACCCTGCAGGTGGACCGGGCCCTGCGCCGTTTGTACGGCGATACACCGCCCGCCGGGCTGGCGACGCGGCCGTTGCGGATGCTGGTGCTGGGCTCGTCCACCCTGGATCATCTGTTGCCGGGCCTGCGCGTGGGCGCGCTGCGGCATGGGCTTTGGCTGAATGCCACGATCGGGGATTATGGCCAGACCGACCTGGGCGACGAGCGCCCGGACGTCGTCCTGTTCGCGCTGGATGCCCGTCACGCGCTGGCAGGGTTGAACGCCCGGGACGACGCGGCGGCCGCCGCGACGGCGCTCGATGCTGCTGTAGCAGCGATCGCCGCCATGTGGCGGGCGGCGCGTGCGGCAGGGGCCGCCGTGCTGCAGCAGACTATCCTGCCGGTGTTCGCCCCCCAGTTCGGCAGCAACGAGCATCGCCTGCCCGGGTCCCGCGCCGCCGGCGTCGTGGCGCTGAACGCCCGGCTGCGCACGCTTGCGGATGCCGAGGGCGTCGACCTCGTCGACATCACCAGCCGCGCCGCCCGCGACGGCATCGCCGCCTGGCACGACCCGATGCTGTGGCACCGCGCCAAGCAGGAGGTGCATCCCGGCGCCGCCCCCCTCTACGGCGACCTCGTCGCCCGCCTCCTCGCCGCTCGCCAGGGCCGCAGCCGCAAGGCGCTCGTGCTCGACCTCGACAACACGCTGTGGGGCGGCGTGATCGGCGATGACGGGATGGAGGGCATCGTCATCGGCCAGGGTAGCGCGCTGGGCGAGGCCCACCTGGACCTGCAGCAATATGCGCTGGACCTGACCCGCCGCGGCGTCATCCTCGCCGTCTGCAGCAAGAACGATGAGGCCAACGCGCTGGAGCCGTTCGAGAAACACCCCGACATGATCCTGCGCCGCAGCGACATCGCCTGCTTCGTCGCCAACTGGACCGACAAGGCCGCCAACCTCCGCGAAATCGCCCGCCGCCTGAACATCGGCATCGACAGCCTGGTCTTCGCCGACGACAACCCGGCCGAACGCGCCATCATCCGGCGCGAGCTGCCAGAGGTCGCGGTCCCCGAACTGCCGGAGGACCCGGCCGGATACGCCACGATGATCGCCGAAGCCGGCTATTTCGAGGGCGCGAGCCTGACCCCCGAAGACCGCGAGCGCGCCGCCCAATACCAGGCCAACCTGGCCCGCGACGAAGCCCAGCAGGCGCTGGAGGGTGCTGCCAGCGAGACCGACATGGACGGCTTCCTCGACAGCCTGGACATGGCGCTGCACTGGGGCCGCGTCGACCGCATCAGCGCGCCCCGCGTGGTGCAGCTGGTCAACAAGACCAACCAGTTCAATCTTATGACCCGGCGTACGACCGACGCCGAGGTGGCCGCCATCATGGCCGACGACGCCGCCCTGTCGCTGCAGCTCCGCCTGATCGACAAGTTCGGCAATAACGGCATCATCGCTGTCGTCATGGCCGAGCGTCGCGGTGACGGCATGCACATCACCGACTGGCTGATGAGCTGCCGCGTGCTGAAACGCGGGGTGGAGGCGGCAACGCTGAACCTGGTTGCCGCCGAGAGTCTCCGGCTGGGCGCGCGCCGCATCGTGGGCGAATACCGGCCGACGGCGAAGAACGGCATGGTCCGCGACCACTATCCCAGCCTGGGCTTCGACCCGGCCGGCCAAGGCGAGGACGGCGCCACCCGCTGGGCGCTCGACCTCGCGCACTTCGCGCCCGCCCCTGTTCACATGCGGTTCGAACCGCCCATCCTGATCCCTGTCGAGGCCGAACTCACATGACCCCAAGCATGACCCATGACCAGATCCTTGCCGCGCTGACCCAGATCTTTCGGACTGTGCTCGATGACGACACCCTGGTGCTGACGCCCGAAACGACTGCGGCCGACGTGCCGGGGTGGGATTCGATGAACCACATCACCATCGTCGTCGAGGTCGAGAACCATTTCGGCATCAAGGTGCGCACCGCCGAGATCGAGGCCCTGCGCAACGTCGGCGACTTCGTGAAACTGATCGCCGCGAAACAATGAGTTTCAGGTAATCAGAGCGTAGAGGTTGGAGCTGAACGGCCCAAGACCTATCCCGGTCGTTCCTACCTCGATGCGGCGCCCGCGCGCTCGCGGCCCGGCGCACAAGACGTCCAGCGCCGACCTCGTCATCAGGATCAGGGTCTTGGCCTGGGTCCATTCCATCTTGCCCAGAACCCGGCAGGCCGCGCCGAAACTCACGTCCGTCCAATGCAGGAACGGGATGCCGGTGTGATGCTCGATCGGGAAGAAGCGGTTCGGGACGGATATGTAGACCGTCCCGGCCACCCGGGCGAGATCGTCGACGAACGCTGCCTGATGCTCGCGGCTGCCCACATGCTCCAGCACGGCGTTGCTGACCGCCAGGTCGAACGCCCCATCCGCGAACGGCAGCGGCCGGTTCGGCTCGATCTGCCGGTAGGTCAGGTGCGGGAACTCCGCCTGGAACTTCGCACCGGCGCCCAGCCCAACAGCGGTGATCATGGCGGGATGAGGATACTTGCGCTCCAGCACGTTCGCCGCGGCGCTGATCACGTCGGACACGCCCACGTCCAGGACCGTCGACTGCGCGGTCGTCCCTACCTTCGTCATCAGGTCCGCATAGATGTCGTCGCGGGCGACCAACGCGAGGCGCTCGGCGAAGGTGCCCGGCCTGGCGACCTGGTAATACTTACCATCGACCACATCGTCGCTCATGCCATGTCCAGTATTCCTCAACCGTTCATACCT
>JAYVEG010000266.1:0-9568 GCA_043748985.1 Rhodospirillales bacterium
CACCGGACAACTATGCCCTAACCGCGGCAGGGTCGTGCGATAGGCCCGCAGCAGGAACGCCGCCTCGATCAAATCCCCCTGCCCCTGCAGGATGGCGCGTGCTGCCAACGCCGGGTCGTAACACGACCCCTCGCTCATCACCCGATCCACGGCGCGCCCCAGCTGCGCCTGTACCTGATCTGCCGAAACCTGGTCCAGCGTCGGGTCGCCACGGCGCTGGACCGCCAACCACGCATGGGCCGCATCGATCGCCGCCTCGCCGCCCTTGACCGCAACGTAAGCCATCAGACCTCCCCGATCTGCAGCGTGCGCGGAAACGCCGCGATGGCATCTCCGGCACATAAAATCAGGTCGATCCCCCGCGGAAACAGCGCACGGTTTGCAGTCCACGCGGCCGCAAAGCCCGGCCACAGCCCGTCCACCGCAACCGTCGCCGCGCACGGCAGCCCCGGACCCTCGATGCGAAACGCCTGCCCGGTCCCAAGTGCCCGCACCTGCAGGATGACGGTGGCACTGTCCTCCGGCCCGTCATCCGTGCCGGCGCCGAAGCGGGCCAAATCGACCGGACCCAGCGCCACCGCAAAAGCCGCCCGCTCCATCGCGGCCGCCGGTGCCGCGCAATGGAACGCGACCCACTCCGCCGCCGCACCCGCCGCATCATCCAGCCAGAGCGGCGTATCGACGTCGGCCAGCGTCAGCAACGCGGCAGCGGTCGCGCGATGCAACGGCGGCGGCGGCTCCGACGGCGCATCCAACCGATGGATCGTACCCGGGCGAGCCATGGCGTCCAGCACGCAGCGGAAACAGGCCTGGCTGTCCAGCACGGGGTTGGCAAAGCCGGGATGTGCGAGGCTCATGAGCGCATCGTCGCCATGGTGAAGAACTGCACCTGGGTGGCCGCAGCGCGCCGCGCCGTCTCCGCCTGCGCTGCCGCCTGCCTGGCCGCCAAAGGCCCGATGACCTGGTCCTGAAGACGATCGGTCCACGCCGGGTCCTGCAAATAAGCATCCAGCGCCGCAGCCCATTCCGCCTGGTCCAAATCCCGACCCAGGCAATAGGCGTGGCCAAGCCGCCCATCGGCAGTCCGGACCGTGCAGCGCGCCACCGTCGCCTCCCCCAGGTTGAACGCCTGACCGGTCCCGCCCGCACGCCCCTGCACCATGACCAGCCCCACCTCCGGCCCGCGCAGCCGGGTCCAGCCAGGGATCATCGGACGCGCCAGCTGTTCGATCTCGGACGCGGTCGCCCTGGCCAGAATGGCCATCCAAACCTGCCGCGGCGAGCGTTCTGTGGAAATGGACATCGTCGTCGCAAGCGCCTCTATGTTGTCTAGACAACTACCCGTGCCCCTTGGTACCGTCAACCAGCTTGGATATGACCGTTCCATGACAGAAACCGCCCTTCGCACCCAACCCGCGCCGACGCTCTGGCGTCGCATCGCCCACACCCTGTCGGCCGAGATCGGCGGCGGCCTCAAACCCGGCACGCGACTGCCAACCGAGGCGCAGCTGGCTGCCCGCTTCGACGTGAACCGCCACACCGTGCGCCGCGCCATCGAAAGCCTCGTCCGCACCGGCCTGGTCCGCGTGGAGCAGGGCAGGGGGTCCTTCGTCGCCGACGACGTCATCGACTACCCCGTCACAGGCCGAACCCGCCTCCACGAATGGATCCGCCGCCAAAACCGCGAGCCCACCGGCCAACGCCTGCAGCTGCGCGAACTGGCAGCCAACGCGCATGTCGCCGCCGGCCTAGGGATCGAACGCGGCGCCCGCGTGGTGCTGATGGAGCGCCTCGCCATGGCCGACGGCATCCCGATCAGCATCGGGTCGCACCACTTCGCCGTCATGCGCCTGCCCGGCATCATGGACGCCTTGCAGCAGCACACCACCGTCACCGCTGCCCTCGCGCAAGTCGGCATCACCGACTACGTCCGCCAATCCACCCGGGTCTCCTGCCGCATGCCCACCTCCGTCGAAGCAAGCCTCCTCCAAATCAGCCGTACCCGCCCCGTCCTCGTCTGCGACAACACCAACATCGACGGCACCGGCGGCATCATCGAATTCGGCATCACCCGCTACCCCAGCACCCGCGTCCAGATCGTCTTCGAACCCTGACAAACTCCCTTTGGAGACGGTTGGGTGAGGCTAAAGCGCCAACCACGAACCAAGGCTATAATAACCCCATGCGCATCCTCCTCCTGAACCCCAACACCTCCCAATCCATCACCACCCTGCTCGACAACGCAGCCCGCCCGGCCATCGCCCACGGCACCCACCTCACCTCCATGACCGCCCCGCGCGGCGTCCCCTACATCGCGTCGCGCGCCGAGGCCGCCATCGCCGCCGTCCAGGTCCTCGAACTCCTCGCCGAGCACCACACCAGCTTCGACGCCGCCATCATCGCCGCCTTCGCCGACCCCGGCCTCGGCCCGGCCCGAGAACTCTTCCCCATCCCGATCATCGGCCTCGCCGAAGCCGGCATGCTCACCGCCTGCATGCTCGGCGGCCGCTTCGGTATCGTCACCTTCACCCCCGCCCTCGAAGCCTGGTATTATGAATGCATCGCCTGGCACCGCCTCGAACCCCGCTGCGCCGGCGTCTTCGCCCTCGACGAAGCCTTCACCGACATCGCAAAGGTGCAGGACGACAAGGCAGAGGCCCTGGTCCAACTGGCCGCCCGGGCCATAGCGTCCGGCGCCGACACCATCGTCCTCGCCGGCGCCCCCCTCTCCGGCCTCGCCCCCCGCGTCCGCGACCGCATCCCGGTTCCCGTCATCGACTGCGCCGTCGCCGCCGTGAAACAGGCCGAGGCCCTGATCGCGCTCAAAACCCGCCCCCCCACCGCCGGCAGCTTCCGCCGCCCCCCGCCCAAACCCATCCAAGGCCTGAACGGCCCGCTAGCAGACTGGATTTCCTCGCCTTCTCCCCCTGGGAGAAGGCCGGGATAAAGGTCTTGGCCAAGCGCGCAGGCCTCTCCGCCCGAACGGACAAACCAGCATCCGTAGGGTGGGTGCAACCCATCGCCCCAGCCGCCGGAAAATCGAGGCAGGCCTGAAGGCACTCATCCGAAAATGACTGGCGGACCGAAGATAGCACCGGCCGGGCTGCCCGCTTAAACCGCCGCAAACCCGCCCGACTGCCGCCCCCACGCCCGCGCATACGCCCCCCCACGCGCCAACAATTCCGCATGCGTCCCCATCTCCACCACGCGCCCCTCCTCCAGCAGCACCAGTCGGTCCATCTTCGCGATCGTCGACAGCCGGTGTGCGATCGCGATCACCGTCCGCCCCTGCATCAGATCCTCCAGCTGCTCCTGGATCGCCGCCTCCACCTCGCTGTCCAGTGCGCTCGTCGCCTCGTCCAGCACCAGGATCGGCGCATCCTTCAGCACCACCCGCGCAATCGCGATCCGCTGCCGCTGCCCCCCCGACAGCTTCACGCCCCGCTCGCCCACATGCGCGTCATACCCCCGCCGCCCGTTCCAGTCCTCGAGCTGGAGGATGAACTCGTGCGCCTCCGCCCGCCGGGCCGCAGCCTCCACCTCGGCCTGGGACGCGTTGGGCCGCCCATACCGGATGTTGTCGCGGATCGACCGATGCAGCAGGCTCGTATCCTGCGTCACCATCGCAATCTCGCCGCGTAGGCTTTCCTGCGTCACCCCGGCAATGTCCTGCCCGTCGATCACGATGCGCCCCTCTTCCGGACGATAAAAACCCAGCAGCAGGTTGACCAACGTCGACTTCCCGGCCCCGGAAGGCCCCACCAGCCCCACACGTTCGCCGGCCCGGATGCTGAGGTTGATGCCATGCAGAACCCCGCGTTCGGACCCATAGCCGAACGCCAGGTGCTCGAACCCGATGGCGCCGCCCCGCACCTGCAGCACCGCGGCGTCCGGCGCGTCGGGCATCGTCCGCGCCACGGCGATGCTGCGCATGCCATCCTGGACCATCCCGATATTCTCGAAGATCGCCGTGACCGACCGCCCGACCCAGCCGGCCATGTTCGTCAACTGCCACGCCAGCGGCAGCGCCGTGGTGACAGCAGCAAGCGGGATCGCGCCCGCAGACCACAGCGACACCGACAGCGTCGCCATCGATGCCAACAGACAGGCATTCAGCAACGCAAGCCCCATCACCCATGCCGTCATCATCCGCGTCTGCGCCCGGTAGGCGACGGTATGCTCGTCGATGGCCTCCTGAACGAAGTCGTCCTCGTCGCGCGCCTTCGAGAACAGCTTGACCGTCAGGATGTTCGTATAAGCATCGACGATCCGCCCCGTCAGCAGCGAGCGCATCTCCGACACGTCGACCGAGCGTTGCCGCAGCCGAGGCACGAACACCCGCAGCAACGTCGCATAAGCCGCGAACCAGACCGCCACCGGGATCGCCAGCCGCCAGTCCATCCGCGCCAGAACCACGCCGGCACTCAGCCCATAGACCACGATATACCACGCCGCGTCCGCGCCCATCACGATGGCCTCGCGCATCGCCGGCCCGGACTGCATCACCCGATTCGCGACCCGCCCGGCGAAATCGTGCTGGAAATACGACCACGACTGCCGCACCACATGAAAATGCGCCTGCCACCGGATAAGGTTCGCCATCCCGGGACCCAGCGCCTGGTTGATCGTCAGCACCTGCAGCAGGAACGCCCCGGGCCGCGCGATGAACACGATGGCGCCCATGACCACGAACTGCCCCCAGGCATCCGCGAACACCGTGCCGGGCGCATGGTCCGTCAGCAGCCCGGTGATGCGGCCGATGCATTGCGGGATGGCGGTATCAAGCACGGCGACCAGAAACCCGCCGATGAACAGCCGCACGACAAGGCCGCGCATCTGGTCCGTGAAATAACGGAAATACGCGCCAAGCCGTGGCGGCGGCGAGGCATCCGGCACCGGGCCGGTGGGCTGCACCAGCTGCTCGAAATGACGGAACAGGCGTGTGAACGGCATCGCCTTGCCCTGCACCGCCATCCGCGCCGGGTCAACTGGCGAAGGCAAGCTCTGGCGCCGCGATGCAATCCGGTTAAGACTTCCTTGCCGAAGCCGTCAAAAAAGTATAAATAATGAGACGAATTATACACGTCCACCGGGAATTGCCGTTATGCAACTCAACCTGATTTTCGACGCCAACGCCCAGGCGGCCCCACAGTCCTTCCGCACCGCCATTCAGGCCGCGGCCGCAATCTTGTCCGCCGCGTTCGAGAATGCAGTGGCAATCAATATCACCATCGGCTGGGGCGAATACCCCGGCAATGGCAGTGCGGAATCCAACGGTGGCGCCTCCGCCAGCCCATCGACAGGAATCGTCGCCGCCTACAGCCAGGTGCGGAGCTGGCTCTCAGGCTCCGCCAACGCCGCGGTGCAGGCCGGAGTCGCAGCCCTGCCGACCACCCAGACAATCCAGGGCAACACCGGCGTCGTGGTCTGGCGCGCACAAGAAAAGATGATGGGCCAACTGGCGGCGAACGCCCCGGGCGTCGACGGTTACGCAGGCTTCGCCAAGGACATTGCCGCCAACCTCCTCACAGGCGTCGCGATCCACGAGCTGACCCACGCCATGGGCCGCGTGCCCTCCACCACGCCCGACATCTTCGGCCTGTTCCGCTTCACCGCCCAGGGCACACGCCTGTTCTCGACCGGCGGCACGCCCTCATACCTATCGCTCGATGGCGGCCGCACCGATCTCGCCGACTACGGCCGCACATCCGACCCCAGCGACTTTCTCAACGCCAGCGGCCGAACCCCCAACGATCCGCTCAACGAGGCCTACAGCGCCGCAACGGTCCAGAGCCTCACCGGCATCGACAAGCTGCAGATGGAGGCGCTCGGCTACATCGTCACGCCCACCGCGCCTACACGACTGCACGGCAACGATCTCGGCTACAGCCCGTCCGCCCAGGGACCCGCACACTCGATCGACCTGCTCAATTTCGAGGCCGGATACAAGGACCTGGTGCAGGCGTTCGGCACCGACCAGCGGGCGATGCAGGGGTGGTTCGACACGTTCCAGAATACCGAACACCGGGTCGGCACGTTCGACGGCCTCGATTACGTCGCCAGCTATGCAGACCTCACGGCGTCGGTCCAGGGAACCTCATCGATGCAGGCGATCGAAGACGCCGGCGCCCTCCAATACATCACGCACGGTCTGGCGGATGGCCGCAGCATCAGCTTCAACGCGCTCGACTATATCGCGGGCAACCCGGACCTGATCGCCTCGATCGGCCTGAACTGCGACGCCGGGGCCATGCAGTTCATCCAGCAGGGTGCCGCTGCAGGACGTACTACGACCTTCGACGGCCTGGACTACATTGCCAGCTACGGCGACCTGATCGCGGCATTCGGCGTCAACGAGCAGGCCGGCGCCGTGCATTTCATCACCAGCGGCTATCACGAGGGCCGCACGACCAACTTCGATGGCCTGTCCTACATCGCCGGCTACACCGACCTGATGATGGCATTCGGCGCCAACAACGACGCCGGCGCATCGCACTTCATCACCTACGGCCTGCACGAAGGCCGCGCGACGGCTTTCAACGTCGGCGCCTACCGGGCCTCGCACACGGACCTGCAGGGCACCTTCGCCACGGATGACCAGTTCCTGACCGCCTACATCGACACCTACGTCCGCACCGGGCACCTGCTGGCATGACAGCCGGAAAGCCCGGCGTCAGACCCGCAGCGAAGGTGAAACCCCCCACCGCTCAAACAAAGCGCCGCCCGTAAAACCCCACAAGTCACGCCCGCAGCAGCCCGCCCTCCGCCGTGACGCCCCCCAGGCCCGGAAACACCGCAGGCATCGCCGAAGCCGGCACGCCAAGATGGCCCACCAGCAACCCCATCGCGACCGACCGCAGATCCGTCGTCGGCGCAAGATCCCGGTCCTCGAACAACTTGCCGGCCGCCAGACCAGGCCAGGTTCCCGCAACCCGGCCACCGGCAATCGCGCCCCCCGCCACAAAGGCGACGCCCGCCGTGCCATGATCCGTTCCGCCCGTGCCGTTGACCCGGACAGTGCGGCCGAATTCCGTCATCACCAGCACCGCCGTCTGCGCCCAGGCCGGCCCCAACGCCGTCTTCAACGCCGCCATCCCGACATCCAGCTGTTTCAGCGGAAAGACCAGCCGCTGCATCTGCCCGGCATGCGTGTCCCAGCCGCCACCCTCCAGAACAGCAACCCGCGGACCATCCGCCGCCGCCAGCAGCTTGCCCGCCGCCGCCGCAACGTTCGCAACCGAGTTCCGGTCACCGCTCTGCTGCAGCCCCGCCAACACGCCGCCGGAAAAACCACGGTCGCGCAGACCCTCCGCAATCACCGGCCCCAAAATCGCGTCGTCATGGGCCAAATCCGCAATGCGCGCATACAGATCGGGCGCCAGCGCCTGATACCCGCTGGGTGCGTAGCTCCCGACCGCGGCCTCACCCCGAAGCATCAGCGGCACCGTGACACCCACCGACAAAGCCGTGTTGGCGCGGTGCCCCGGCATCGCCGCCACCGCCCGGTTCAACCAGCCGCTCGACAGCCGTTGGTCCGCTCCGCTTTCCAGATAGTCCTGCGCGTCGAAATGGCTGCGGCTCCGATACGGCCCCGCCACCGCGTGCACCGGCAGCAACTGGCCGGCGGCATACATCGCATGCATGCCCTCCAGCGCCGGATGCAGCCCATAGAACCCGCCGAGATCGAGCAGACCCCCAGGCTGACCCGGCTCCGGCAGCACCAGCGGCCCACGCAGCCCCGCCAACGCCGTGTCGCCATAAGGCGTAACGGCCGCCAGCCCATCGAGCGCCCCGCGCAGGATGACGACGACCAGGCGCTTCTCCGTCGGCGCGTCTGCCAACGCGATCGAAGCGCGGCCAACGGTCCAGGCCGATGTCAGGCCCAGCAGGGCCGAGCGACGGGTGATGTTCATGGTCAGCGCCTCTGGAATTCGGGTGAGGTCAGCAGCAGCGTCATCGCATCCCGGCGCGACCCGGCGCCGCGCAGCGCATCGCGAGTCCGCGGCCGCAACAGCGGACCCAGCGACGACTCCGCCACCTCCATCGGGTCCCGCTCTGCCTGCCCGGCAACGCTGTAGGTCCAATCGACCCGCCGCATCATCGCCTCCGGCGCCGCCCACGCACTGGCCATGTCGGACCAGCCGTTCGGCAGCGGCGCGGTCCACAGCGGCTGCCCCAGGCTGCCCAATACCCCCTGCAGCGATACCTGCTTGTCGGCCGGCAGATCGAGCGCGCGCAGCGTCGCGACCGAGTAGTCCAGCGGCGTGCGCAGCTTGGCCAGCGGCGTCCAGGCCTGTTCCAGTTGCAACAGCGCAACGCTGGCCGCACCAAGATCGCCGCCAGTATCCCGCAGCACGCCCTCGATGGCCCGCACCGCGTCGGGCGGCGGCTCGTCGGCCACGAAGTGCCGCACCAACTGCGTGGCAAGGTGGCGGTGCGTCGCCGGATGATGCGCCAGGAACTCGAGCGCCGCGATCCCACCGGCCTCGCCGGGTGGAAACCTCTTGCCCAGCAGCGTCTTCATCCCGGGCTCGTGCGCGCCATCGCGGAACTGATACCCGGGGATCAGCCGGTTGAGCTCGACGGACCAGCCGCTGATGATCTTGGCGAACTCCGTCACATCCGTCTGCGAATACCCGGCCGCCGGGCTGAGCGTGTGCAGCTCCAGGCACTCACGCGCCAAGTTCTCGTTCAAACCACGCTTCTGCGCCTTGCCGACGACGCTGTTCGGTCCGAACGACGCGTTGTTGTCGAGATACATCAGCATCGCCGGATGCCGCATCACCGCCAGCAGCATGGCATAGAATGGCCCGGTGACATTCGGCCGGATCGCCTCGCGGATATACGGGCCGATGGTGGCATTGGTGCCGCCCTGGCGGATGCTCACCGTGAAATGGTTCGCCCAGAACCACACCAGCCGCTCCCGGAACGGCGCATCGGTCTTCAGCAGTTGCTGGGTCTGCGCGGCTACATCCGCCTTGAACAGCGGGTCCACCAACGCCGGCCCCTGCGGCAGGTTCAACTTGTACTGTTCCCGCAGCACCGTCAGCCCATCCGCCGTGGTCGGCAGCTTCGGGTCCCATACGGCCGCATCGTCCGCCTCGACCTGGTCCTGTAGCCACTTTAGCGGCTCGGTCGGCACCGGCTGCTCGCCCCGCCGCCCAAGCCCGAACCGGATCAACGCATGTGCTGTGACGGTATCCATGCTCGCGACATTAGCAGGCGCCGAGCAACCGGCATGTTACGAACCCTCTCCTTTTACGTCCCCCCTCCTCCTCTACCTCCGTGTTTAAATCTTCTTCCGACCCTCGGCTATTTCAACAACCCAGCCGCCTTCATGGCCTTCTCGATCAACTCCCCAGGCTTAGGCAGCACCCCCACCACCGAAGCCACCGCAGCAACAGGCCGCGCAACGAAAGGCCGCGCAGCCTGCGTCAACAACCCCCACGAATGCGCAAGATGCCAGGTCGAGGCGATCTCGCCCGCCAGCATATAAGGCCCGGCCGCCCCCACCCCATGGTCCGCATCAGCGCCCCCCACCACGATCGGCGTCCCGTGCCGCAGACCA
>JAYVEG010000267.1:0-2872 GCA_043748985.1 Rhodospirillales bacterium
CGGAATTCGCCGCCTACCAGCGGCTCAGCGGCGCGGCGGCGGCCGGGCTGCCGCATACCACGCATGTCTACGACGCCGTGTCGGGCGAGGCGCTGGACATCTACCCGGCGGCGCCCGGAAGCCCCGTTTTCATGTGGCTGCATGGCGGCTATTGGCGGTCGCTGTCGAAGGCGGACAACGCGTTCATCGCCGGCGGGCTGGTGCCGGAGGGGATCAGCGTCGTGATCCCCGACTACACGCTCGCCCCGGCCGCGACGCTGGCGGAGATCACGCGACAGGTCGGCGCCGCGCTGGCCTGGGTCGTCCGGCACACGGGCCATCCGGCGCGTATCCATGTCGGCGGGTCGTCGGCCGGCGGGCACCTGGCGGCCACCCTGCTGACGAGCGGGCGGATGGCGGCGCTGGGATTGCCGGCGGACACGGTGGCGAGTGCGACGGTGGTCAGCGGGCTGTTCGACCTCGAACCGCTGCGCCATTGCTCGATGAATGCGTGGCTGCGGATGGATGCGGCGGCCGCGCGGCGTCACAGCCCGCTATTCGACATCCAGCCAAACAGCCCGGCGCAATTGATCGCAAGCCATGGTGGGCGGGAGACGGCGGAGTTTGCCCGGCAGACGGCGGCCTATGTCGACGCCTGGCACGCGGCGGGGAACCGCGGTTCGCACGTGGCCATGCCGGACCACAACCATTTCGACATCGCCGTCGCGCTGGCGACACCCGGCACAGCGCTGAACGACGCCCTGATCGCCACCATCCATCCGTAGCAGGAGGCCGCCATGAGCTGGTTTACGCAGAAGCGCCGTACGTTGATGACCAGCATGTTCGCATCCGCCGGGCTGGCGATGATCCCACGCGGCGCACGCCCTGCGCCGCTGGTGCCGGCAACGACGATTCTGCGCGGCGGCCGGATCCTGACGATGGACGCGCAG
Organism: Rhodospirillales bacterium; assembly: GCA_043748985.1. Classification (GTDB taxonomy): domain Bacteria; phylum Pseudomonadota; class Alphaproteobacteria; order Acetobacterales; family Acetobacteraceae; genus JBBROS01. The sequence goes on from JAYVEG010000267.1 coordinate 930, forward strand.
TCCAGCACGGCGCAGTCGATCGCCATCGGCGGCAACCGCATCCTGGCGCTGGGCAGCGACGCCGACATGGCGGCACTGGCGGATGGCGCGACGCGGGTGATCGACCTCAAGGGGGCCACGGTGATCCCGGGCCTGCGCGACAGCCATCTGCACACCCTCGCCGCGGCGGGCAACATCTTCGACGTGGCGCTGGAGGATTGCCGGTCGCTGCCCGAGATCAACGCCGCGCTGGCCAAGCGGGTCGCCGCGACGCCGCCGGGCGGTTGGGTGCTCGCGTCGTCCGGCTGGCATGAGGGGCAGATCGTCGAAGGCCGGATGCCGACGCGGCAGGAATTGGACAGGATCTCGCCCGACAATCCCGTCTACATCCCGCGCGGGGGCCATGTGGGCGTCGCCAATTCGGCAGCGCTCGCGCTGGCCGGCGTGACGCGCGACACGCCGGACCCGAAGGGCGGGGTGATCGTGCGCGACTCCGCGGGCGAGGCGACGGGCTTCCTGGTGGAGGGGCCGGCGATGAACCTCGTGCGCCGGCTGCTGCCGCCGGTCGGGCGCGAGCGGCTGACGCAGGGGCTCGCGGAATTCAGCACGGTGCTGGCGGGGCTGGGTGTGACGGCCACGACCGAGCCAGGCGCGACGCCGGACGAGATCGCGGCCTACATGGATTTGTGGAAGACGGGCGGCATGAAACATCGCGTGCGGATCATGCAGCGCGCGATGGGCCTGGCCGACGTGAAGTCTCGCTCCGCAGTGCTGGCGCCCAATTTCGGCGACGACTGGCTGCGCGTCGGCGGGTTCAAGGTGCTGTACGATGGCGGGGTCGAGGGCGCGTGGCTGTATGAGCCATACCAGATCGTCGAGGGCGAGCAGCCCGACCCGGATTTCCACGGCAAACTGCTGGGCCCCGTCGGCGGCGATGCGGAGGCGCTGGAGATGTTCCGCCTGGCTGCCGCCCGCGGCTGGCAATTCCAGATCCACGTGGTGGGCGACGCGACGACGGACCACGTGCTGGATCTGCTGGAAGTGGTGGCGAAGGAATACCCGATCAACGACCTGCGCTGGACGATGATGCACGTGATGCTGGCCACGCCCGCGGCGCTGGACCGCATTAAGCGCATGGGGCTGTGCGTGACGGTACAGGACCAGTCGGTGCGGCTGGCGAACAACATGGTCCGCTATTGGGGCGACGAACGCGCGGCCTGGTGCACGCCCGTGCGCGCGGTGATCGAACGGGGCATCCCGACGGGCGCGGGCACGGACGCGCCCGTGGCGCATTGGAACCCATTCGTGGCGCTGTGGTGGATGAGCACGCGGCAGGTCGAGATGCGGGGGAAGATCGCCCCGCCGCTGGGGCCGCAGCAGGCCGTGTCGCGGATGGAGGCGCTGCGCCTATACACGATCGGCAGCGCGCGAGTGGACTTCATGGACGACCGCGCCGGGTCGCTGGAGGCGGGTAAGCTAGCGGACCTGGCGGTGCTGTCGGACGATTACCTGACGGTGTCCAACGCCGGGCTGCGCGACTTGCATAGCCGGTTGACGATGGTGGACGGGCGAATTGTGCACGAGGCGTGACCGATTTCCCCGGCCTCGTGCGCCCGCGCCCGCGGCAGCGCCTCGTTGCACGCGGATTGGCGGGGGCCGCGACGCAGGCGGCGTGGGATGCGGTGGCGGCCGAGCCGATCGATTGGGAAGGCCTGTTCGCGAGCACGGGGTTGTTCGGCATCGAAATCGGTGCGGCGGCGGCGCTGGCCGGATGCGCGGTGGAACTTCACGGCTTCATGTCGCCGCCCATGGATCCGGCGGCCAACTACTTCGTACTGACGCGCAGCCCGATGCCGGACTGCCCGTTCTGTGCGCCGACAGCGAGCTGGCCAGACGATATCGTGGTGGTCCGCGTGCCGGTGCCGGGGGTGGATGTGGACGACCCGCTGCGCCCGGTGATGGTG
>JAYVEG010000268.1:0-2863 GCA_043748985.1 Rhodospirillales bacterium
CAAGTGGGTCGTCAACTGGGGTCAGGCACAGCGGCTGTGTCAGGCCGGGGCGGTGGATGCGCAGGCGTTCGAGGATACGCTGCAGGAAGTGCTGATGGATTTGGCGCTGCAGGTGGTCCGCGATGGCGAGGGCGCACAGAAGCTGGTGCGGATCGACGTGACGGGGGCGGTGAGCGACGCCTCGGCCAAGCGGGTGGGAATGGCGGTTGCGAACTCGCCGCTGGTGAAGACGGCGATCGCGGGCGAGGACGCCAATTGGGGCCGGATCGTGATGGCGGTCGGCAAGGCGGGCGAGCCGGCGGATCGGGATCGGCTGTCGGTCGGGGTCGGCGGCACGTGGATGGCGCGCGACGGGGCGGTGGTGGAGGGATACGACGAGGGGCCGGTCGTCGCGCACATGAAGGGGCGCGAGATCGCCGTGTCGGTCGACCTCGGCATGGGCAGCGGTTCGTGCAGCGTTTGGACGTGCGATTTGACCCACGGCTACATCGACATCAACGGCAGCTACCGGAGCTGATACCGGACATCGATATCCCCTTCATTAACGTCGCTTCAACAGAGAAACCGGCCGTGGTGCCGGCCTAGGCGCAGGCTGGCCGGCCGTCGCTGCGGATCCGGTCAGCCCGGCGTGGATATCTATCCGTGGGCTTCGCGGTTGCGGACCGGGTGCCGCGTGGATGGGCACGGCGGGCTGACGGGCGGCGTGTGCAGACGGTGCGGGATGTCGACCGGGCATGCGGGCGGTCGGGCGTACAGGTGTTCGCGCATCGGCACATACCTGCTGAACCATTGCCACGAGCGGGGCCGCACGGCGGCTGCCAACGCCGATAGGGCGGGCGCGCCAGGACGCCGCTACGGACGCTGGATTGGCGCGTCGACAGGCTGGGCCGGGGTCTGATTGTGACGAGGTAGGAGAGCGCAGCCCCGCCGCCGGAGCGTCCGCGCAACCCGTCGAGCCTGGAGCATCGGACGCCGATGTGTGGTTGGGCGGACACTATGCCCGACTGGTCGGTGGCCTGGTTGCGGCCGCCGATCGTGCGGTCCGACACGCGGGTGGCGGTGATGGCCAATCGGCAAACGGGGCGACTGCCTGTTCAAGGACTGGGGATAACGGGGCCAGTGACCCGAATGCTCGACCGCGTGACCCCGGGGCCGGCCGGCGTTATGAAGTCAGGAACTCGGGATCAAACACGGCGCGGAGCTGCTGCGACAGGGTATCTGCCGTGCCCAGCTTGGTCCGCGTGCCCAGGTTGGTATCTTCGGGCGGAGCCTCGATCAGACTCGTGATCGCCAATGCCAATGACGGCCCCGAGGGATCGCAGAGTCGGGCGAGTGGCTCGTCCGCGAGTTGCTCGGCCAGCCCGCCGACGCGGGTCGAGACGATCCAGCGGCGGGCGGTGACGGCGGCGGCGGCGACCCCGCTTTGGCTGGCCTCGCGATAGGGCAGGATGACGGCGTCCGACCAGGCGAGCAGCTGCGCGATATCCACTTCCGGCACCCATCGGTTCTCGACGGTGACGCGGGGCATGGCGCGCAGGCGGTCCAGCAGCGGGGTCTCGGGCCCCTGCCCCGCGATGCGGATCTCGATGGGCAGGGCCGGATCCAGGAGGGCAATGGCGTCCGCGAGGAGGTCCAGACCCTTGTAAGGGAGCAGGCGGCCGAAGCTGAGCAGGCGGAGGGGGCCGCTATGGGCACGCGGCGGCTTGGGTGTGGGGCCGAAGGCGAAGGCGGGGAGCGCGGTCGTGAGCATCGGCTTGGCGCGGGCCACTGGCTGTTTGCGAAGCTGAACGGCGACGTGGGTGCTGAGCGTGACGAGCGCGGCGGCGCGGCGGAGCAGTTGGCGCTGCAAGACGGCCTGCAGCGGCAGGATGTCGCCGGGATGTACCGTGGCGTCATGAACAATCACGCCGAACGGCACCCCGGCACGGCGGAGGGCTGCGGCCATGAGCAGGTCCAACGGGGCGGGCATGGCGCAGAGCGCGCCGTCGAGGTGCGGGGCGCGGAGCCGCCGGGCCAAGGCGGGAACGGCGAGCGGGAGGAACGCCAGGCGGCGGGCCCAGCCGGCGAGACTTTCGTAAGTGTCCACGGGAAGGTCGCAGGACACGCCGTTCCGCATGGTCTCGGATTGGCGGGAGAGCGACAGCACCGTCTGGACACCGGGTTCGGCGCCGAGCGAGGCGGCGTATTCGACGGCCAGGCGGGGGCCCGCGCCAAAGCGGCCCCACTGCCAGACGAGGAGCCTCAAACCGCCATGCCGATACCGCGCAGGGCGGCGGCCAGGGGGGCGGGGCCGAGGCGGGACATGGCCATGGCGTGGGCGGCCTCGCCCAGGGTGCGGCGCGCGGCGGGGTCTTCGGCCAGGCGAACCAGCTGGCGGGCGGCCTCGTCCACGTCGGCGTCGGCCCATACGGCACCGGGGGCTTCGAATACCCCGCGGGGATCGATGGCGGGGATGAGGCGGTAGGGGATCATGGCGGCGCAGGTGGCGTCCATGAAGTCGACGTTGCCCGACCAGTTCGTGGCGATGACCGCGCGCCGCAGCAGCATGGCCTCGGCGGGCACCAAACCAAAGCCCTCGCTACGATGGAGCGAGAGGACGATGTCGGCGCAGGCGATCAAAGCGTGGTTGTCGGCCGGCGGCAGCGTGCGGGTTTCAAAGCGGATGTTGCCGCAGCCGGCGGCCGCGGCGTGCAGGGTCGCCATGTCGGCGGCGTAAGGACCGACATGGCCGACCTTCATCACCAGGATGCGGTCCGGACGGTCGCCGAACGCCTGGCGGTGGGCAGTAATGGCGGCGAGCGGATTCTTGCGGGCGAAGCTGGAGGCCAGGCTGAACGAGACCAGCGTGACCACGGCGTCGGTC
>JAYVEG010000269.1:0-2857 GCA_043748985.1 Rhodospirillales bacterium
AACGGGAAGCGCCACCGCACCTCGCCGGGCACGCCAGCCTCGGCGAGCAGACGCTGCCAGTCCGCGCGGCGGAACGCACGCGCGATCGACACGGGGCCGTCATGGCGCACGAAGCGGTGCCACCTCATCGCCCAGGCGAGCACGCGAAACCCAAGGTAGGGCACCACGTGGCGATGCAGGTCGTTGACGAACCAGCCGCGCTCGGCGGTCGCCTCCATCCAGCGGAGGAACGCCACCACTTGGCCATCCGTCAGGTGGTGCGTGAACAGCGAACAGACGACGTAGTCCCACTGCCCCGCCGGCACATGCGCGAGCACGTCGCCCTGAGCCAAATCCAACGCCAAACCCGGCGAGGCCGCGTGCGCGGCGGCGGCGGCGGCGGGGTTCAGGTCGACGCCGCCCAGCCGCACCGGCCGCCCCCGCCGCGCCGCCCAGCGTGCAATCGTGCGCATCATGTCGCCGTGGCCGTGCGCGACGTCGAACACGGACAGGGCCTCGCCGGGCCCGCGGCCCCGCATGGCGCGGTCCAGAAACGCCAGGGTCGGGCGGCGGGCGAGCGTGACGGTGTTGACCCGCGCCAGGTCGGCCAGGCATGCCGCGTAATCGGCATCATCGGTGCAATCGGTATCCATCAGCTCGGCCGCGTCGCTGCGTTGGGTGAGCGACATCACGCCATGCGAAACCGGAACGTCTCAGCGCACACGCCTGGCCCGAATGCCATACCTATGCCCAAGCCCGCCTGCGCGCCACCCGCGCGGATCATGCGGTCGAGGATGAACATCACCGTGACCGAAGACATGTTGCCGAAATCGTTCAGCACGCCGCGCGACACCGCCAGCGCGTCGCGGTCGAGCCTCAGCCCCTGCTCCACCGCGTCCAGAACCGTGCGCCCGCCGGCGTGAACCGCCCACAACGCCACGTCCTGCGTCCCCGCGCCGCGCAGGATGCCGGCGCCATCCGTTCGGTCCAGCTCGCCGCGCAACGCATGGGCGATCTGCGCGGGGACCTTGCCTGACAGGCGCATGTCGAAGCCTTGGTCGCCGACGTTCCAGGTGATGAGGTCAGCCGTGTGCGGCAGCGTCACGGCGCGGAAATCGAGCAGGCCGACGCCGGTCGGCTCCGCGCTGACCAGGGCGGCCGAGCAACCGTCGCCGAACAGCAGGAACGACAGCACGGGCTCGATATCAGGCACCTCCTGCAGATGCAGCGAACACAGCTCGATGTTCAGCACCAGCACCCGCGCATGGGGCTGGGACCGCACGATGTGCCACGCCGATTTCAGCGCGCTGACGGCGGCGTAACAGCCCATGAAGCCGATCACCGTCCGCTCCAGGTCGGCCCGCATGCCCAGGCGCTGCGCCAGCATTTGGTCCAGCCCTGGTGCCACCATCCCGGTGCAACTCGCGACCACGATGTGGGTGAACGAGGCCGGGTCGCAGCCGAGGGCGGCGACCGCTTGGGCGGCCAGATCCGGCGCGTGCGTCTCGTAGCGCCGCATCCGCGCGGCCGTGGTGGGAAAACGCCCCCGGTTGAGAAAGCCCTCGGCGTCCACCCGGTCCGCCCCGGGAACGCCGGGCTGCAGGACGGAGTAACGATGTGCGATCCCCGAGCGCTCGGCCATACGGTCGAACACCATCCGTTCCTTGTCCGTGCGCAGCAGCGTGCGGCCGAAGGTGACGAACGCGGCGTGGATATCGAACGGCGGGTTGGCCGTGCCGATACGGTTGATGTGCGGGACGGTCATGCGCCGTCCCAACGCCGGGCCACCAGCACCGCGTTCAGCCCGCCGAACGCAAACGCGTTGGACATCGCCCACGCGACCGACGCCGCCCGCGCCTCGTTCGGCACGTAATCGAGGTCGCATTCCGGGTCGACCGCCGTGTATCCCGCCGTCGGCGGCACGACGCCGTGCAGCGCGCCTATGGTCGCAATCAGCTCCAGCGCGCCGCCGGCGGCCAGGCAATGGCCGATCATCGACTTGGTGGACGACACCATCAGGTGCCGGGCGTGGCCTGCGAACACGGTGTGGATGGCTGCCGTCTCCATCCGGTCGTTCAGCCGGGTGCCCGTGCCGTGCGCGTTAACGTAATCGATGGCATCGGCCGCGCACCCGGCGTCGCGCAGGGCCGCCCGCATCGCCATGACCGCGCCCGTACCGTCCGGCGCCGTGATGTCATGTGCGTCGGCACTCATGCCGAACCCGGCGATTTCCGCCAAAGCGACCCCGTCGCGTGCCGCGACGTGGGCGGCACTTTCCAGCACCAGCACACCCGCGCCTTCGCCGAGCACCAGGCCGGAGCGATCATGCGAGAAGGGCCGGCAGGCATCGGGGCTCATGACTCGCAGCGACTCCCAGGCCTTGATCACCCCCACCACCAGCGAGGCGTCGCTGCCGCCCGTAATCGCCACGTCGACCAGGCCGCTGCGGATCATGAGCGCGGCCTGACCGATGGCGTGGCTGGCCGAGGCGCAGGCCGAGGCGATGGCGAAACATGGCCCATGCGTGCCGAACTCCATCGACACGTGGCTGGCCGGCGCATTCGGCATCGTGCGCGGTACGGTGAACGGATGCACCCGGCCAGCGGCCGTGCCGTAAAGGCTGGCGTAGGATTGATCGAGCGCCGTGTGCCCGATCGCCGCACCCAGGATCACCGCGGCCGACGACAGCGTCGCTGCCGGCAATCCTGATTGGGCCACCGCCTGCCGCGCCGCCACCACGGCAAGCTGTGCCGCACGGTCCATGAGCGCCAGCTGGCGCGAGGCGAAATGCTCGGTTGGCGCGAAGCCATGGATCTCCGCCGCGATACGGGACGAAAGCCGGTCGGTGGGGATCGTGCAGATCGGACCAATTCCAACC
>JAYVEG010000270.1:0-2845 GCA_043748985.1 Rhodospirillales bacterium
CGGGGCGCTGACCGACACCATGCGGGCCAACCAGCAGCTGATGCTGCGGATCGCGGAGAACCAGCAGGCCCTGGGGCCGGCGTTGCAGCGCCTGGGCGAGAGCCGCGCGGACGCGGTGCATGACGATGTGGCCCGCGCCCATCTGCGCAACATCGAACTCGGCTTGCAGCGCCTGCTGGCGGAGAGCGAGCAGGGCCGCACCCAGAGCACGGCCGAATTGCGCAGCGACATCCGCGTGTTGACCCGCACCATCGCGGCGCTTGCCGAGGAGCAGCCCCGCTAATGGCGCTGCGCCGGCGCGGCGGGCACGACGCCCTCAATCCTTGGCCCGGCTATGTGGACGCCCTGTCCACCCTGCTGATGGTCATCATCTTCGTGCTTTTGGTGTTCGTGCTGGCGCAGGCGTTCCTGTCGGTCGCCCTCTCGGGACGCGATCGGGCGCTCGACCGGCTGAACCGGCAGATGGCCGAGCTGACCGACATGCTCTCGCTCGAACGCGGCCAAGGGGCCGAGCTGAAGCTGTCCGTCGCGCAACTCGGCCGCGACCTACAGATGGCGACCTCGGCGCGCGACGGCCTGACGCAGCAATTGGCCGAGATGCGGCTCCAGTCCGACCGGCTGGCCGTATATCGGGACGGCCTCAAGACCGACCGGGACACGCTCTCGGCCAAGCTAGCGGACACCCTCTCGCAGGCGCAATCGACCGCCGCGCGGACCGACCAGTTGCAGGGGCAACTCGCCGAGGCTGCCCGCAAGAGCGACAATGTCGGGCGTGAGGCGGCGGCCACGGCCGCGTTGCTGGCCGCAAGCCGGGTCGATCTGAACGTGTCCCAGCGCCAGCTCGACGACGCCCGCAAGCAGGCCGCGGCGCAGCTCGCCGCGAGCCGGGTGGCGCTGGCAGACTTTCAGCGGCAGCTCGAGGAGATGAAGCGGCAGGCGGCGGCGCTCGACAAGACCGTGATCGCCGATAAGGCGACCATCGAGGCGCGCCTGTCGGACCTCGCCCGTATGGCCGAGCAGGTCCGCGCGTTGACGGCGTTGCGCGACCAACTCGAGCGCCAGGCGCAGGATGCCGCGGTGCGGGCCACGAGCGAGGCCGAGCGGCGCGCGGCCGTGCAGGCGCAGTTGGGCGAGCAGCAGAAGCTTGGCGACTCCGCCAAGGCGCAGGTCGCCTTGCTGACCCAGCAGGTGGATCAGCTAAGGGCGCAGCTCGCCGGCATCGTGACCGCGCTGCAACTGGCCGAGGCCTCGGCCAAGAACAAGGACGTGCAGATCGCCAATCTCGGCTCCCAGCTCAACTCCGCCCTGGCGCAGAAGGTGGAGGAGCTGCAGCGCTACCGCAGCGAGTTCTTCGGCAAGCTGCGCGAGGTGCTGGCCAACCGGCCCGGCATCCAGGTGGTCGGCGACCGGTTCGTGTTTCAGAGCGAGGTGCTGTTCCCGGTGGGCGGCGCCGACATGGGCGCCCCGGGCCAGGAGGAAATCGACAAGCTCGCCACCACCCTGAAAGCCATCATCCCGCAGATCCCGAGCGGGCTGAACTGGATCCTGCGCATCGACGGCCATGCCGACAAGCAAGGCACCACCGGCAGCCGCTTCGCCTCGAACTGGGAGTTGTCGACGCAACGCGCGATCAATGTGGTGAAGCTGCTGAACGCGGACGGCATCCCCGCCAATCGCCTCGCCGCCACCGGCTTCGGCGACAACCAGCCGCTCGACTCCAACGACACCGCCGAGGCTTACGCGAAAAACCGCCGCATCGAGATCAGGCTCACCGATCGGTAGGATGGGTGAAACCCATCATGGTGTGGTGCGCAAAACGATGGGTTTCACCCATCCTGCCCGGAGACGAGTAACCCGAGATTATCAGGCAGGTGAATTTCGCCCCTGACGCCGGCGAACACTCTTCAGCGCCACGCGACCCGCGCACGCTCTCCGCATGGAGCACGTCAGCGGCAAAACGGCCTTCATCACGGGCGGCTCCTACGATCTCTCGCGCGACACCAAACTCAAGACGCCGGTCGATGAAGGTACCGCCACCAACGACGCGGACCGCCGCGTGTACGCCCAGGCGTTCCAGTGCAACATCGAGCAAGCGTATTTTCTTTCGATCTTCACCTCAATGAAGACGAACGCGTTCTCGTGGGACTTGAACTTCAAGCCGTATCTCGACGATAATCCATGCTTCTACCGCTCAACCTGGCGTTAGCCCTAGGCACGCGGGGTGCGGCGGTTCAACCGAAGGAGCATCCATGAACGCGCGCACCCCCGTCATCGCATTGCTGTCCGCCCTGCTGCTCGGCACGGTGCCAGCCCTGGCGCAATCGTCCGACAGGCCCGTGACACCCAACGGCGAGAACGCCTCAAAGGGTTCGACCAGCGGGCCGGTGCAGACGATCACATCCGGCATGCCCAGCACCCGCGCAGCCCCGGTTCATCGGACGGTCCACCACGTGACCCAGCGCCGCCGCGCGGTGGTTCACAACCCGGTCACGCCCGCGTCGGCAGTGACACCGATGCCGACCACTCCGACTTCGTCCGCGCCCTCGCGCTGATCCAGGGGTTCGGCTTTTCCACTCGCTGGCCGTTGCTGGCCGAACGCCGCTTGTGGTTCATGGCGGCGTTCGGGTTCCTTGCCGGACTGCCGCTCGCGCTGTCCGGCTCCACACTGCGGCAGTGGCTGACCGAGGGCCATGTCTCGATCGAGGCGATCGGGCTCACCGCCAATATCGGGCTGGCCTATTCGCTGAAATTCCTGTGGTCGCCGCTGCTGGACCAGATGCGCCCGCCCTTCGGCCTCGGCCGCCTCGGGCGTCGGCGCGGCTGGCTGCTGGTGATCCAGCCGGTG
>JAYVEG010000271.1:0-2834 GCA_043748985.1 Rhodospirillales bacterium
GCCACCACAAACTCCCGAAATAGAGGCCGCCAACGGCAACCCCTCCCACAAGGTGCAGGCCAAGGCCCGGGGCCGTCATGCGCTGCCCATCCATTTCCAGGCGGACCAACAGCCCAGCACCGCGCCCAGCATCAGCAACGGCGCGGTCCAGAGCAGGCCGGAGTGGAACCGCCCATCCAGCCATCGTCCGGCAAATACGCCGGCCAGCATCGGGCTGACAATGATCCAGCCGAGAACGCCGATCTGGCCGAGCCGGCGCGCCACGTTTGGCTCCCCCTCGCTCAGCCAAAAGCTGTGGCGTGCCCCGCGCAGCCGCGCCGCCGTCACCAAGGGGTCCTCGTCCGGCGTCGTCACGACAGCCCCCCTGGCTGGAGGTGGCGCACCATCGACCGGATGGCCTGCAGTTGCAGCTTGGTGCTGTCGATGCGGCTGGCTCGTTCAGCCGCGTCATCGGCGTCGAACCGGTCGATGATGGCCTGGTCGAGCGTCGCCAGGTCGTCACCCGGGATCGCCTCCCGCGTGGTGACGGCGACCTCCTGCCCGCCCATAACGGTCAACACGCCGCCATGGACCGCGCAGTAGTGCCGCGCACCGGCGCTGTCCTTCCAGCTCACCACGCCGACCGTAAGGCTGGTGAGAAAGTCGGCATGGTGCGGCTGGATGCCAAAGGAGCCGCTGGCGTCCTCGGCCGTGACGATCTGCACCGCGTCCTCGTCGATGACGATTGCGAGCGGCGTGGTGATGCGCAGCCTCATGCGGAAACGCCCTGCTTGGCTGCGGGCTCGGCCGCGGGCTTGCCTGCCGCTGCTTCTTTCGCGCGCGCCTCCTCGAACGTTCCGACCATATACAACGAGCTTTCCGCCCAATCGTCGGCCTCCCCGTCCAGGATGGCCCGGCAGCCCGCCAGTGTGTCGGCGCGGCTTACGCTGCGACCGGGTATGCCGGTAAATGCTTCCGTCACGCTGAACGGCTGGCTCAGGAAGCGCTGCAGCCGCCGCGCCCGCTTCACGACCGCGCGGTCAGCCGGACCCAGCTCATCCACGCCCAGCAGCGCGATGATGTCTTCGAGGTCCTTGAAATGGGCCAGGGCCTCCCGCGCCCGCTCGGCCAGGCGGTAGTGCTCCTCGCCCACCACCAGGGGGTCCAGCAGGGACGACGAGGAGGCGAGCGGATCGATGGCGGGGTAGAAGCCCTCGGCGGCCAGCTTGCGCGACAGCATGATGATGCCGTCCATGTGGGCGGAGATGGCGGTCACCGCCGGGTCGGTGAAGTCGTCGGCGGGAACATAGACCGCCTGCACCGCCGTCACGGCGGCGCCGGCGACCGAGGCGATCCGTTCCTGCAACTGTGCCACCTCGGTGGCCAAGGTGGGCTGGTAGCCGACGCGGGATGGCAAGCGGCCGAGCAGGCTTGACAACTCGCTGCCGGCCTGGACGAAGCGGAACACGTTGTCCATCAACAGGAGCACGTTCTGGTGTTTTTGGTCGCGGAAGTACTCGGCGATGGTGAGTGCTGTCAGCGGCACCCGCCAGCGGGCGCCCGGCGGCTCGTTCATCTGCCCGTACACCAGCACGGTGCGCTTCAGCACGCCTGAATCCTGCATGTCGGTCAGCAGCTCGTGCCCCTCGCGGGAGCGTTCGCCGACGCCGGCGAAGACGGCAATGCCGGTATATTTTTCGACCGTCGCGTGGATCAGTTCCATGACCAGCACCGTCTTGCCCACCCCCGCGCCGCCGAACATCGCCGCCTTGCCGCCTTGCGCGAGGGGCGCCAGGAGGTCGATCACCTTTATCCCGGTCTCGAACACCGCGGTTTCCGACGTCTCCTCGGTCAGCGCAGGCGGGCTCCCATGGATACCGCGGGTCGGCGTGTCCTGCGGCAGGGCCGGTCCACGATCGCCCAAGGTCCCAAGCACATCGAGCAGGCGACCCAGCACGGCCTCCCCGACCGGCACCGTGATCGCCCGCCCGGTGACGCGAACGCCGGTGCCGCGGCAGAGGCCTGCGGTCGCCCCCATCGCAATGGCGCGAACGGTCCGGGTGTCCACGTGGCTGTGAACCTCCAGCACGAGCACGTCCGGGCGATCCCAGTCGACCAGCAACGCGGTGTCGATCGCCGGTAGCGTGCCGGACGCGAAATCGACGTCCACCACGGCGCCCCGCACCGAAGCGACGATCCCGCTGGCGAGAGCTGGGTCCAAATCAGACCTGGGCCGCTGCGTCATGGTAGAGCAAGGCGGGTCCTTCCAAGCGCGATCGGTTGGCGTGCAGGATTGCACCCCAAATCCGATGGCTGTTTGTCCGCGCAGCCGAACGCGCCATGCCAGAAGTCCCGTTGTCCTCGTGGAAGGCTAGGGTCGGAAACTACGCAGACCAGGAGCGGCTTCCTGGCGGCCGGGGCACGATGGGACGGCGCTTCCCGCGTTTCAGGCACGATGACTATCCGTCCCTTGTCACCCCGGCCCACGCTCGATCAGTTGACGACCGTGGCAAGACCCGTCGACCGTCGGCCACCAGCGAAGGGGGACACGTCCGCCGGAATCCCGAACCGCATCATTCCCGCCGCAGCCAACCCGAACGCCAGCTTGGACGACAGCGTGACGGCATAGGGCAGGAGGTGCACGAAACCGGGGCTGAGCAGTGGCAGGACCGCGAAGAAGTTGACCGCCCAGACCACTCCCAGGCTGGCGATGATGAAACGAACGGGCCGATCTGTGCCACGCGACCCGTGCATCCTGCCCAATGCGGCGCACAGGCCGACCCCGAGCGCCGCCGCCAGGCCCATATGGACGGCGAGGCCAGCCCAGGGCGAAGCGCCGGTCAGCCCCACCGCAT
>JAYVEG010000272.1:0-9391 GCA_043748985.1 Rhodospirillales bacterium
GTTGCCTCGGCGCGCCGCAACTCGACCCGCCGGATCTTCCCCGAGATCGTCTTCGGCAGCTCCGCAAACTCGATCCGCTTGATCCTCTTATAGGGCGCCAGCCGCTCCCGCAGATGCGCGAAGATGGATGCCGCCGTCGCCGCATCCGGCTCATGTCCATCCGACAACGCGATGAAGGCTTTCGGCAGCGCCGTCCGCGTCAGATCGGGCATCGGGACCACGGCCGCCTCGGCCACGGCCGGGTGCTCGATCAACACGCTCTCCAGCTCGAATGGGCTGATACGATAACCGCTGCTTTTGAAGACGTCGTCGGCTCGGCCTACATAGGTAAAGCTGCCATCGGGGTTCCGCAAAGCCACGTCGCCGGTGCGGTACCAGGCGCCCGCAGGCGCGCGAACGGTGCCGTCCTCGGTCAGATAGCCCTGCATCAGGCCCAATGGTGGCGGCGTCAGGCTCAGTGCGATCTCGCCTTCGTCCACCTCCCGGTCGTCGGGGTCCAGCAACGCGACGGTATAGCCCGGCAGTGCCACCCCCATCGAACCTGGCGTCACCGCCTGGCCCGGCGTGTTCGCGATCTGCAGCGTCGTCTCCGTCTGGCCGTAGCCGTCGCGGATCACCACGCCCCAAGCCTCCTGCACCCGCGCTATCACCTCGGGGTTCAGCGGCTCCCCGGCGGCCACTGCCTCGCGCAGGTGCACGGGGTGTGCCCGCAGGTCCTCCTGCACCAGCATGCGCCACACGGTCGGCGGCGCGCAGAACGTCGCCACCCGGCACCGGTCCAGCACCAGCAGCACTCCCCGCGCGTCAAACCGGGGCTGGTTCAGGATCAGGATCGTCGCCCCCGCGTTCCATGGCGCGAATACGCTGGACCAGGCGTGCTTGGCCCAGCCGGGCGAAGAGATGTTCAGGTGCACGTCACCAGGCTGCAGCCCGATCCAATACATTGTGGACAGGTGCCCGACCGGGTAGCTCTGATGGCTATGCAGCACCAGCTTCGGCTTCGACGTGGTGCCCGACGTGAAATAAAGTAGCAGCGGATCGGTGGCCCGCGTCTCGCCCTCCGGCTCGAACACCGCGTCGTCCGACTCGAACGCGGCAAAATCCGTCCAACCCGGCGCCCCGCCCACCGCGATCCGCGTGTAGCCGCCCGTGATCGTGGCAAATCGCCCTGCCAGCGTACCATCGGCCACCACATGCTGCACCCCGCCCCGGCTGAACCGATCCTGCAGATCGTCGGGCGTCAGCATGGTCGTGGCCGGGATCACGACCGCGCCCAGCTTCATCGCCGCCAGCATCGTCTCCCATAGCGGCTGCACATTGCCCAGCAGCAGCAGGATACGGTCGCCGCGTTGCACGCCCAACCGCCGTAGCCCGTTCGCGACCCGGTTCGACCGCGCGGCAAGCTCTGCGAATGAGATGCTGGCGTCCTCGTCGCCGGGTCCGACGAAGCGCAGGGCAGGGGTGTCGTTGCCCCGTCCATCTTTGCCCTGGGCCAAGACGTCGAAATGATCCAGCGCCCAGTTGAACCGGTCCAGCACAGGCCAGCGGAAAGCGGCCCGGGCGGCGGCGGGGTCGGCGCGATGGGCCAGCAGAAGGTCACGCGCGGCGAGGAAGATCCCCGTTGCATCGGGCATGGAATGGGACATGATCGGCCTCGTTTCCTCGTTGCCAGCAGACTAGGGGCAATCGCGCCGGATTGGGAACCGGTCTAGCCTATCGGGCATGAGTGACAACACCCACGCCCCGGCCGGTCCAGGCACGATGTTCCTGGCCTTCCTGGAGGTCGGGTTGCTCGGCTTCGGCGGTGTGCTGCCTTTCGCCCGGCGTATGATCGTGGAGAAGCGCCGCTGGCTGACCGCGGCCGAGTTCACCGATCTGCTGGCCCTGTGCCAGTTCCTACCGGGGCCGAACATCTGCAACATGACGATCGCGCTTGGGCGACGCTACCACGGGCTGGCAGGCGCCTTGGCCTCCATCCTGGGATTGATGGGCGCCCCCGTCACGATCGCGCTCGGCCTCGGCATGGCCTATGCCCGCTACGGCAGCCTGCCGCCCGTGGCCCACGCCGTCGCCGGGCTGGCCGCCGCCGCCAGCGGGCTTGTTCTGGCGACCGCCATCAAGCTCGGCACGCCTCTGCGCGGCAGGCCCGTGGGGCTCATGGTTGCGGCCGCGTCCTTCGTCGCGATCGCGATCTTCCGGACGCCGCTATTGCCTACCATGCTCGTGCTGGCGCCGATCAGCGTTTGGCTGCACCGGGATCGGCGAGCGGTCCAATGACCGTGCTCTGGCTTGCGCTGGTCTGCGCGCAACTTAGCATTGTCATGGTCGGAGGCGTCGCACCGATCTTGCCGGAGCTGCAGCGGCAGGTCGTGGATGTGCATCGCTGGATGGGGCTTGCCGAGTTCGGCGCTCTCTATGGGCTGGCACAGGCCGCACCCGGCCCGAACGTGCTCGTCGTGACGCTCATCGGCTGGCGCGTCGCCGGCCTGGCCGGCGCGCTGGCCGCAACCGTCGGAATCCTTCTGCCGGCCGGCACGCTAACCTGGTTCGTCTCGGGTGCGTGGCACCGGTTCCGCAATCGGCCTTGGCGCCGTTCGGTGCAGGCGGGCCTGGTTCCAGTGACCGTGGGGCTGGTGATGGCCGCTGCTGCATTGCTGACAGTGACCACGACCACCACCTGGGTTGCCGGGCTGCTGACCGTCGTAATCGGGGCCGCAACGCTGTGGACGAAGCTGCATCCGCTGCTGTTGCTGGGCGTGGGCGCCCTGGTGGGCGCGCTCGGCCTGGTATGACCGCCCCCGGGCGAACCCGGGGGCGCATGACGATCTAGGTGCTGCGCTTGCCGTGATGCGAGTGTGCCGCGCTGGAACCCTGGGCCTTCGTAACCGCAGGCTTGCCGTGGGACGTCCGCGGGCTGGCAGATGCAGGGGCGAAGGTCCGAGCACTGACCGCCTGCACGCTGCCATACTTGCCACGGGACACCATCTCGTGTCTGGCATGACTACCATGGACCGTGTGGCGGCTCGACACGCGGCGGAAACGCGGCTGCACGTCGTCGGCGGCCTCGGCCACCTCTTCCGGCTCCTGCGCCATTGCGTCGTAGCGCTGCGCGGCGGGGCGCAGGTCGCGCGGCGCGGCGTTCATCGCCAGCACGGGTGCCGATGCAGTCGCGTCGTTCACGACCAGGATACCCTTGTCCGGCCGGTCGTAGATGAACCCGAACGTCGGGTAGACGCTGCCAAAGTCGCTAGTATGACCCAGGGCGACGCGAACCGCAGTCCAGTCGTTGTTCGGCGACACGTCGACCACGGTAATGTTGCGCGTGATGCTGCCGTGGCCGGCGCCGGGGCCCGCCCAGTTCGCGTGGTCGATCTCGATGCTCCGTCCGTTCACGACGTTGCTGACGACCGCGACGTGGCCCATGCGCATCCGGCCGTTGGCACGGAAGTTCAGCACGCTGCCGACTTCCGGACGGGCGCCGCGCTGATACACGCCCTCGGCGTTATCCCACCAGTTGGCTGCGTTGCCGGCGAGTTCGATGCCGGTATTCTCGCGGGCGAACGGAACACATTGCAGTCCGCCGCCGTAACGGCGCCCATATCCTGCAACCGAAGCCCCACGTCCGGCGTAGTGTCCCTGGTAGGCACCTGCTCGGGTGCCATTGTGATGTGATTTCGACGCGGCACTCGCGTCGTCGAGGGTGAAGCATGCGCCAAGCGCTATCATCAAACCGGTGATGGCAACCTGGCCGCTGAACCGTCGAACTTGCATACAGACCCCTTTTGGTCACTGACCCGTGAGCAATCGGGTAGCGGGGTGTTGCATCCTGTAGCAATACGACACGTGCCGTGATCGCTCCATAAGGCAGCTTTCGTCCAAATCGGGGTCATCTGAACGGGCAAACTAGGGTCTTCGTCCTATTCACGGATGGGTGATACACATGCGAAACCAATAAAAAACTGTAGTGGCCGGTTTGCAACACTGTGCTTTTCCGGCCACTATGATTCGTGTGTTAATAAAGACTTAGGGGAAAGCCCTCGGCTCACGTCACCGCGAGCAACGATCGGCTACCCGATCGAACCCGGCTATTTGCAGGTTGTGACCATAATCTCGACAAGGATACGGGGGTCGGCCATGTTGGCCTCTACGCAGGCGCGCGCCGGGGCGCCGCCCTCGGGCAGCCAGTCGATCCAGACGGTGTTCATCGCGTCGCGGTCGCGGATGTCCTTCACCCAGATATGGGCCTGCAGCAGGCGGGTCTTGTCGGTGCCGTGGGTTTCCAGGATCGCGTCGATCTGGTCGAGCACTTCCTTGGTTTGGCCGACGATATCCTTCGACACGTCCTTGGCCGTCACGCCCTGAACATAGACGAAGCCGTGATACTCGACGGCCTTCGCCAGCACCTTGTTCGGCTCGGTGCGGATGATCTTGCTCATGCTGAAGCTCCTGGGTTGGACACCCAGCGCTTCTAAGGTCGAAACGCCGTCCCGGCTAGCGTGTCCGGCTATCGTGTAGTCGGAGAGAAGGTCGGTCCGGTCCCCGGTGCCACCGCCGCGGCCGGCGCCGCAGTGCCCGGCGCGGTCGAGTTGTTGATGCACGACGACAACTGATTGTCGCGGCCAAATTGCGCGCCCAACCCCTGTGAGGTGATGCCCGAGCTGTAGCCGCCCGCGAACGGCGTGTCCCGCTGGTCCCGCGTCGACAGGTCGACCCGGTTCTGCGCCGCATACACCCGATCCACTTCGGCCCGGCACGCCTGTGTCGCAGCAGCGGACGCACGCGACCGCGGCGGTGCCTGACACCCGGCCAGGGCACCGAGCATCAAGGGCGCCAGCGCCAGGACCGTCAGCGTCGTGCGGTTCGGAAAACGGCTCATGCGAATGCTCCTGGAGGACGCGGCAGGACGCCCAGCCCCGCGCGGAACCGTGTTTCGTCGAATCGGCCCTCGTTCGTCAACTCGGCTGTGGCCGCGGC
This sequence comes from Rhodospirillales bacterium, assembly GCA_043748985.1. Classification (GTDB taxonomy): domain Bacteria; phylum Pseudomonadota; class Alphaproteobacteria; order Acetobacterales; family Acetobacteraceae; genus JBBROS01. Next base: position 4,975 of record JAYVEG010000272.1, read on the forward strand.
CCGCAACAAGGCGGGATGCAGCTCCGCCCCGCCGCGCCGCATCTGGCACAGCCCATCCGTCCAACGCGCCCGCGCAAGCAGGTCCACCAGCGCCAGCAGGCGCAGGCACAGCGACAGGCCATACAAGGTCTGCAACCCGGTCGTGACCTCCACGGCGCCAGCCCAGCACCGGGCGTCACGGTCCTGCAGCGCCAGTTCCGTGACGGCCCCGTCCTCGGCCACGAAGCGAAATCGCCGGGCAGCGCCCCACATCGCACCCAGGGCGGCGTCCCGCGCGGCATCCCAGGCAACGACGAGGTCGCGGCCCTGCACGGGCGGCAAAGCGGCGGCCGGGCGGTCGACGAGGTAGACCAGAGTGCCATCCAACGACTGGCCGATATGCAAGGGCGGTTCGTTCATGCTGGAAGAAAGATGGACCCCGCCCCCGTGTTGCGCCAGCCTTGATCGAAGACGAAGGAGCGACCATGCCAGACCCCGCCGACCTGACAGCAACCGCAGGCCTGCAGGCCATCCGAGCCGGGCGGCTAACGCCGGCCGCCCTGATGGAGGCCTGCATGGCCCGCATCACCGCCCGCGAGCCCCAGGTGAAGGCCTTCGTGCACTACGATCCCGCCACCGTGCGCGCCCCATCCGCCGGGCCGCTGCACGGCATCCCGTTGGGCGTGAAGGACGTGCTCGACACCGCCGCCATGCCGACAGGCTATAACTCGCCCATATGGGCGGGTCACCGCCCCCGCGCCGACGCCGCCGCTGTCGCCTGGGCACAGCAGGCCGGCGCCGTGGTGATGGGCAAGACCGTTACCACCGAATTCGCCACCCGCACCCCTGGCCCCACCACCAACCCGCACGACCCGGCCCGCACCCCCGGCGGCTCCAGCAGCGGCTCGGCCGCAGCCGTCGGCGCCGGCATGGTGCCGCTGGCTTTCGGCACACAGACCGCCGGCAGCGTCATCCGCCCTGCTGCCTATTGCGGCGTCGTCGGCTATAAGCCCAGCTTCGGCATGATCAACCGTCACGGCATGAAGCTGATGAGCGAAAGCCTCGACACCATCGGCATCATGGCCCGCAGCGTGGCCGACTGCGCGCTGCTGACCGGCGTGCTCGCCAACCTCGATCTTGGCCACCCCGACGAAAACGCGCCCGCACCGCGCATCGGCCTGTGCTGGACCGTTATGCGCGACAAGGCCGCACCCGAAACCATCGCCCTGATGGAGCGCGCCGCCACCGTCCTGGCCCGCGCTGGCGCCACGGTCACGGCCCACGAGCTGCCGTCCGCCTACGATGCGATGGAAGACGCTCACAGCGTCGTCATGAACGCCGAGAGCGCCCGCGCCATGGGATGGGAGATGACGCACCACCGCGACGCAATCAGCGCCATCCTGCGCGAGAAGCTCGAGTGGGGCCTGGCCCAGTCCGGCGCCACCCTCGCCGCAGCGCGCGACACGTTCCGCAGCCTGCAGGACGGCTTCCCCGCCGCGATGGAAGGCGTGGACATCCTGATCACTCCCGCCGCCCCCGGCGAGGCGCCCCTGGGCCTCGCCTGGACCGGCGACGCCGCCTTCAATCTCATCTGGACTAGTCTGCACGTGCCCTGCGTCACCGTCCCCGCCGGAACCGGGCCCAACAACATGCCGCTGGGCCTTCAGATCGTGGGCCGCCGCGGCGACGACCGGGCCGTGCTCGCCTGGGCGCAATGGGTCGCCGCCGCAATCAGCTGATGCCCCCCCGCCCGACGCCCCCCCACCTGACGCCCCCCCGCCTGACGCCACTCCGCCTGACGCCACTCCGCCTGTTGGCCGGCTTCGTCTTCGAGGTCGCATCGACCGCGGTCGTCATCGGCGTGCCCGGCGCCTGGGTCTTGCGTCACATGGACCTGGCGCCGCTGGCCGCCTCCCTGGCCAGCACCAGGCTCGGGCGCAGCGTGACCGTCGGCAGCCTCCGCGTCGGATTTGGCGAGACCCTCGCTATCGAACTGTCGGATGTCGCCATCGCCAACATCGCTGGCGCAACCGCTCCGGTCATGGCTTCGCTCCGCCATCTCTCTGCAAGGCTCGACACGCGCTCGGTGCTGCGCGGCCCCGTGCTGATCCACACGGCCGCGTTGGAAGGACTGCATATTCGGCTGGAACGCGCGAACGACCGGACACCGAACTGGCGCTTCGGCCCCCCGCACAGCCCGACCCCAGCACCCAATTCCACAACCGACACCGCCCCGCTGTCCGGCTTTCCGTCGCTCCGCACCGTCACCGTCAAGGACAGCGCGCTCACCTACCGCACCTCCTCGGGCAAGGACCTCGTCGGCCGCTTCGACTCCGCAGCACTCACGACAACAACCGACGATCAGCCTGTGACGCTGTCGATGGTCGGCGCCTATAACGGCACGCCCCTCAACCTGGACGCCGACCTGCAATCCCTGCTGGCCCTCCGCGCCACACCGAAACCGTACGGCGCCACCCTCCGCTTCGCCAGCGGCGACGACCGCCTGACCTTCGACGGCACCATGACCACCCCGCTCGACCTGGATGGCGCCGCCGGCACGCTGGACCTCGCCGCCCCCGACCCGGCGCCCCTCTACGCCATCGCCGGTGTCTCGGGCGGCCCCGACGCATCCCTCTATCTCACCGGCGCCTTCGTGCATGACGGCCCGCTCTGGAAATTGTCCAACGCTCCCGGCTCGCTCCAGACCACCGAGGTGCTGAAAGCCACCCTGGCGCTCCACGAGGCGGTGCACGGCCAGCCCGACCAGGTCGAACTCGATCTTGCCCTCGATGCGCTGAACCTGAACGACATCATCGGCAGCGGCGACCGCGGTAAGCGGTCCGGCGCCGATATGCCACTTGCGGTCGAGAAAAACCCCAGCACCCTGGTCACCGCCCGTGTCACGGCCAAGGCGCTGGACTACGCATCCTTCGCGGCCAGCAACGTGGCACTGGACGCAGCGATCCAGCCCGCCAGCATCAAGGTCGCCGATCTCAAACTGACCACGGTCGGCGCCCGCGTGCGCGCCACCGGCACGATCGAGCCTGCAGGCGCAGGCGGCCGCATCGTCGCCAACATCCAGGCCTTTGGCGCCGACGTGCAGGCATTGCGCCGCGAACTGGGCTTCGGATCCATCCCCCTGGCCGGCCGCCTCGACATGCAGTTTGCGGTCGATGCCACCGCGCCAACCCTCAACGCGGCGGCGGCCCGGGCCCAGATCAGCGCCGTTGCGTCGATGCGGGGGGGCAGCGTGGAAAAATCCATCGTGCAGATGGTATCGACCGACATCCGCGCGCTGTTCGGCACCAGCCGTGGGATGACCCCGGTCTCCTGCCTCCTGGTGGGGCTCGAAATGCGCGCCGGCGTCAGTACCGTGGCGCCGCTGCGCCTGCGCGCCGCCGAGGGCACCATTGCCGGGTCCGCCACGTTCGACCTCAATCGCCGCACCTTCGACCTGACCATCGGCAGCGACGCCCGCACCACGGGGCTCTTCGCGCTCGATATCCCCGTCCGGGTATTCGGCCCGTTCGCAACCCCGGTCGTCAGCCCGGCGCAATGGACGCCCAAGGGCCGGGCCCAGCTGGCGGCTGCGGATGACATCTCCCGCCTGCCGCCGTCGCTCCAGGCGTTCGCCCGGCGCAACCCCTGCCTGCGATGACGGTCCGGGTTCACGCCGGCTGCAGGAAGCCCGGCAGACTTTCCAGCTGTGCCGGGGTATCCACGTCCCGCAGCACGGCGTCATCGTCCATCGCAACCGTCGCCATCTGGTCGGCGTGCTGCTCCAGCAGGCCCCGCGCACCCCGGTCGCCGCTGAGTGCCGTCATCGCGGCGAAATAGGAGCGGTCCCACAGCACCGGATTGCCCAGCTCGCCCTGGAAGCTAGGCACGACGATCGCCCGGCCCTCGTCGGGATCATACGCCGCCATCAGCCGTTCGATCGTCCGTGCCGTCACCAAAGGCATGTCGCCCAGGCACACGATGGCGGCCCGCGCCTCGGCCGGCACCGCGGCAATCCCGGCCTTCAGGCTTTGCGACAAGCCCTGGTCCCATTCCGGCGAGTGCACGAAAGTCACCGGCCGACCAGCCAGCGCCGCCTTCACCTCCTCCGCCCGATGCCCCGTCACCACGATGACCGGCCTGTTCGGCGTAGCCAGCAGGTTGTCGACCACCCGGGCCACCATCGCCCGACCATCCCGTCCAGGGACCAGCAGCTTGTGCCGCGGCGCCATACGACGGCTGCCGCCCGCTGCCAGCACCACTACCGCCACCCCGGCGCCCGCCTGCCGCACCAGCCCCGCCGCCGCCTTCGCCCGCGGCAGGGGCCGCGCGCCTACATCCTTCAACAGCCCGCCAACACCCATCCCGGCAATCGCGCGCCCATCCACCGGAACCCCCGCGAACAGCCGCGACAGAACCCAGTCGATCCCGTTCAGTTTCG
>JAYVEG010000273.1:0-2824 GCA_043748985.1 Rhodospirillales bacterium
CACCAGGCTGGCCAGGATCGCCGCGACTTCCGGCGGGACACCGCGGAACGCCGGGCCGGCGAAGCGGTCGGCGGCGTTCTCCCGCCGGGCGAGGGAGGCTGTCTGCACGTCGGAGGCGACATCCGAAAGGGTGTAGATACTGGCGCCGCGCACGTCGTGATCGGGCAGGGCGTCGGCGTGCATGGAGACGAATAACGCCGCGTCCTGCCGCCGGGCGATCGCGACCCGTTCCTCCAGCGGGATGAACGCGTCGCGTTGCCGGGTGAGTGCCACGCGGTAGAGGCCGCTCGCTTCCAGTTGTCGGCGCAACTCCTCGGCGGCGGCGAAGGCGATATGTTTCTCATAGGTGCCGGAGACGCCGATCGCCCCCGGATCCTTGCCGCCATGTCCCGGGTCGAGCATCACCAAAGGCCGGATCGGCTCGCGGCGGGGCGTGCCGGATGGCCGCGGTGCGTGGGCCGCCGCGGCCAGGCGCGCCATCAGTGGTATGGCGGCGGCACCGAGCAGCATGCGTCGGGCGATAGGGTGCGGCATGCGTCGGCTCCTGAGAGTGGGGTTCCGCGTCATGGCATAGCACGCTGATCAAGGCCGCTTCATGATCTTCTTTCGGCGCAACGACACTGGGCTTGCGGGTGCAGCGTGTTTGCGTCATGTTTCGATCGCTGCGGCGTGATCGTACACCGCAGGGGACAAAGTGGCTCAGGCCGGTCTTCTGTCACCCCTGCGTCGGCTCCGGTCTTCGCTGCCCGCACCGCGCGTCTCGCGCGTCGGGGTTGGCCTCTGGGCCTGCCGCATCCGCCAAACCCGGCTTGCGCGCCATTCTTTGCGCAGCCAATACGTCTAGGATCGACTTGGGTCGCATGAGCGCTGCCGCATTTGTTGTCTGCATCCGCCGTTCCACCGCACCCTGCGGCGGGATCGGCAGATGCTCCAGCGGGCGGCGGGACGTGCGCGGCCGGTCCATCCCCTGCTTATTCAGACGCCGCCGTGTAGCGCTGCTCGCGCAAAGCCGGCCGGCGCACCGGAGAGATATCCCCCATGACCAAACGTATGCTGATCGACGCCACCCACGCGGAAGAAACCCGTGTGGTGGTGCTGGACGGTAACCGTCTCGAAGACTTCGACGTCGAAACCGCTGCCAAAAAGCAGCTCAAAGGCAACATCTACCTCGCCAAGGTCGTCCGGGTAGAACCAAGCTTGCAGGCCGCTTTCGTCGAGTATGGCGGCGGACGCCATGGCTTCCTTGCCTTCGGCGAAATCCATCCGGACTACTACCAGATCCCCGTCGCCGACCGTCAGCGCCTGCTGGAGTTGCAGGAGGCCGAAGCGCGGGCGGAGGAAGAGGCCGATGACGCCGCGGCTGCCGCCGACGAGGCACAGCTTGCCCGGCAGGCGCGGCGCAACGAGGCTGCCCCGGCGCGCGGCGACGCGTTCGGCGCGCCTACGATCGAGCATGACAGCAACGAAAATGCTGGCGACCGGTCGCCGGACGCCGAAGAAGTCGTCGAAGCTGGCGGCGCGCCAGGCGCGTTCGAGCCGCAGGCCGAGCAGCATGACGCGGACGGTTCGGTGCATGCGCCAGTCGAGTCGGCTGAACCGCCGCTGTCGATGGAGGAGCGCGCGCAGCCAGCCACCCAGGCCTCCACGACCCAGGCAGCCGCCATCACTCAGGACTTCATCGCCGCCCGCGAGGAGCTGAACGAAGCCCAACGTCACGCCGACGAAGTAACGTCATCCGCACCGGCCGCGGAGAGCAGCATGGAGTTCGCGCCCGAGGCATCCGAACCTGTTCCGCATGCGGTCGAAGACGTCACCGCGCAGCCAGACAGCCATGCGCCGGCCGACGCCGAGGCCGAGGCCGAGGATCGGCTGGGTGACGACCACGGCGCGCAGGAAACGGCCGCCACCGAACCCCAGACGCATGCAGGCGAACCCCGCGAGGGCGACACTCGCGACGACGAACCACGCGAGGGCGAGCTTGGCGAGAGTGAAACGCGCGACGACGAAGCACGCGAGGACGAACCCCGTGAGGCTCGGGCACCGGCGCGCTTCATGCGCAGCTACAAGATCCAGGAGGTCATTCGCCGCCGACAGATCCTGCTGATCCAGGTCGTCAAGGAAGAGCGCGGGTCCAAGGGCGCGGCCCTGACCACCTATATCTCGCTCGCCGGGCGCTTCAGCGTGCTGATGCCTAACTCGCCGCGCGGTGGCGGCATCTCGCGCAAGATCACCTCGGCCGCCGACCGCCGCCGGCTGAAGGAGGTCACGAGCGCGCTGCAAATCCCGCGCGGCATGGGCCTCATCGTGCGCACCGCCGGTGCCAACCGGCCGAAGGCGGAGATCACGCGGGACTGCGAATACCTGCTCGAGCTGTGGGACAGCATCCGCGAGACGACCATGGCGTCCATGGCCCCCGCGCTGATCCACGAGGAGGCGAGCCTGATCAAGCGCGCCATCCGCGACAACTACTCCCGCGACGTGGACGAGGTGCTGGTCGATGGCGAGGCCGGCTGGCGGGCGGCCCGCGACTTCATGCGCATGCTGATGCCGGCCCACGCCCGCAAGGTGATCCTTTGGCAGGATCCGCAGCCGCTGTTCGCCCACAACCAGGTGGAAGCGCAGCTCGATGCGATGCTGGTGCCGACGGTGCAGCTGAAATCCGGCGGCTACCTGGTGATCAACCAGACCGAGGCGCTGGTCGCCATCGACGTGAACTCCGGCCGGTCCACCCGTGAGCGCGGGATCGAGGAGACGGCGCACAAGACCAACATGGAAGCCGCCGACGAGGTGGCGCGCCAGCTGCGGCTGCGCGATCTGGCCGGGC
>JAYVEG010000274.1:0-2823 GCA_043748985.1 Rhodospirillales bacterium
AGGAACGCCAAACTATAAGGCCCCAGCGCCCACTTATATGTCGGAAACACCAGGAAATCCGGCCGCAAGGCCGTAACGTCGATCGCCAGCACCCCCGCCGCCTGCGTCGCATCCACCACCAGCGCCCCACCCGCCGCACGGATCACCGACGCCAGCGCCGCCACATCCACCAACGCCCCATCCGACCAATGCAGCGGCGTGATCGCCGCCACCGCCAACGGCAACGCGCCCGGCCGCCCGATCGCCGCCCGCCACGCCGCCGTCCAATCCCCATCCACAGGCCGCGGGATCACTTCCACCACCAGCCCCCGCGCCGCCGCGATCTCCCGCCAGACCAACACCAGCGACGGGAACTCGTCCTGCATCACCAGAACCCGCCCCCCCGCCGCCAACGGCAACGCCCGCGCCGCAGTCGCCACCCCGTACGCTACCGACCCAACGATCGCGACATCCCCCGCCGACGCGCCCACCAGCCGCGCCGCCGCCGCCCGCGCCCGCTCCGCCCACACATCGCTCTCGCCCCGAGGATGCGCCCACGGCCGAGCCTTCGTCAGCACCCCAGCCTCCCCCGCCGCCCGCACCACACGCGGCAGCGGCGAATACGCCGCCCCATCGAAATACGCGACCTCCCGCGGGATCTCGAAAGCATCCCGCTGACAGGCCAGCATCTAGCCAGCCTCAGCCGGCGTCCGAAGCACCAAGGACAGCGCATGCAGCCCGCCTGAGAACTCCTCCGCCAAGGCCTCGTTCACCAGCCGGTGCCGCGCCACCCGCCCCAGCCCCTCGAACGCCGCCGACACCAGCAGCACGTTGTAATGCGTCTCCCCCCCCGCCACCGCCCCCGCATGCCCGGCATGCCGCGCACTTTCGTCCTCCACCTCGATCGAAGTCGGCGACAGCCTGGCCAAAAGGGCAGATCGGATCCGTGCAGCGCGGTTATGTGTGTCGGTCATGCCCCGCATCTTAGCTGACCCACGTTCCCGGCCAAGCACCACTTGCCCCCCGCGCCATACCACGCACATATAGCCCCATCATGACCCGAAGCCCCTCGCGCCCCCGGGCCTACGCACCCGACCCGGCCGCGATGCCGGGACGACACTGCGACAGCCACGGCTGCCCGCTGCCTGGCCAGTATCGCGCACCCAAGTCCCGCTCAACGCTCAACGCCCCTGCCACGTCGCCGGACTACCTATGGTTCTGCCTCGAACACGTCCGCGCCTACAATCTCTCCTGGGACTACTATAAAGGCATGACCCCCGGCCAGATCGAGGCCGAAACCCGCAGCGACACCGCATGGGGCCGCCCCACTTGGCCCCTCGGCAGCCTCGGCCGCCAACCCTTCGACGAAACCCACCTTCGCGACCCCCTCGAACTCCTCGCCACCGGCCGCCTCAAACGCGACCAGAAAAAGCCCGGCATGCCCGCCGAAATGCGCGATCCCATCCACACCCTCGGCCTCGACTGGCCCGTCTCCTTGGACGCTGTCAAATCCCGCTACAAGGAACTCGCCAAGCGACACCACCCCGACGCCAACGGTGGCGACCGCGCCGCCGAGGAACGTTTGAAGTCCATCAACCTCGCCTACGCCGCCGTGCGCCACTATTTGACCGACCCGCCGCGCATGGCCGCGACCGGGTGACCTTTCGCATCCCCCGGGTTCGGCGCTAGGATCGCGCACCTTCGCGCACCCCCCCGCCGACCGCCGGGCTCAGACACAGGACAATCGAGGCTTATGAACAACATCGCTGCCCTTGCCGACCGCACCACCCCGACGTCGGCCATCAACGTGCCCGATGCCTCGGTCAACGCGCGCGAGGTCTTTGGCATCGATATCGACATGCAAGTGCCGTCCTTCACGATCCGCACCGAGCACGTCCCCGACCTCGACCCCACCTACAAGTTCGACCGCGATACCACGCTGGCAATCCTGGCGGGCTTCAGCTTCAACCGCCGGGTCATGATCCAGGGCTACCACGGCACCGGCAAATCCACCCACATCGAGCAGGTCGCCGCCCGCCTCAACTGGCCCTGCATCCGCATCAACCTCGACAGCCACATCAGCCGCATCGACCTCATCGGCAAGGACGCCATCGTCCTCAAGGACGGCAAGCAGATCACCGAGTTCCGCGAGGGCATCCTCCCCTGGGCAATCCAGCACGCCTGCGCCCTCGTGTTCGACGAATACGACGCCGGTCGCCCCGACGTGATGTTCGTCATCCAGCGCGTCCTCGAGGTCGAAGGCCGCCTGACCCTGCTGGACCAGAACCGCGTCATCCGCCCCCACCCCAGCTTCCGCCTCTTCGCCACCGCCAACACGGTCGGCCTCGGCGACACGACCGGCCTCTACCACGGCACCCAGCAGATCAACCAAGGCCAGATGGACCGCTGGAACATCGTCGCGACCCTCAACTACCTCCCGCACGCCCAGGAAACCGCCATCGTCCTTGCGAAAATGGGCGTCGACGCCAGCGACAAAGCCATGAAGAAGCAGGTCGAGAGCATGGTCGCGCTCGCCGACCTCACCCGCGCCGGCTTTATCAACGGCGACATCAGCACCGTCATGTCCCCCCGCACCGTCATGACCTGGGCCGATAACGCCCACATCTTCAAGGACATCGGCTTCGCCTTCCGCCTTACCTTCCTCAACAAGTGCGACGAGGCGGAGCGAAGCACGGTCGCCGAATACTATCAGCGCTGCTTCAACGAGGAACTGCCCACCGGCCTGATGGCTCACCGCAAAGGCCTGTAGTCCACGATGAGCGGCAGCAACAACAAGAACGACAACGCCCGGACCGAAGACTTCAAGCGCGCCACCGCCGGGGT
>JAYVEG010000275.1:0-2812 GCA_043748985.1 Rhodospirillales bacterium
ACACCACCGCCGCGAGCCCGGCCGCCCGCATCGCACGGCGGCGGCGAACCGCGCCGGGCGGCTCGCGCACCAGCATGGCCTCGCCGAAGATGACGTCGCGCAGCAATCGGCCGAGGAAGTAGCTGCGTCCCTTCTCCGGCCGCAGTGCGGACGCGCGCTGTTGGTCGATACCGAATGCGCGGGCCATGGCGCCGGTGAGGCGGTCGATTGGCGTGCCCTCCTGCGTGCCGGAGGCGAAATAGACGCCGCGCAGGAGGGTGGAAGTGGCGAAGGCGAGGCTGATGAACTCGGCCAGCGGCTTCTCCAGGCTGGCGAGCTGGGTCGGGAACCCGGCGATGGCGCCCCGTCGGTCCAGCCGATGCTCGGCTTGCAGGCGCGGCAGCAGGCGCTGGTTGAGGGCCGCCACGAGGGCGCGGAAACCGCCGGAGAAGCGTTCGGCCAGCGGCTCCTTCGCGACGAGGGGGAAGGTTTCGCCGAACACCTGGTCGCGCTGCTCGCGGTCGAGGTCGTCGAAGAACTCGGTGAACCCCAGGATCAGGTCGGCCTTGGTGAACAGCGCATAGATCGGCATCTTGACGCCGAGGCGCTGCTCCAGCTCCGCCACCCGCCGCGCGATGGCCGCCGCGTGGGCCTGCCGCTCGGCGGTCGGAGCCTGCACCACGTCGGGCAGGCCGATCGCCACGATCACGCCGTTCAGCGGCTGATGCGGGCGGGTGCGCTTGAGCAGGGCGAGGAACGCCTCCCATCCCGCGCGATCGACCGAGGCGTCCGAATCCTGCGTGGTGTAACGGCCGGCAGTGTCGATCAGCACGGCGTCCTGCGTGAACCACCACTCGCACATGCGCGTACCGCCGACCCCGGCGATGGCAGCCTGTCCGAGCTGTTCGGACAGGGTAAAGGTTAGCCCGGCATTGAGCAGCGCCGTGGTCTTGCCCGCACCGGGCGGCCCGATGATCGCGTACCACGGCAACTCGGTGAGGCTGGCGCGCTGGCCCGCGCCTTTCAGCAGTTTGAGGGCGTGGGCAAGGGTCTGGTCGATCTCGGCGGCTTCCTGCCCGGGGGCCGCCGCCACCAGTCCACTCGACAGCGCCGTATCCCGCGCGCGCCGCCGCCACTCGCTCAGCGCGTTGCCCACGGCCCACAGCACCAGCATGCTCTGGATCACCAGCACGCGGGGCAGCACGCCTTCGAGGGCGGGCAGCAATGGGCCGAACTCCCAGACCACCCCGGCGAGCAGAGCGGTGCCGAGCAAGGTCTGCACCCAGCGGGACAGCAGGAACCGCATCAGGGCGAGGCCGGCTGCAACTGGATTTCGACCCGGCGATTCTGCTCGCGGCCCTCCGGGGTTGCGTTGGCGGCCACCAGATCGGCGCCGGCGCGGCCCTCGGCGTTGATTGTCCGGCCCGGGAGGTCATGCGCCAGTGCGGCCCGCACCGCCTGGGCCTGCGCCGCCGTCAGCTTGAAGCTGGACGGGAACAGCACGGTGCGCACGGGCCGGTCGTCGGTGTAGCCGACCACGTCGAGCCGGCCGGGCTCTGGCTTGAGCGCCTCGGCGATCCCATGCAGCAGGGTTGCGGCGTCGGCGGAGAGCGTGGCGGCGTTGGCGGGGAACAGCGCCTGCGCCGGCACGCGCAGCAGCGGCGCGGTCGGGGTGCCGGCGACCTGCGCCGGGCCACCGGCGAGCCGGGCCGCGAGCCGGTCCCGCAAGCTCGGCTCGGAAGGGGCGGGCGGCAGCGGCACCGGGATCGGCTGGCGGGTGACTTCCGGCATGTGGGAGGGGGGGGCGGCCAGCATGCGCGCGAACAGCAGGTCGGAGCGGTCGTTCAGCCGCAGGCTTAGCGCCAGGAACAGGCCTGCGACCAGGGCCACGGCGATGCTGGCCGCGACCCAGATCGGCAGCCGCGTCCGTCGCGGCGCGAACGGAGCGGCAACGCCCCGCCAACTCGCCGCAAGCTCGGGCGGAGGCTGCGACTTCGCAAGCAGCGCGGTCGCCGTCTCGGCCCGGATGCGCTCGATGTCGGCCCCGCCCCCGGGCAACTTGCGATATTGGCCCATCATGCCGAGCGACAGGCAGACATACATCAGCTCAAGCACCGGGCGGAGGGTCGCGACCTTCTCCTGGGCCTGTCGCAGCAGGTCGAAGAAGCGGTCGGGCCCGACATTGGCGTGGAATTCAGCCACCAGGGGCCGCTCGGCCCAGGCGCCGCGGGCGCCCCAGGGCGTGTTCAGTACCATGTCGTCCAGGCTGGCGCACAGGGCGTAATGCGCGCGGCGCGTCTGGTCGGCGGCGAGCCCGGCCTTCTCCGAGCGAGCCTCGAAGGCGCGGATCTCGGCCTCGGCGCGGGCGCGCAGATCGGCCGCATCGGGCTGAGTGGCCATGGTCCGTAGGCGCGCCATCAACTGGAGCAGCGGCATCGCCATTGGGATGAAGCTCGGCCCATCGGCGGAGGGCGCCGCCGAGGCCAGCGTTCCCAAGCTCTCGGGGCTTTGCGCGGGTGCCTGCGCTGGTGACGACCGCCGGCCTCCCGGTCGGGGCCGGGCGACCCGAGGCTCCTCCGATATCGGGGTGGGAGCTTCGTCCAGCGCTCGTCTCCTCGATTGACGTTGGGCATGACATAGCATCACTTTCCGCCTCGTTAACAGTCCACCGAGGGAGGATGCCGCTTGGCTGCCTTGGTCCCGTCCGCGCAGATCCTCAGCACCGACGAGATGGGCCGCGTGGCGCCGCCAATCCTGGCCTCGGTCGGCGAGGGCGGCGTGAACAAGCCGGGCGACGTGTTCGTGATCCAGTCGCTACTGAACGACCGGCTGC
>JAYVEG010000276.1:0-9319 GCA_043748985.1 Rhodospirillales bacterium
AGGCCGATTGGGCGCGGAGGCGGGCGGCGAGGTGGACGAGGATGGCTGCGGTGGCGCCCCAGATGTGGTGGCGTTCGTGGGGCCAGACCCAGTAGTGGCGTTCGCGGCCGCGGAACTGGCGGCTGCGGCGCTCGGGGGCGGTGGGGTCGAGGAGGGTTGCGAGGGGGAGGGTAAAGATTTCGGCGACCTCGTCGGGGCTGGGGGTGAGGATGAGGCCTTCGGGGAGAAGGCCGATGATCGGGGTGATGAGGTATCCGGTGCCGGTGACGTAGTCGGGGAGGCGGCCGGCGATCTCGACGTGGCTGGGGGCGAGGCCGATTTCTTCTTCGGCTTCGCGGAGGGCGGCGGCTTCGGGGGAGATGTCTTCGGGCTCGATACGGCCGCCGGGGAAGGCGACCTGGCCGGCGTGGGCGGAGAGGTTGGGGGTGCGGAGGGTGAGGAGGATGCCCGGCTGGTCGCCGTGGAGGATGGGCACGAGGACGGCGGCGGGGCGGAGAGGGCCGGATATCAGGTCCGTGGCGTCGTCGGATGTGGCAAGGATACCGACCGTTTCGGCGTCGGACGGTTCTTCGGCGAGGCGCCGGCGGAGTGCCGACAACTCCATCCGGTCAGGACCTGGTGGGTTCGTCGAGGTCGTCGAGGTCGTCGTCCTCACAGTCGGAACAATCGACGTCTTCGCAGTGGGTGATCTCACCCAGCGAGAAGAAGCGGTTCTGGCTCCAGACGCCGAGGACATCGCGGCCGCAAAGGCGGCACGGGACGGCGAGGGCGACGAGTTCGTAGTAGACGGCGCGGCTGATGCGGGCCTCGAGCGGGGGGGTGCCGTCCTCGCCACCGCGGATGCGGATGTAGGGGACGGGTTCATGGGTCATGCGGTCGGTGCAGACGCGGATGGGGTGTTCGGGGCCGGCGGCGACGACCTGATCGACGTTGGTGCGGAAGGAGAGGGTCTGGGAGGCGCCGTCGCCGGACCAGTCCATCTCGACGGCGAGCCAAGGGGTGTCCTCGACCTCGATACGGCCACGTTCGGCGGGGGTTTCGAGCCAGTAGGAACCGTCGGGTTCGCGCTTGAGGACGCTGCTAAAGAGGCAGACGAGCTCTCGGCGGCCAATGGGGCTGCCTTGATAGAGCCAGGTGCCGTCGCGCTTGATGACGAAGGGAAGGTCCCCACACTCTCTGGGCGGGGGCCTTTTGGGCTTCGCGGAGGCCGATGAAGGAGACGTGAGGGGCATGAGGGCGATGGTAGGTTCGATCATGGTGGCGGTGTGGTGTTCGGGCATGGCATCGTTCACGACAGCGTCTCCGGGTTGGGCCGAGCGTCCGTCCTGTGACGGGATATAGGGAGCCCCCCCCCGATGATGAAAGCCCTGTCATGCGGGGCATGTGAACCGAGCCTTGAAAGGGAATACCCGCCGTTGCCCGAAGACATCAGCCTGACGACGATCGAGAGTGCGGACCTGCTTGGGGGGATCGAGCGGCTGGGGGCGCGCGCAGTGGCGGCGCGGGCGGAGATCGGGCGAGTGATCTTCGGGCAGGAGGAAGTTGTGGAGCAGGTCCTGGTGACCTTGCTGGCGGGGGGTCATGCGCTGTTGGTGGGGGTGCCGGGGTTGGGCAAGACCCTGTTGGTGGAGACGTTGGGGACGGTGTTGGGGCTTAGTCCGAAGCGGGTGCAGTTCACGCCGGACCTGATGCCGGCGGATATCACGGGGAGCGAGGTTCTGGAGGAGGAGCCCGGCGGGCGGCGGGCGTTCCGGTTCGTGCCGGGTCCGGTTTTTTGTCAGCTGCTGATGGCCGATGAGATCAACCGGGCGAGTCCGCGGACTCAGTCGGCGCTGTTGCAGGCGATGCAGGAGGGGCGGGTTGCGGTGAGCGGGGTGGATCATCCGTTGCCGCGGCCGTTCCATGTGCTGGCGACGCAGAACCCGATCGAGCAGGAGGGGACGTATCCGCTGCCGGAGGCGCAGCTGGACCGGTTCCTGCTTCAGATCAGCGTGGGGTATCCGGATCTGGCGGCGGAGCGGACGATGCTGTTGGAGACGACGGGTGCGGTTCGGGCGACGGCGCGTCCGGTGCTGGAGGCGGGCGAGCTGGTTGCGGCACAGCAGTTGATCCGCCGGGTTCCGGTGGGGGAGCAGGTGGTGGATGCGATCCTGGCGCTGGTTCGGGGGGGTCGTCCGGAGACGAGCGAGGCGGATGCGGTGCGGCGGCATGTGGCGTGGGGTCCGGGGCCGCGGGCGGCGCAGGCGTTGATGCTGGCGTGCCGGGCGCGGGCGGTGCTGGATGGGCGGCTGGCGCCGAGTTTGGATGACGTGGCGGCGTTGGCGCATCCGGTGTTGCGGCATCGGATGGCGTTGAATTTCTCGGCGCGTGCGGAGGGGGTGGGCTTGCCGGAGGTGATCGACGGGCTGGTGGGGCAGTTTGTTTGAGCGATCTGTTTCGAACGGCCCGGCGAGCGGAGGCGCTGGGGGCGACGTTGCCGCCGTTGCTGGTGGCGGCACAACGGGTGGCGTCGACGGTGGCGCAGGGGGTGCACGGGCGGCGGCAGGTGGGTCAGGGGGATAGTTTCTGGCAGTACCGGCCGGTGATGGCGGGGGATCCGCCCGGGCGGATCGACTGGCGGGCAAGTGCGAAGAGCGACCGGGCCTATGTGCGGCAGACGGAGTGGGAGGCGGCGCAGACGGTTTATCTGTGGCGGGATGCGTCGGCGAGCATGGATTGGCGGTCGGGGACGGGAGTGCCGTTCAAGAAGGAGCGGGCGGAGCTTTTGCTGCTGGCGCTGGCAGCATTGCTGTTGCGGGGTGGGGAGCGGGTTCGGCTGATCGGCGGGCCGTTGCGGATGCGGGGCGGGCGGGGCGCGCTGGAGGGGATTGCGGAGGCTCTCAGTGAGATATCGGGCGAGGCTGCGGGGCTTGGGGGAATGCCGCCGGAGGCCCCCCTGCCCCGGCATGCGCGCGTGGTGCTGATCGGGGATTTCCTGTCGCCCCTGGCGTCGGTGCGGGCGGCGGTGGGGCGGCTGGCGGCGATCCCGGTGCAGGGGCATCTGCAGCAAGTGCTGGACCCGGCGGAGGCGCTGCTGCCGTTTTCGGGGCGGGTGCGGTTTCAGGGGCTGGAGGCTGAGCGGGAGCAGGTGGTTCCTCGGGTGGAAGGTATCCGGGAGGGGTATGCGCAGGCGCTGGAGGCGCAGCTGCTTGGGCTGTCCGATTTGTGCACGGCGGCGGGGTGGACGTTCGGGACGCACCGGACGGACCTTGCGCCGGAGTCTGCGCTGATGGCGCTTTATGCTTCGCTGGCGCAGTTGGGGGCTCGGGCTTGAGGGGGGTGGCGCTTGGGACCCTTGCCCCCACCCAACCCTGTTTCCGAGGGAGAGGGCTTTTTTTGTGATTTTTGTGGCGCCTTGGCTGTTGTTGGCTTTGCCGGCGCTGCCGTTGTTGTGGTGGTTGCTGCGGGTGACGCCGCCGGCGGCTCGGGTGCAGGCTTTTCCGGCGATCCGGTTGCTGGAGGGGTTGCGGGCGCCGGAGCGGACGGCTTCGCGGACGCCGTTATGGTTGCTGGCGCTGCGGGTGTTGGCGGCGGGGCTGATCATTGTGGGGATGGCGGGGCCGGTGCTGGACGCGGCGGGGCGGTTGCCGGGGACGGGGCCGTTATTGCTGGTGGTGGATGACGGGTGGGCTTCGGCGCCGGACTGGGCGGGGCGGATGCAGGCGGCAGGGGCGGCGCTGGACCGGGCGGAGCGGGATGGACGGCCGGTACGGCTGCTGACGACGGCGCGGACTGAGGCGGACCA
This sequence comes from Rhodospirillales bacterium, assembly GCA_043748985.1. Lineage (GTDB taxonomy): Bacteria > Pseudomonadota > Alphaproteobacteria > Acetobacterales > Acetobacteraceae > JBBROS01. The sequence continues at coordinate 3,785 of JAYVEG010000276.1, forward strand.
GGCGCCGAAGCCGAGCCTGGTGCTGCCGGTGGCGGAGGCTCGGACGCGGTTGGCGGCGTTGCGGCCGAAGGCGTGGGGGACGGATCGGGGGGCTGCGGGGGCGGAGCTGAAGGATGTGCGGGTTGGGGCCGTGACGTATATTGCGGACGGGGTTGCGACGGAGGCGGATGCGGGGTTCGGAGCGGAACTGGCGGATGCCGGGCCGGTTACCGAGTTGCGGGCGGACCCGGTGGTGGCGCGGGTGATGCGGACGCCGCGGAGCGAGGCGGACCGGCTGGTGGCGCGGGTGGAGGTGTTGCCGGTGTCGGCGGAGACGCCGCTGGCAGTGCTGGCGCAGACGGGTGATGGGCGGACGCTGGCGCGGGTGGAGACGGTGGTGGCGGCGGGGGCGAGCACGGCGGAAGTGGCGATCCCGTTGCCGCCGGAGTTGCGCAACACGATCAGCCGGCTGGTGCTGGAGGGGCCGGGGTCGGCGGCGGGGACGGTGCTGCTGGACGAGCGGTGGCGGCGGCGGCCGGTGGGGTTGCTGGCGCTGGACCAGGGGGCGGACACGCCGCTGATCGGAGATCTGTTTTACGTGAGCCGGGCGTTGGGGCCGACTTCTGAGCTGCGGACGGGGACGCTGGAGGCGCTGCTGGGTCGGGCGGTGAGCGTGATCGTGCTGGCGGACGTGCCGTTGGAGGGGGATGAAGCACGGCGGCTGAACGAGTGGGTGGAAAAGGGCGGGTTGCTGGTTCGGTTCGCCGGGCCGCGGTTGGCGGAGGCGAGTGGGGATGTTGGCGATCCGCTGCTGCCGGAGCGGTTGTTGGCGGGGGATCGGCAGTTGGGCGGGGCGCTGAGCTGGAGTCAGCCGCAGAAGTTGGCGCGGTTCGAGTCGGCTTCGCCGTTTGCCGGGTTGGCGGTGCCGGACGAGGTGTTGGTGAACCGGCAGGTGCTTGCGGAGCCGTCGGCGCAGTTGCCGCAGCGGACGTGGGCCTCGCTGTTGGATGGCACGCCGCTGGTTACGGCGGCGGCGCGGGGGGCGGGGCGGGTGGTGCTGTTCCATGTGACGGCGAATGCGGACTGGTCGAATCTGCCGCTGTCGGGGTTGTTCGTGGAGATGCTGCGGCGGCTGGTGGATTTGTCGGCGGGGGTGGCGGGGGCGGCGGACGATGCGCTGCTGGGCCCGGCGGAGGCTTTGGACGGCTTTGGGGCGTTGGTGCCGCCGCCGCCGGCCGCGACCGGGATCACGGCGGCGGAGCTGGCGGCGCCGGTGGTGGGGCCGCGGCATCCGCCTGGGCTTTATGGGCCGGAGAGTGGGCGGCGGGCGTTGAATTTGGGGGCGGCGGTGGGGTCACTGAGGGTGGCGACGACGGTGCCGGGATCTTCGGTGGGGACGCTACAGGGGACGGTGCGGGAGCGGGCGATCGGGCCGTTGTTGTTGACGGTGGCGGTTTTCCTCCTGGTGCTGGATCTGGTGTTGTCGTTGTGGCTGCGGGGATTGTTGCGGGCGGCGGTGGCCGGGGTGGTGCTGGTGCTGGCTGTGGGGGGGGCGGCTGGTGCGGAGGAGTTGCCGGCGTTGAGTACGCGGCTGGCTTATGTGGTGACGGGCGATGCGACGGTGGACGGGATCTCGAAGTCGGGGCTGGCGGGGCTGAGCACATACGTGAACCGGCGGACGGCGGCGAGCCTTGGGGACCCGGCGGCGGTGGTGCCGGGGCAGGACGATCTGTCGTTCTACCCGTTGTTGTATTGGCCGATCGTGGCGGATGCGGCGCCGGACGGCCGGGCGATCGCGGCGCTGAACGATTTCACGAGCCGGGGGGGGATCATCCTGATCGATACGCGCGGGAGCGGGAGTGGGGAGGGGTTCGCGCCGGGGACGGATGCGGCGTTGCGGCGGATCACGATGGGGCTGGCGGTGCCACCGCTGGCGCCGTTGAGCAGCGAGCATGTGCTGGCGCGGAGTTTCTATCTGCTGCAGGACTTTCCGGGGCGGTTCACGGGGGAGACGGTCTGGGTGCAGCGGGACCAGGACCGGAACAATGACAGTGTGAGTCCGGTGATCATCGGGGGGAATGACTGGGCGGGGGCGTGGGCGGTGGATGGGGCGGGACGGAACCCGTACAGCACCATTCCGGGGGGGGCGCGGCAGCGGACGCTGGCCTATCGGTTTGGGGTCAATCTGGTGATGTATGCGCTGACGGGGAACTATAAGGGCGACCAGGTGCATGTGCCGGCCATTCTGGAGCGGTTGGGGCAGTGATGGGGGATCGGGGTGTCGGGTTTGCGCTTTGGGCTGCCACCCTCATCCACCTTTGGCCCGCTTTGCGGTCCAAGCCCCGAGGGGGAGGGCTGTAGATGAAGTTGGAGCAGGCGATTGCGGCTTTGCGGTTTGATCCGGCGGTGCCTTGGGGGGTGCTGATCGGGCTGGGGGTGTTGTGTGCGTTGGCGTTGCTGCCGGCCTTGGTAAGGGGCGCGCGGGGGGCGTTGTGGCGGGCGTTGGCGTTCGTGGTGTTGATGGGATGGTTGAGCGGGCCGCGGCTGGTGCGGGAGACGCGGGATACGCTGCCGGATATCGCGGTGCTGGTGGTGGACAGGACGGCGTCGATGCAGGTGGGGAACCGGGCGGCGGTGGCGGAGGCGGCGCGGGCGCAGTTTCTGGCGCAGGCTGCGCGGATGCCGGACCTGGAGGTGCGGACGGTGGAGGTGCCGGAGGCCGGGCATGATGGGACGGCGCTGTTCGCGGCGGTGAACCGGGTGCTGGCGGAGATCCCGCGGTCTCGGCTGGCGGGGATTGTGGCGGTTACGGATGGGCAGGTGCATGACGGCGTGGCGGCAGGGGGGCTGGCGGCGCCATTGCACGTGCTGGTGACGGCGGCGGGGGAGGAGACGGATCGGCGGCTGCGGATCGTGGAGGCGCCTTCGTTCGGGCTGGTGGGGCGGAGTGTCACGCTGCGGGTGGCGGTGGACGATCTGGGGCCTCGGGATCCGACTTCGAGCAAGGTGGCGCGGCTGACGGTGCGGCGGGATGGGGATCGGGCGGAGGTGATTGCGGCGCCGATCAACCAGGAGACGACGATCGAGGTGCCGATCACGCGGGCGGGGCCGGTGTTGGTGGAGATGTCGGCGGAGGCGCTGCCGGGGGAGGCTTCGGCGATCAACAACCGGGCTGTGGTTGTGATCAACGGGGTGCGGGATCGGCTGCGGGTGCTGCTGGTGAGCGGGGAGCCGCATGCGGGGGAGCGGACGTGGCGGCGGCTGCTGAAGGCGGACCCGGCGGTGGACCTGGTGCATTTCACCATCCTGCGGCCACCTGAGCGGGACGACCTGACGCCGCTGAATGAGCTTGCGCTGATCGCGTTCCCGGTACGGGAGTTGTTCCAGGTCAAGATCAGGGATTTCGATCTCATCATCCTGGATCGGTTCCAGAACCGGGGGATTCTGCCGCCGGTGTATATCCGGAATATCGCGGATTATGTTCGAGCTGGTGGCGGACTGTTGTTGAGTGCGGGACCGGAGTTTTCGGGGGCGACGTCTCTGGCGCCGACTGCGTTGGGGGCGGTGTTGCCGGCGCGGCCGGGGGATGTGGTGGATGGGGCGTTCCGGCCGCTGGTCACGGCGTTGGGGGCGCGGCATCCGGTGACGGAGGGGTTGCCGGGGTGGCGGGCGAATGGGGCGCCGGAGTGGGGAAGCTGGTATCGGCATATCGCACCCCAGGCTGGGGCGGGCGGGGCCACGGGGCAGAGCCTGATGGCGACGCCGGATGGCAGCCCGTTGTTATTGCTGGATCATGTGGATAAGGGGCGGGTTGCGCTGTTGTTGTCCGACCAGATTTGGCTGTGGTCGCGGGGGCATGAGGGGGGGGGGCCGCAGGCGGAGCTGCTGCGTCGGATCGCGCATTGGCTGATGAAGGAACCGGCGCTGGACGAGGAGGCGCTGCGGGCGGTGGTGGAGGATGGGACGCTGCGGATCGAGCGGCGGTCGGTCCAGGATGCGGCAGCGGAAGCGGTGACGGTGACGCCGCCCTTGGGGGGTGTGGCGCGGGTGCCGTTGGTGCAGGGAGGGCCTGGGCGCGCTACGGCGACGGTGGCGGCGACAGAGGCTGGGGTCTACCAGGTGAGCGACGGGGTGCGGACGACCTATGCGGCGGCGAGCCTTGGCAATCCGCAGGAGTTCGCGGACCTGCGGGCGACGGCGACGGTGCTGCAGGGAGCGGCCCGGGCCTCGGGGGGGAGCGTGCGGTTCGTGGGCGGGGATGTGGCCGGGCTGCGGATGCCGGAGCTGCGGCGGACGGAAGTGGGGCGGGATGCTTCGGGGGGCGCGTGGATCGGGCTGCCGCGGCGGCGGGATCATGTGGTGACGGGGCTGGATGCGACGCCGCTGCTGCCGGCGTGGGCGGCGTTGCCGATGTTGCTGGCGTTGGTGGTGGTGGCTTGGCGGCGGGAGGGGACTGGGTAGGGTCGTGGGTTCGGGTCGGGGCTGGCGAAGCGACATCCTCAGGCAACGCTCTTCCAGGGGAGAGGGCTTTCCGTGGGCCTTTTGGTCACTACATCGGTCACCTGCTGGAGTGGCGTGTCTTCCAGACTGTCGAGCCCCCGTCGCGGCGTGCGAATCGAGCAAGCTTATTGGCCCTGATCGGGTTCGTGGGGTTGTGCCTGCTGGTTTGGGCGGCGAATGGTGCGATGACGGCGGGGAGCGTCAACGGGTGGTATCTGACGCTGGTTCGGCCGCCGTTGTTGCCGCCGGATTGGGTGTTCGGGCCGGTCTGGACGGTACTCTATGTCACGATCGGGGTATCGGCGTGGCTGGTGTGGCGCCGTGTGGATGTGGCGGCGCATCGGAAGCGGGCGGCGCTGCGGATTTGGGGGTGGCAGTTGCTGGCCAATGCGTTGTGGCCGGCGGCGTTCTTCGGGTTGGGGCGGCCGGGGCTGGGGGTGGCCGTGATTGTGTTGCTGTGGGGGAGCATCGTTACGACGGTCCGAGTGTTCTGGCCTTTGCAGCGGGGTGCGGCGGTGTTGTTGCTGCCCTACCTGGGTTGGGTCACTTTTGCGACGTACCTTAATTTCGGGTTCTGGTGGCTGAACCGCGGTTAGTCTATAGCGGACGATATGAAGAAGCTTGTGATCGCGGCCGTGCTTGGTTCCCTGGTGGTGGCTTTGCCCGCGTTGGCGCAGGGCGTGAACCCATCGTCGTTCGGGGCGCCGCAGAAGCCGCGGGGTCCGGAAAAGAAGGGCGATGATGCGCCCCCTGCCCTGCCGGGATCGCGGGCGGAGCCGGCGGCGGTGGCGCCGGCGAGCAAGGTTGCTGCCGACATGCCGCCGACGGAGGCGCTGTTCGATGCGATCAACCGTGGCGATCTGGTGACGGCGAAGGATTCGGTGAACCGTGGCGCGGACCTGAACGGGACGAACGTGCTGGGGCTGACGCCGATAGAACTGGCGGTGGATCTGGGGCGGAACCAGATTTCGTTCTACCTGCTGTCGTTGCGGGGCGGGACGGCGGGGTCTGTTCCGAGCGGGCCCCCGGGTGCGGCGCCGAAGCCGCCGAGCCGGG
>JAYVEG010000277.1:0-2797 GCA_043748985.1 Rhodospirillales bacterium
GGCCAACCCTATGCGATCTGGCGCCTGCGCCCCGAGGATGAAGCCGAATGAACGACATGCCGACCACACCCGTCCTGACATCGCCCGACCAGCCGCTGACCCCGATCGCCGATCCGTTGTGGTTCAAGGACGCCATCATCTACCAACTGCATCTGAAGTCCTTTTTCGACGGCAACAACGACGGCGTCGGCGACTTCAAGGGCCTGATCGAGAAGCTCGACTATGTTGCCGAGCTGGGTGTCACCGCAATCTGGATGCTGCCCTTCTACCCCTCCCCACGCCGCGACGACGGCTATGACATCGCCGACTACACAGGTGTGCACCCCGACTACGGCACCATCGACGACGTCCGCCGCTTCATCGAGGCCGCCCACGCCCGCAACCTCAAGGTCATCACCGAGCTGGTGATCAACCACACCAGCGACCAGCATCCCTGGTTCCAGGCCGCCCGCCGCGCACCGCCCGGCTCGCCCGCCCGGGATTTCTACGTGTGGTCCGACACCGACGACAAATACGCCGGCACGCGCGTCATCTTCCTCGATACCGAAAGCAGCAACTGGACCTGGGATTCCGTCGCCAACGCCTACTACTGGCATCGCTTCTACTCCCACCAGCCAGACCTTAACTTTGACAACCCGGCAGTCCTCGAGGAAGTCTTCAAGGTCATGCGCTTCTGGCTGGACGTAGGCGTCGACGGCCTGCGCCTCGATGCCGTCCCCTATTTGATCGAGCGCGAAGGCACCAACAACGAGAACCTCGCCGAAACCCACGACATTCTGCGCAAGATCCGCGCCGAGATCGACAGTTACGCCCCCGGCCGCATGTTGCTCGCCGAAGCCAACCAGTGGCCCGAGGACGCGCAGCAGTATTTCGGCGACGGCGACGAATGCCACATGTCGTTCCACTTCCCCCTGATGCCGCGCATGTACATGGCGATCGCCCGAGAAGACCGCTTCCCCATCACCGACATCATGCGCCAGACCCCGGAAATCCCCGCCAACTGCCAATGGGCGGTCTTCCTCCGCAACCACGACGAACTCACGCTCGAAATGGTCACCTCCGGTGAACGCGACTACCTCTGGAACACCTACGCCGCCGACCGCCGCGCCCGCATCAACCTCGGCATCCGCCGCCGCCTCGCACCCCTCCTGGAAAACGACCGCCGCCGCATCGAGCTGATGAACGGACTTCTCCTCTCCATGCCCGGAACGCCCGTCATCTACTATGGCGACGAGATCGGCATGGGCGACAACATCTTCCTCGGCGACCGCGACGGCGTCCGCACGCCCATGCACTGGTCGATGGACCGCAACGGCGGCTTCTCCCGCGCGGAGCCGCAGCGCCTGGTCCTCCCCCCCATCATGGACCCCATCTACGGCTACCAGGCGGTGAACGTGGAGGCGCAGGCCTCCAACCCGCATTCCATGCTGAACTGGACCCGCCGCATGCTGGCGGTGCGCCAACGCCACCAGTCCTTCGGCCGTGGCACGCAGCGCTTCCTCTATCCATCCAATCGAAAAATCCTGGCCTATCTGCGCGAGCACACCCTCGAAAACGGCACGCAGGAAACCATCCTGTGCGTCTTCAACCTGGCCCGCACCGCACAGGCGACAGAACTGGACCTGTCCACCATGACCGGCCGGGTGCCCGTAGACATCGTCGGCGGCAGCGTCTTCCCGCCCATCGGCCAGCTAACCTATCTGCTGACCTTGCCCCCCTACGGCATGTTCTGGTTCCTGCTCGCGACCGAGGCAGCCCTGCCCTCCTGGCACAGCCCGCCGCCCGAACCCTTGCCCGAATACGCGACCCTCGTGGTGCGCGGCAGCCTCGATGACCTGATCGCACCCGCCAACCGCGCCGTGATCGAGAAGGAGGCTCTCCCCGCCTATCTGCCGAAGCGCCGCTGGTTCGCCTCCAAGGGCGAGACACTCCTCTCCACCAGGATCGCCTACGCGGTCGCGATCCCCGGCAGCGATACCATCGCCTTCTGTGAAATCGAAGCAGCCTTCGCCGACCGTACGGAGCGCTACATGCTCCCGATGGGCGTCATCTGGGAAGACGAGATGGCCGGCGCCCTGCCGCAGCAACTCGCATTCACCCGGGTCCGAAAGGGCCCGCGCGTCGGCTACCTCACCGACGCCTTCGCATTGGACGGCCTGACGGACGGGATGCTCAAGGGCCTACGCGAGTCGACGATCATCCCCATCGAGGACGGTCAGCTTGAGTTCCGCCCGACGTCGCGCATGGCCGAACTGGAAATGCCCGAAACCTTCGCAATCCGTCGCCTGAGCGCCGAGCAAAGCAACTCCTCCTGGATCGTCGGCGACCTGCTCGTGATGAAGCTCGTCCGCCGCGTCATGGCCGGCGTCCATCCCGAGGGCGAGATGACCCGCGTGCTCACCGAGCGCGGCTTCGGCAACACCGCCCCCTTGTTCGGCGAACTCGTGCGCGTCGCACCCGACGGCACCCCCCACACGGTCGCCATCGCCCAGGGTTTCGTCCGCAACCAGGGCGACGGCTGGGGCTGGACCCTCGACTACCTGGCTCGCACCGTGGAAGAGGCGGCATTGACAGGCTCGCCCGATACCGCCGGCACCCATCAGGAAGCAGCCGCCGACGCGTTCGACGCCTACGAGGTCTTCGCCCGCGCGATCGGCACCCGCCTCGCGGAGATGCACGCCGTCCTGGCCCAACCTAGCGACGATCCGGCCTTCGCCCCGGAACCCGCCGACCCGGCACTCGAAAGCTGGGCCGATGGCGCCATCGCGCAGATCGATATGGCGATGGACCTCCTGGC
>JAYVEG010000278.1:0-2792 GCA_043748985.1 Rhodospirillales bacterium
ACCCAACCCTGTTGCATCGGGAGAGGGCTTTCCCGATGACACCGCTCAACATCGGTGTTGCCGGGCTCGGCGTCGTTGGCGGTGGGGTGCTCAAGCTCCTGCACGACAACGCGTCTCTCGTCTCTGCCCGCGCTGGCCGGCCGATCCGGGTCGTCTCCGTCAGTGCGCGGGACCGGACCCGCGACCGTGGCGTCTCCACCTCCGACATGACCTGGCACGATGACCCCGTGGCGCTTGCCTACGATCCCAAGGTGGACGTTGTGGTCGAGCTCATCGGCGGCAGCGAAGGCGCGGCCCGGGCCCTGGTGGAATCCGCCCTTACCGCCGGGAAACCCGTTGTTACCGCCAACAAGGCGCTGCTCGCGGTTCACGGCGCGGCACTCGGCGCCCGCGCCGAACAATCCGGCATTGCGCTGGCCTATGAGGCCGCGGTCGCTGGCGGCATCCCGGCCATCAAGGCGCTTCGCGAGGGTCTTGCCGGCAACCGCATCGACCGCGTCGCCGGCATCCTCAACGGCACCTGCAACTATATCCTGACCACCATGCGGCAGGAGGGCAGGGGGTTCGACGATGTCCTCGCCGACGCCCAGCGACTTGGCTACGCGGAGGCCGATCCCAGCTTCGACGTCGATGGCATCGATGCCGCCCACAAGCTGGCCATCCTCGCCGCGCTGGCCTTCAACCGTCTCATTGATTTCGCTGCCGTCCACGTCGAGGGCATCCGCCAGGTCTCGGCCGTCGACATCGCCTTTGCCAACGACCTCGGCTACCGGATCAAGCTGCTGGGCATTGCCCGTCGCACGGAAGCCGGCATCGAAACCCGCGTGCATCCCTGCATGATTCCCGCGACATCGCCCATTGCACAGGTGGAAGGTGTGTTCAACGCGGTGGAGGCCGAGGGCGACTTCGTCGGCCGCGTGATGCTGTCCGGCCGCGGCGCGGGGGCCGGGCCCACCGCCAGCGCCGTCGTTGCCGATCTCGTCGATATCGCGCGCGGCCGGACCACGCCGGTGTGGGGGGCGGCCGATGCCGCGCTGTCCAACCTGCCTAATGTCCCGATGATCGCGCACCGGGGCTGCTATTACCTGCGCCTGATGGTCGTCGACCGCCCCGGCGTCATCGCCGACGTCACCGCTGCCCTGCGCGACGCCGGCGTCAGCCTTGAAAGCATGTTGCAACGCGGGCGATCCGAGGGTGGTCCCGTTCCAGTAGTACTGGTGACCCACGAAACCGACGAGGCGTCCATGCGCGCCGCCCTCGCCACGATCGCCGCCCTCGATGCCGTCGTAGAACCCCCCGCGCTGATCCGCATCGAGCCCGGCTAAGGAGACGCCTGTTGTCCAGCACCCGCCCCGAAATCGCCTCCGACCGTAACCTCGCGCTGGACTTGGTCCGTGTGACCGAGGCCGCCGCCCTTGCCGCGTCCCGCTGGATGGGCCGCGGCAAGAAGAACGAGGCCGACGGCGCCGCCGTGGAGGGAATGCGCCGGGCGTTCGACAGCGTCGCCATCGAGGGCACCGTCGTCATCGGCGAGGGCGAGATGGACGAGGCCCCGATGCTGTATATCGGCGAGCGCGTCGGCGCCGGCGGCCCGGCCATGGACATCGCCGTCGATCCGTTGGAAGGCACCACCATCACGGCCAAGGGCGGACCCAACGCGCTCGCGGTCGTCGCATTGGCCGAACGCGGCAACTTCTTGCACGCACCCGACATCTACATGGACAAGATCGCAGTCGGCGGCGGTCTGCCAGAGGGCGTCGTGGACCTCGATGCCAGCGTGGGGGAGAACCTGCGCAATCTTGCGCGTGCCAAGAAGCGCGACATCGGCGACATCGTTGTCTGCATGCTCGAGCGTGACCGCCACGCCGAGCTGCTCGCCAAGTGCCGCGAGGCCGGCGCCCGCATCATGCTGTTGGGTGACGGCGACGTGGCCGGCGTCATTGCCGCCGCCATGCCCGAGGGCGGCATCGACATCTACATGGGCTCTGGCGGCGCCCCCGAAGGCGTGCTGGCCGCCGCAGCCCTGCGCTGCATCGGTGGGCAGATGCAGGGGCGTCTGATGTACGAGGACGACAGCCAGATCCGGCGTGCCCGCGAAATGGGGGTGACGGACCCGCAGCACAAATACACCGTCGAGGAGATGGCCAAGGGCGACGTCATGTTCGCCGCCACCGGCGTCACCTCGGGCGCCATGCTGAAGGGCGTCCGGCGCTTCACGGGCGGCGCCTTCACCCACTCCATGGTCATGCGCAGCAAGTCCGGCACCGTCCGCTACATCGAGGCGCACCACAACTTCGAAACCAAGACCTGGCAGCCCGAATAGTCCAGCCCCAACATGTGGGAACTGTGGGCCACGGGTTTGGGCAAATTTTTGGACTCGCAGGTCTCTGCTTTCAGGTGGGTGGCCTTCGTTGAACTGGGATGGGCTATGTAGGCCCTCGCCTTAAGCAGACGTTACGCAATATTGCTGTCCAGAAAACTCTTTCCAAGGCACGGTCCTACTTCAAAGGCAATCTGGCAGCCTTTGTCGAGCCGGCCGCTGGGGCATCGACCACCAAGACCTGCGAGAAGTATTCCGGCTGGGAGAGCTGAGGTCCGACGGCGGCAGCATAGCGCTGCCGCCGTAAGTGTCTGTCCAACAGCGGAAAAGAAGCTGACATCATGCCGAGAATCTGGTTGGGGCGGCTTGGGCGCCGTGGCAATGGCGGTTTCGACCACGGTCGCATGGGCGCAGGTCCCGCAAGACCCGACGCCCCAGAACGTGATGCAGCAGTTCCTGTTGATGTCGATCG
>JAYVEG010000279.1:0-9281 GCA_043748985.1 Rhodospirillales bacterium
GCGGGCGTGCCGAGGGCCAGGGCATTGCGGCGGGCGCGGGCGGCGCGGGCGGGCTGGCGCTCGATTGCGATGGCACGGTTGGCGGGATGGGCGAGCATCCATTCGATGGCAACGGACCCGGAGCCGGCGCCAACGTCCCAGAGCAGTTCGCCGCGGCGCGGGGCGAGGGCGGCGAGGGTGAGGGCACGGATGTCGGATTTCGTGATCTGGCCGTCGTGTTCGAACAGGGCGTCGGGGCGGCCGGGGGTAAGGGACAGGGTGGCGCCGGTGGGCCCGTGGATGGTCAGGGCGACGAGGTTCAGCGCGCTTACCGTCACCCACCCCTGTTCCGCAAGCGGGAGAGGGCTTTTGATGCGCTCCGTGGGGCCGCCGAGGTTTTCGAGGATTTGGATGGTGTGGTCGAGGGCTCGGGCGGTGAGGACGGTTTCTATCTGGGCGGGGGTTTCGGGGCCGGCGGAGAGAATAAGGAGGCGGGCGCCGGGTTGGAGGTGGGGGATGATGGCCTCGACGGGTCGGCCGCAGCAGGAGAGGCAGGCGGTGTCCTGCAGGGCCCAGCCGAGCCGGGCGGCGGCGAGCTGGAAGCTGGACAGGGCGGGGATGATGCGGGTGGTCCCGGCCGGTAGGTGGCGCAGCAGAAGGGAGGCTGCACCGAACCAGAGGGGGTCGCCGGTGGCGAGGATGGCAACGGGGCCGGGGTGGACGAGGATGGCGGGGATGGCGGCGTCCATGGGGCTGGGCCAGGCGAGCGTCTCACCGGTGATGAGGGGGGCGGCGAGGGCGAGATGTCGATGGCCGCCGACGACGAGGCTGGCGGCCGAGAGGGCGGCGGCGGCTTCGGGGGTCAGGCTCGCGTCCTCGTTGACGCCGATGATGGTGGTGGTCATGTCATGACCGCATGAAGGTTCTGATCCTGGGTGGCACAACGGAGGGCTCGGCGATCGCCAGGGCGCTGGACGGGCGGTTCGTGCCGGTGCTGTCGCTGGCAGGGCGAACGCGGGCGCCGGTGCTGCCGGCGGTGGCCGGGCGGCGGGGCGGGTTCGGGGGCGTGGCGGGCCTGGTGGCCTATCTGCGGGACGAGGCGGTGGCCGCGCTGGTGGATGCGACGCATCCGTTTGCGCGGGTGATGAAGGGCAACGCGGCGGCGGCGGCGCAGCAGGCTGATGTGCCACGGGTGGCGGTATGGCGGCCGGGCTGGGTGGCCGACGCCGGGGATGACTGGACCATCGTGCCGGACATGGCGGCGGCCGTGGCGGCGCTGGGGATGACGCCGCGCCGGGTGTTCCTGACGGTGGGACAGCAGGAGCTGGCGCCGTTCGGGCGGGCACCCTGGCACGACTACCTGGTGCGGAGCGTCGAGCCGCCGGATGCAGGGGTGTTGCCGCGGGGGGTGCGCTATGTCGCGGCCCGGGGGCCGTTCGAGCTGGCCGATGAGGAGCGGCTGCTGCGGGAGCAAGGGATCGAGGTTGTGGTGACCAAGAACTCCGGCGGCGAGGCGACGCGGGCGAAGCTGACTGCTGCGCGGCTGTTGGGGATCCCTGTGGTGATGGTGGCCCGGCCGCCCGAGCCGGCGGGGCCGGTGGTGGGCGATGTGGCGGGGGTGCTTGCCTTCCTGCATCAGCTGGCCGAGCGAGGGGTATAGAGCCACGCGGCGCCGTGCGGGCGTGGGATAGAGCGGGTGGCGGCAGTGCCGATGAGGACGACGGTCCGCATGTCGGCGAGGGCGGGGTCGGCGGTGGCGAGCGTGACGATGGTGAGGCGCTCGTCGGGCCGGGTCACGGCTGTGGCGAAGACGATGGGGGTCGTGGGCGGGAGGATAGGGCGGAGGGCGTCCAGCGCGGCGGAGAGCTGCCAGGGCCGGGCCTGGGAGGCCGGGTTGTAGAGGGCGATGACGAACCCGGAGGCGGCAGCGGCCGTGAGGCGCTGGAGGACGAGCGGCCAGGGCTTCAGGTTGTCCGACAGCGACAGGGCGCAGAAGTCGTGCCCGAGCGGCGCGCCGAGCCGGGCGGCGGCGGCGAACATGGCAGAGATGCCGGGCAGGACCTGGATGTCGAGGGCACGCCAGTCGGCTGGCCCGGCTTCCACAGCCTCGAAAACGGCGGCGGCCATCGCGAATACGCCGGGGTCGCCGCCCGACAGAACAGCGACCCGGCGGCCGGATGCGGCGAGGGTCAGGGCGTGGCGCGCGCGGGCCAGCTCCTCACGGTTGTCGGTGCGGTGCTTCGTCTGGTGCGGGCGGTCGGGGGCGCGATCGAGATAGGGGCCGTAGCCGATCAGGTCCTCGGCGGCATCCAGGGCGGCGGCGGTCTGCGGGGTGACGAGGGCGGGGTCGCCCGGGCCGAGACCGAGGATATGCAGCGTCATCGCGGGCGCTGGCGGCCAGCGATGAGGACAAGGGAGAAGTAGGGCGCTGCCGCCGGGGCTTCGGCCAGGGAGGCAAGGCGCTGCTGCGGCATGGTTCCGTGCTCGACGAGCGTGGCGCGGGCAGTTAGCCCGGCGGCGTCGATCGCGGCGCGGATCTTCGGCAGGTTGCTGCCGACCTTCATGATGACGGCGGCGTCGGTCGCCTGCAGGCGTGCCGTGAGACTTGCGGCATCCATGGTGCCCGGCAGCACGCTGAGCGTGTCGTCGCCGTGGGTCATGGGGGCGAGGGCCGCGGACCAGCAGCCACTCATGGCGGTGACGCCGGGGATGACGGCGACGGGAAAGCGGGGAACGAGGCGGTCGAACAGATACATGGCGGAGCCATAGAAGAACGGGTCGCCTTCGCAGAGCAGGGCGACGTCCTGCCCAGCGGCAAGGTCGTTCGCGAGGGCATCGGCGCTGTCGTGGTAGAAGCGGGTCAGTGCGGGCTGGTAGCGGGGGTCGTCGACGGGTATTTCGGTAGTGTAGGGGTATTCGAAGCGGCGCTGGATGGCGGTGGGCGCGATGTGGGGGGCGGCAATGCGGCGCGCATGGCCCTGGCGGCCGCGCTTGGCGAAATAGGCGACGATCGGGCTGGCCGCGATGACCCTCGCCGCCTTGAGGGTGATGAGTTCGGGATCGCCGGGACCGGTGCCGACGACGTGTAATGTTCCCGTCTTCATGAGGGTCATTCGCGCTCGCTGGCCAGGGCGTTGACGGCGGCGACGGCCATGGCGCTGCCGCCGCGGCGGCCTTCCACGATGAGCCAGGGGACGGGCGCGGCCTCGGCGAGGGCCTGCTTGCTCTCGGCGGCGCCGACGAAGCCGACCGGCAGGCCGATGATGGCCGCAGGGCGGGGCGCCCCGGCGTCGAGCAGGTCCAGCAGGTGGAACAGGGCGGTGGGGGCGTTGCCAATGACGACGAGGGCGCCAGCCAGGTGGCCGGTCCAGAATTCCAGCGCGGCGGCGGAGCGGGTGTTGCCGATGCGCGTGGCCAACGCCGGCGTACGGGGGTCGTCGAGCGTGCAGATGATGGGGTTCGCGGCCGGCAGACGGGGGCGGGTGATGCCTTGGGCGACCATCTTCGCGTCGCAGAGGATGGGCGCGCCGGCGAGCAGGGCGGCGCGGGCGGTGGCGGCAAAGGCCGGATGCATGCGGATGGCAGCGGTGATCTCAGGCATGCCGCAGGCGTGAACGATGCGGACGGCGATGCGGGCCTCTTCGGGAGTGAAGCGGACAAGGTCGGCCTCGGCGCGGATGGTGGCGAACGACTGGGCGTAAATGGCGGCGCCGTCGTGTTCGTAAGTACGGGTCATGGGCGGCACTCGATTGCGTCCTGGGCACGGCCGTTGTGAACGGTGTGGTAGCGGCCGTCGATGGCGACAAGGGTCAGGGCGGCGGGGCCGGGATGGGCGCAGCCTTTGGGGCAGCCGCTGATGTGGAGAAGCGAAGAGGTATGGGTTTTGCCCATCCTACTGAGGTGGGCGGCGTCGGTGCGGGTGGGGGTGGTGGCGCTGGTGCAGCCGGGGGCGCCGATGCAGGCGACGATGCGGAGGCGGGGGTCGGTCGGGTCGGTGATCCAGGCGGGGCCGGCCTGGATGGCGATGTCGACGGTGGACTCGACGCTGGCGAGGAGGAGGGCGCGCCAGGGAGTGACGCGGATGGTGGTGGCGTGGCGCGTCGCAAGCGTGGCGAGGGCGTGGAGCATGGCGCTGTCGAGTTGACCGAACGGGGGGGCCAGGGCGAAGGCCATGCGACCATCGCCGTAGGGAAGCGGGCCGGCGAGAACCGGCGCGTCCGATCGGTCGCCGGGTTCGAGGGTGCCGTCGGGGTGGGCGATGAGGGAGGCGGCAGCGGGGCGGTGGCCGAGGATGCCCCCGGCATCGACGTGGATGGCGAACTTGCCGGGAAGGTCCGCGAGCCGCGGGTCGGTGGCGCAGGCATGTTCCAGGTCGGCGACAAGGGCGGCGGCGGCGGGATGGATTGTCGGGTCAGCGCCCAGAAGGGGGGGCGGCATCACGGGGCGGCGGCGTTCCTGCGCCGGCGGAAATGCCAGCCCGGCGTCGCGGATGGCCGCGGCGAAGGGCGCGACCGTGTCGGGACGCAGGCCGCGGACCTGGAGGTTGCCGCGCTGCGTGAGCTCGATGATGCCGTTACCGAACGCGGCCGCACCTTCGGCGACCGCGTACGCCTGTGCAGGCGTGAGGGTGGCAGCCGGAGGTTTGACGCGGACCAGCAGGCCGTCGCCGGTCTGCATGGGCTCGTCCAGCGTGGGGCACCAGCCGCGGCGCCGGGTCATGCGGCGTTCCGCCTGGGATGCCAGAGGCCGGCCTGGTGGATGCGGGCGAAGCGCTTCTGCAGGTCCTGGTGCGCTTCGGGGTTGTGGGTGCGGAGGAAGGAATCGACCTCGGGGTCCGTCAGCGCGTCGTGCAGAAGGTCGAACTGGGCGTCGAAGCGGGTGGGGAGGCTGGAGGCGTAGGCTTCGAGGGCAGCGAGCGGGCGGGCGAGTTCTGCCGCGCCGGCGCGGCCGTGGCGCATCATGCCGGCGATCCAGGCCGGATTGGCGGCGCGGGCACGGACGATGCGCGCGACTTCCTCGGCGACCAGGCGCGGTTTCGGGGTTTCGGGGGTGCTGGTGTCGAGGTGGTAGAGGGCAGGCGACGCACCTGCGGCGGCGGCGGCCTGGTGGAAGCCGCCCTCGTGGGCCGCCCAGTCGGGGCTGTCGAGCAGATCGTGCTCGGCGTGGTCCTGCGTGTGGATGAAGGCGTCGGCAGCGGCCAGGCGCTGGCGCAGGGTTTCGGGAGAGTCGGTGGCGGTGTCGCCGGTGTAGACGGTGCGGGAGGCTGCGAACCAGCCGGCGGCCGTCGCGTCGCCAGCGCCGTATTGGCCGGGCGCCGGGCCGAAGACCCGAGCACCGGGGGCTCCGGCGAGCGGGTTCCAGTCGGAGGACTCGTCGCGGCCGGCGATGGTCTGGACGAGGCTGTCGAATAGGGCGACCTGGTGGGCGAAGGCGTCGCGGAACAGGCCCGAGATACGCAGCGTGACGTCGATGCGGGGCCGGTCGAGCAGCGCGATGGGCAGGACCTCGAAGCCTGAGACGCGGGCAGAGCCGTCATCCCACAGGGGGCGGGCGCCGAGGAGGTGGAAGGCCAGGGCCAGGTCCTCGCCGCCGGTGCGCATGGTGGCGGAGGCCCATAGGTCGAGGACGACGTTGCGCGGGTATTCGCCATGCTCGGTAAGGTGGCGGCGGAGAAGGGCCGCGGCGGCCTTCTCGGCGAGATCGATGGCCGTGCGGGTGGGGACGGCACGCGGGTCGATGGTAGTGAGGTTGCGGCCGGTGGGGTGGATGTCCATGCGGCCACGCGACGGGGCGCCGGCCGGCCCGGGGGGCACATGGCGGCCCTCGATCGCGGCGCGGAGGTGGGCGGTTTCGTCACCGGCGGTGCCGTAGACGTGGAGGCCTTGGCGGACCTGGAGGTCCTTCACATCGCAGAGGTAGGCGTCCAGCCGGGAGAGGGCCTGCTCCGGGTCTGGGGGTGCGCCCGATTCTTGCAGAAGGCCGGCGGCGGCGGCGTGATCGAGGATTGTGTCGCGCAGCCGCGCCGCCCGTCGGCGGTCGAGGCCGTCCGCGGCGGCGTATTCGTCCAGCAAGCGCTCGAGTGTGGCAGCGGCCCCGTGATGGGCGGTCCGCGCCATGGGAGGCGTGGCGTGACCCAATGTGACGGCGCCGAGCCGACGCTTGGCGGGGGCGGCCTCGCCGGGGTTGTTGACGATGAAGGGGTAGATGACGGGCAGGCCGCCGAGCAGCGCCTGCGGCCAGCACAGGGGCGAGAGGGCGGCGGCCTTGCCGGGCAGCCATTCGAGGCTGCCATGGGCGCCGACCTGGACGATGGCGTGGATGTCGAGGGTGTGGCGGAGCCAAAGATGGAAGGCGACGTAGGCATGGCGGGGGGGCTGGTCGGGGTCGTGGTAGGTGGTGCGTCGGTCGGCAGCCGCGCCGCGGTCGGGTTGCAATGCGACGATGGCCTGGCCGGTCCGGATGTGGCGGACGGTGAAGCTGTCCTCCACGACGGAGGGGTCTGTCGCGGGGCCGCCCCAGGCCGCATCCAGGACGGCGTTGAGCGCGTCGGGGAGGGTGGCGCGGAGGCGCGTGTAGTCGGCGAGCGTCATGAAGGGGGTTGGTGGAGCGGTGCACAACGCGGCGGGATCGATTGGCACGGTGCCGGGGAGTTGGCCGAGGATGGCGTTGGTACTGGCAAACGTGTCGAGGCCGATGGCGTGGCCCTGCTGGCCGCCGATGCCGGGATAATCGGACAGGATGACGGCGAGGCGGCGCTGGTCGGGCGGCGCGGCGGCGAGCCGGGCCCACCCGGCGGCGCGCCCGGCGGCCAGCGCGATGCCGGGGGCGTCGGGCTCGTGGAGGGTGCGGGCATATTGGATGGCCGGGTTGGCAGCGGCCTCGCCCTTGAACGAGATGGCGCCGGTGAGAAGGCGGCCATCGAGCTCGGGGAGGACAACGTGCATGGCGAGGTCCGTGGGGGACAGCCCGCGCGACGAGGCTTCCCAGGCGACGCGACGGCTGCCTGACAGGACGAGCTGCAGGACGGGCGTGCCGGGGGCGTCGAGCGGGGATGGCCCGGCGCCCTCTTGAACCGAGTTGGGGCGCGCGGAGAAGGCGGTGGCGTTCAGGACAACCGCCGGGCGCCACGCTGCGAGGGTGGCGGCGACCCAGGCGGCGGTGGCAGGGGCCTTCAGGCTGGCGGCATAGAGCGTGCCGACGGCAAAGCCTCTGACGCGCAGGGCCGCGGCGAGGGCTTCGATGGGGGCGATGTCCTGGCTGAGGAGGTGGGAGCGGTAGAAGACGATGGCGGCGAGGGGTGGGAATGGCTGCTCCCCTCCCTCCTTTGTAAAAAGGTTAGAGGTGGGTTCGGTGGTGACACGCTCGGTTATAGGGTTCACGCGGGCTGTGCGGCCGGCATCCACCCCCGCCCCCTCGCTGACGAGGGGAGAGGACAGGACAAGGTCGAGGGTGTGGACGCCGTGTTGTGGCATCGGGTTGGGCTGTGCGGCCGGAGCCGGCCCCAGACCGGCGAGGTGGGTGGTCCAGGCGAGGATGAGGGCGGTGTTGGTGGGGCCGCCCTGGCGGAAGGCCTCGTCGAGGGCCGACCAGGTTTCGGGAGGGATGGTGGAGAGGGCGCGGAGTCGGCTGTCGTCGGCGGCGTCGCCTGGGAGAAAGGCGAGGGGGATGTTCGAGGCGCGGCACATCGTCGCCAGCTCTTCGGCGCCGTAGCGAAAGTAGTCGAGGCCGCCCAGCAGGCGAACGACGATGCAGCGCGCGTGGCTGGCGACCTGTTCGAGGTAGTGGTCGGTCGACATGGGGTGGCGCAGCTTGCCCAATGGCACGAGACGCATGGCCGGGTGCGACGGCGTCCAGGCGGCGGCCAGCGCACCGAGGTCCGCGTCGGAGAAGGACATCACCAGCACCGGGGCCGGGTCATGGCCCAGCTCCTGTGCGGGGCTGTCTTCGTCGAGGCTTTTAGTATCTCGGACCAGCAGGTGCATCAGGGGGTGATCGCACGCTCGATCGCGGCGCGGTCCAGGCCCGTTTGGCCGATGACGACGATGTGGCCGGTGCGCGGTTCGCCGGGGCGCCAGGGGCGGTCATAGGCCTGACTGAAACGGGCGCCGACGCCCTGGATGGCGAGGCGCATGGGTTTGCCATCGACACTGGCGAAACCCTTCATCCGCAGGATCGCGTGGGTTTCCGCGACGCTCTTTAGGCGGGCGAGCAGCGCGTCGGGTGCGGCGGTGGGTTGCAGCGGGATTACGAAACTCTCGAAATCGTCGTGCTCGTGCTCGCCGTCCTGGGCGTCGTGGTGGGACGGGCGGCCGGCAAGGTCGTTCTCGGCGGCGGCGCCGAGGCCGAGGAGGATCGCAGGGTCGAGCCGCCCGTGACGCGCGGTGACGACGTGGACGGCGCGGGGGAGTGCGGCGGCGATGGCGAGTTCCAGGTTCGCAAGTCCCGCCTCGTCCATGAGGTCGGCCTTGTTCAGCACGACAAGATCGGCGCAGGCGAGCTGGTCTTCGTATACCTCGGCCAGGGGGTTGTCGTGGTCGTAGGCCGGGTCCTCCGCGCGCTGGCGGGCGATTGCCACGGGGTCGTCGGCGAAGCGGCCGGCGGCCACGGCGGGGCCATCCACCACGGTGATGACGCCATCGACGGTGACGCGGTCGCGGATGCCGGGCCAGTTAAAGGCCTTGAGCAGGGGTTTGGGCAGCGCCAGGCCGGAGGTCTCGATGACGATGTGATCCGGTGGCGGGGTGCGGGCGAGCAGCGCCTCCATGGCGGGAACGAACTCGTCGGCGACGGTGCAGCACAGGCAGCCATTGGCCAATTCGACGATGTCCGCTTCCTCGCAGGCTGGGATGCCGCAGCCGCGCAGGGTGTCGGCGTCGACGCCGATCGTGCCGAACTCATTGACCACCAGGGCCAGGCGTCGGGTGCCGGCGTGTTCGACGAGATGGCGCAGGAGGGTGGTCTTCCCTGCGCCGAGGAAGCCGGTGATAACCGTCACGGGCGTCATTCCGCGGCCTCCGCCAGGGTGGGCGCCAGGGTGGGCGCCAGGGTGGGCGCCAGGGTGGGCGCCAGGGTGGGCGCCAGGGTGGGCGCCAGGTCGGGCATGCGGCCCAGGATGATCTTCGCCAGCGATGCCGGGCGCTTGGACGGTAGCACCGTGCCGGTCGGATGCAGGGCATAGGTTGCCGCGTAGGTCAGCAGGTCCGGCACCATGGCGGGCTCGATCCGGCCGAGCAGATACGTCCATTTGCCCGGCGAGGAGATGGCGGCGGCACAGCCGTTGTCGCAGCTCGACAGGCATTTGA
>JAYVEG010000280.1:0-2773 GCA_043748985.1 Rhodospirillales bacterium
TTGTCGAGCTCGGCGCCGGCGGGGCAGTGGACGGTGGAGATCCTGGCCGATCCAAAGGGATCGCCGATCGGGCGGGCCGGGTTCCGGGTGGATGCGTTCGTGCCGGACCGGATGGCGGTGGAGCTGTCACCGCAGGGGCCGATCGTGGTGGGCAAGCCCTACGCGGTGCCGGTGGTGGCGCGGTTCCTGTATGGCGCACCGGCGGCCAACCTGACGGGGAAGGGGACGCTGAAGATCGTGGCCGACACCGAGCCCCCGGCAGCGCTGCCGGGCTACCGGGTGGGGCTGGATGGAGAGGTGTTCGCGCCGGATGCGCTCGAGATCGAGCTGCCGACCACCGATCAGCAGGGGCGGGCGAGCCTGCCGGTGCTGTTGAAGTCTGCCCCGGATACGACCAGACCCGCAAAGGTCGAGTTGGATGTGGGCGTCGACGACCCGTCGGGGCGGGCAAGCCACGCGCAGGCGACGATCCCGATCCGGCCGGCGGGCAACCTGCTGGGGATCAAGCCGGCTTTCCAGGGGGCGGTGGATGCCGGGGGCGAGGCGGTGTTCGAGATGGCGGCGGTGGATGCCGATCTGAAGCGGGTCGCGGTGCCGGCGCGGATGAAGCTGGTGCGGGAACGGCCGGATTGGCGGCTGGTGATGAAGGGCGAGCTGGCGCGCTACGAGACGGTGTATCGCGATGAGCCGATCGAGTCGGCGGATATCATGCTGCCGGCAACCGGCGCGTTCCGCTATGCCAAGCGGCTGGATTTCGGGCGCTACCGCATCGAGGTCGCGGAGCGGAGTGGCTTGGCGGCGACGTCGGTGCGGTTCCGGGCCGGCTGGGTGGCGAGCGACAGCCCGGATACCCCGGACAAGGTGGACGTTTCGACCGACCGGAAGATGTACAAGCCCGGCGACGTGGCGAAGCTGCACGTGGTCTCACCATTCGCGGGACTGGCGACGGTGCTAACCTTGACGGACCGGGTGACGACGCTGCGGGACGTGGCGATCGCGGCTGGGGGGTCGGATATCGACGTGCCCGTCGATGCGGCTTGGGGACCGGGGGCCTATGCGACGGTGCATGTGTTCCGGGGGCAAGGCAGCGATACGCGGCCGGCGCGGGCCATCGGGCTTGCTTGGGTGGGGGTCGATCCGGCTTCCCGGACGGTGGCGGTTTCGATCGGTGCGCCGGACAAGGTGGCGCCTCGGGCCAGGGTGACCGTGCCGGTGAAGACGGCACCCGGTGCTTGGATCACGCTGGCGGCGGTGGATGAGGGGGTATTGCGGCTGACGGGGTTCAAGTCGCCGGACCCGATCGCTCATTTCATGGGGCGACGGTCGCTGGGGATCGACATCAGGGACGACTGGGGGCGGCTGATCCTGCCGACCGAAGGTGAGGCAACCAGCCTGCGGCAGGGCGGCGACGATGGAAGCAGTGCACTGCCGGAAATCCCGCAGAAGGTGGTGGCGCTGTTCACGCCGCCGATGCAGGCCGGGGCCGATGGGATGGTGCAGGTGCCGCTCGATCTGCCGGACTTCAATGGCCAGTTGAGGCTGATGGCGGTGGCGTGGCAGGGCGCGCTGTCGGGGTCGGCCAGCGTCGATATGTATGTGCGGGACCCGATGATCGCGGAGCCGTTGTTGCCCCGGTTCCTGGCGCCGGGGGATACGGCGCGGCTTGCGGTGCTGATGCAGAACCTGGAGCTGCCGGTGGGCGAGGCGGTGGTGGTGGTGTCTGCGGACGGCCCGCTGCAGGTGGTCGGGGAGACCCGGCTTGTCGCGACCCTGGAGCGGAATGCGCAGGTGGTGCGGACGACCACGCTGAAGGCGACGGGTGCCGGGCGTGGCGTGATCCGGCTGACGGTGACGGGACCTGGAGGGTTCTCGGTGCAGCGGGAGACGGGGATACTGGTGCGGCCGGCGCGGGCGCCTGTGAGCGTGGTGGCGGCGTCGGAGCTGGCGCCGCGGGCGGAGGCGGCGTTGCAGCCGGCGCTGTCGCGGATGGTGCCGGGGACGGGGTCGGCGCGGGCGGTGTTCGGGGGTGCTACGCGGTACGATGCGGCGGCGTTGGTGGCGGCACTGGCGGATTATCCGTTGAGCTGCCTGGAGCAGTCGAGCAGCCGGGGATTGCCGCTGGCGTTGCTGCCGGACGGCGCATTGGCCGGGGCGGATCGGGCCGGGCGGCTGCAGGCGGCGGTGGCTTCGGTGCTGGACAAGCAACGCTACGATGGCGGGTTCGGCCTTTGGTCCGCCAGCGGGGAGGCAGAGCCTTGGCTGTCGGCCTATGCGACGGAGTTCCTGCTGCGGGCCCGCAAGGCGGGGGCGGCTGTGCCGGATGGGGCAGTGCGGGATGCGTTGAAGTTCGCGGTGGATGCGACGGAGGGTGGGGGCGGCACCCCGCAGGGATGGGCGGCCCAGGCCTATAATCTGTATGTCCTGGCCTTGGCGGGCCAGCCGCGGGCCGGGGCTAACCGCATTCTGGCGGAGGCGGCGGACCGGCTGCCGACGCCGCTGGCCCGCGCGCAGCTGGGCGCGGCGCTGGCGTTGGCCAATGATCGCGGCCGGGCGGAGACGCTGTTCGATGCGGCGTTGAAGGCGCCGGCGCGGCGGGACTGGGATGCGGACCGGGGCAGTGCGCTGCGGGACCAGGTGGCGGTGGCGGTCCTGCTGAGGGAGAGCGGGTTGTTGCCCGACCGGTTGCCGGCGTTGCTGGCAGCGTTGCCGGGGGCGGATCTGCGAGCCGACCTGTTGAGTACGCAGGAGCAGGCGTGGGCGGCGGCGGCGGCGG
>JAYVEG010000281.1:0-2768 GCA_043748985.1 Rhodospirillales bacterium
GCCCGGGACTCCTCGCCGTCCAGGGTATGATACGCGCGGAAGCGATCCAGGTAGCCCGGCGGGGCAACGTGCTGAATGGCGGCCAACCGGGCGTGGCTGAAGACCTTCCGCATGCGCGCGGCGGCAAATTCGAAGACGGCCTTGCGAAGGGCATGCTCGCGGTCCAACGACGCGGCCTCGCCGCATGCGGTGACCATGATGGGGAACGCGGCGGGAACGCCGTCATGTTCCGCGCCGACGCAGTAGACGTTGGCGGTGCCGAACTCGGTGGTGGCGAATTTCGGGATGACGTCGATGCCGAGGGCACGGAGCTTCTCCAGAAGCGCGCGGGTGCGAGGATCCTGAGGGCCGTTCTCCAGGTCCAACGCGATGCCGCGGTCCATGGCGCGAAAGCCGAAGCCGTTGCCGTCGCGCTGAAGCAGCTCGCAGATGCCGTGCCCGATGGCGAAGTCCAGCGTCGGCCCGGCGCCGAGGCCATTGGTGATGGGAGTCGTGAAAGGGACGTAGCCCGGCGAAAGGTCGCCAACGGAGCAGGCTGCGATATCGATCGGCATCCAGACCGTCTCGCCCGATGGCCAACGGTGTGCGGGAACCCATTCCAGGGTGGTGTCATGGGTGACCGGGCTGCCGGCCGGAAGGCAGAGCGTAAGGGGATCGGCGACGTGGCGGTCCCCGACATCCGCACGAAGCGCAGCGAAGCTTGCGGTGCGGCGCTCCATGCGGTGGATTTCGACGGCGGAGTGGACGGCCTCCGCGAGCTCGCCGGTGGTGCCGATGATCGCGCTGGCGTCGTCGACGCCATAGCCGACGCCATGCGGGGCGACGCCGTGCCAGCGGGTGCCGTCGCGGTTGAGGAAGAGTGCGTTCCAGCAGGCGACGCCGGTACGGTCGAGCGGACTGAGCGGGAATAGCTCGACACGGCCTTCTGGCATGGAGGCGATGTAGGCCTCGGCAACATCAGGCAGGTTAGGCGGAAGGTGGTGCTGGCTCATCGCGGGCTTCTTAGGATGGGAATGGGGCGGGTGTGCGGCGGCCCTTCGATGACGTCATCGAGGAGTTTCAACGCAGCGGCGGTGTCGAGGTCGGTCGCATACTCGAACGGGGTGAAGGCAGAGGTGAAATCGAGCCGGGCAAAGATCTCGCGGTAGCGTTGGGCCTCGCCGCGGCTCAGCGGGATCTGCTTGTGATAGGCCTTGTGGCAGGAGATGCGCTGCGCGGTGCCGTGGTCGTCGAAGTCGATCTTCAGGGCGTCGCCACAGAAGACGGCCCGACGTTCGGCGTCGTAAAGGACTGCGTGCCCTTCGTAATGCCCCCCGGTGTGGTGCAGCGTGAGACCGGGGCGGATTTCATAGGTCTCGTCATACGGGATGGTGACGCGGAACGCCTTCGTCCATTGCAGGTCCTCCCGCTGGATCAGAAGGTCCGGCTGGAAATGGTCCTGGAGCTGGTAAAGCGCGCCGTAGCCATGGGGGTGGCTGGCAGCGAGGGTGCGGATGCCGCCAAGTTGCTCGATCTTCCGGAGCGCAGCGTCGGAGTAGAGCGGAGCGGCCTCGAAGGCGACGTTGCCTTCGGGGTAGGTGAGCAGCCAGCCATGGCCGTCGAGGCCGTAGCGGGGAGTGGACCAGAACTCCCACAGGCCGGGCATGACCTCGCGCCAGTGATGAGTGAGTTTCGGCAGAACCTGGGCGGGGGTCAGGAACTCCCAGCCGTCCTCGGGCAGATCGTTGCGGACGTCGGAGCAGATAGGACAGTCCGGGGGGGGCGCGAAATAGCGCTGCCAATGGCCGCAATTGGTGCAGGAATACGGGCTAAGCGGCATTTTTTGTCCTGGGAGTCGTCCGGGGTGGCGTCGCCATTTCCTGGGCCTGGAGGAGCAGGGCCATGGTGGCGAGGTCCTGCTCGGGGGTGAACGGGAACGCGCCATTGCCAGTGATGGCGGCGGCGAAGGCCTCCACCTGGTTGAGGAAGGGGGAGCGGTCGGCACCCTCGACGGGCACGGGCGCGGCCACACCGGTTGCAGCATCGATAAGTTCCAGGGTGCCGCCCGGGGTCTGGCCCATGGTGTCCGTGGCGATCGCCTGGCCGGCGGTCCCGATGACTTCGAGGCGACGGCGCGGCAGGGTCTCGGGGCAGTTATAGGCCACGTGCATCTGGACCATGGCGCCGGATCGGCTGCGGGCCATAAGCAGGGCGCCGTCCTCGACCTGATACTTATGAACGCGTGCCTGGCCCATGGCGGCGACCTCGACTAGGGGCTCGTTGAGAAGGTAGGCGGCGAGATCGAGGCCGTGCGGGGCCAGGTCGAAAAGTGCGCCGCCGCCGGCCCGGCGCGGATCGATGCGCCAGTTGTCGCCGGCCCAGTCGGCAGGGAGCCAGCAGGCGTAGACGATGCGGATGGCGGTGACTGTACCCAGGCGGCCGTCGGCAACCAGGGCTGCAAGGGTGCGGTGGGCGGCGTGGAAGCGCTGATCGAAGGCCGTGGCGTAGCGAACGCCGGCACGGGCGCAGGCATCGACCATGGCGCGGGCGTCTTCCATGGTGGTGGCCATGGGCTTTTCGCACAGGACCGGAAGGCCGGCGGCGGCGGCGGCCTCCACAAGGGCGCGGTGGGCGTGGTTGGGGGCAGCGACGTAGACGGCGCCGAGACCTGGTGTGGCGAGGAAGGTCGCGAGGTCGTCATGGGCAGGGACGTGGAGCAACTCGGCGGCGCGGTGGCGAGAGACCGGGTCAGGGTCGAAAATCGCAGCCAAGGTGCCGTTGCGGCTGGC
>JAYVEG010000282.1:0-2767 GCA_043748985.1 Rhodospirillales bacterium
ATCGCGACCCTGGGGGATCGGCTGGCCTCGCTGCTGGCAGAGCCGAATGCCCTGGTGGCAGCCGGGCGGGCCGCGGCGAGCCTGGCCCGGCCCGATGCGGCCGACCGCCTCGCCGACGCCGTCATGCTCCACGCGCGGGTGATGTCATGAGAGCGCTGCCGCTCGGGATCGGCATGATCCATTTCGTGGGCATCGGCGGCATCGGCATGTCCGGCATCGCCGAGGTGCTGCACAACCTCGGCTACACCGTGCAGGGCAGCGACATCGCCGAAAGCGCCAACGTTCGCCGCCTGCGCTCCTCGGGGATCGAGGTGTCGATCGGCCACGCCGCCGCCAACCTTGGCACCGCACAGGTCGTGGTGACGTCGACCGCGGTGCGCGTCGACAACCCCGAGGTCGTGGCCGCCCGCGCGCGTCTGATCCCCGTCGTGCGCCGCGCCGAGATGCTGGCCGAGCTGATGCGCCTGCGCTGGGCGATCGCCGTCGGCGGCACCCATGGCAAGACGACCACCACCAGTCTGATCGCGACCATGCTGGAGGCCGCGCACCTGGATCCGACGGTCATCAACGGCGGCATCATCAACGCCTACGGCACCAATACGCGCCTGGGCGAGGGCGACTGGATGGTGGTGGAGGCCGACGAGAGCGACGGCAGCTTCCTGCGTCTGCCGGCCGTGATCGCTGTCGTGACCAACATGGACCCGGAGCACCTGGACCATTGGGGCACGGCCGAGGCGATGACGGCAGGCTACGACCAGTTTGTCGCCAACATTCCGTTCTACGGCTTTGCCGTGCTCTGCATCGATCACCCGGCGGTACAGCAGATGATCCCCCGGTTGAGCGACCGCCGGGTCATCACCTACGGCTTCAGCCCGCAGGCCGACGTGCGCGCCGAGCGGCTGGTGTCGGACCGCATGGGTGCCACGTTCGAGGTCATGGTCACCGACCGCGCCCGCAACCGCAGCCGCCGCATGGGGCCGTTCCGCCTGCCGATGCTGGGCCAGCACAACGTCAGCAACGCGCTGGCCGCCATCGCCATCGGCGTCGAGATGGAGATCAGCGACGACATCCTCCGCAGCGCGTTCGCCGGGTTCAAGGGCGTCAAGCGGCGCTTCACCAAGATCGGCGAGCAGGGCGGCATCACCGTCATCGACGATTACGGCCACCACCCCGTCGAGATCATGGCCGTGTTGAAAGCCGCACGGCAGGCCGGCGCGCGCGACGTGATCGCCGTCGTGCAGCCGCACCGCTATTCCCGGCTGCAATCGCTGTTCGCCGAGTTCTGCACGTGCATGAACGACGCGGGCACGGTGATCGTGGCCGACGTGTATGCGGCCGGCGAGACACCGATCCCCGGCATTTCACGGGACACGCTGGTGGATGGCCTGCGCGCGCGCGGCCACCGCAGTGTGGTGCCGTTGCAGGGTCCGGAGCATCTGGCCGAGATGGTGCACGCTATCGCCAAGCCGGGCGACATGGTCATCTGCCTGGGGGCGGGAAACATCACCGCTTGGGCTGCGGCGCTGCCGGCGCAACTGGCCGACCTGCAGGGCGCGAGGCGCACGGCATGATGGCGCAACCGACAACCGCAGCATTGATCGATCGGCTGCCCGCGCTGCATGGCCGTGTGCAGGCGGATGCGCCGCTGGGACCGCTGACATGGTTCCGCGTCGGTGGCCCGGCGGAGATCCTGGTGCGCCCGTCCAGCCCCGCGGATCTGGTGACGTTGCTGCGCGGCCTGCCGCATGACCTGCCGCTGACGGTGATCGGGGCGGCGAGCAACCTGATCGTGCGCGACGGCGGCGTGCATGGCGTGGTGCTGCGCCTGGCACGCGGCTTCGGCGAGGTGGCCATTCAGGTGGACGGAGTGATCGCGGGTGCGGCGGCGCTGGACGCGACGGTTGCCGAACACGCGGCGGCGGCGGGGCTTACGGGGCTGGAATTCCTTTCGGGCATCCCCGGGTCGATCGGCGGCGCGGTGGCGATGAACGCGGGTGCGTACGGCGGCGATATCGCGGCGTGCGTCGATTGGGTCGAGGTGGCGACGCCGGACGGCATCGTGCGGCATGACGCCGCGACACTGGCGTTCAGCTACCGCCACGCCACACTTCCGCCGGGCGCGGTGGTGGTGCGGGCGCGGCTGCGGGCACGGCCGGGCGACCGCGCGGCGATCGCGGCGCGCATGGCGGACATCCGGACGAGCCGTGAGGCGACGCAGCCCGTCCGGGCGCGGACAGGCGGCAGCACGTTCCGCAACCCGCCGGGGCAGAAGGCATGGGAACTGATTGACGGCGCGGGCTGCCGGGGGCTGACGCGCGGCGCGGCCCAGGTGAGCGAACTGCACTGCAACTTCCTATTGAACACGGGCGGGGCGACGGCGGCCGACCTGGAGGGGCTGGGCGAGGAAGTGCGGCGCCGGGTGCATGCCGCGACGGGGATCACGCTGGAATGGGAAATCCGTCGGATCGGTATCCCGGGCGGGCGTCCGGAGCGGGTGGTGTGAAGATGACGCGCCCGCCCGTGAAGACCGTGGCCGTTCTTTATGGCGGCATCTCCGCTGAGCGCGCGGTCAGCCTTGCCTCCGGCGCGCAGGTCATCGACGCGTTGACCGCCGCCGGGTTCGACGTGCGTCCGATCGAGGTCGGGCAGGACCTTGGCGCCGTCATCGCCGCACTGACCCCCGCGCCGGACGTGGTGTTCAACGCCCTGCACGGCCGGTTCGGCGAGGATGGCACGATCCAGGGCGTGCTCGATTGGCTCGCCATCC
>JAYVEG010000283.1:0-9213 GCA_043748985.1 Rhodospirillales bacterium
CGCGCAAATGCGCCCTCCAGCGTGCGCTTCACCGCACCGCTGATCTCGCTGACGGTGTATTCCGGAATGTTGGAGGCGGCGGCGGTGTCCATCCTTACACCCTATGCTACAGCCTCGGGCGATTGAAGCGGAGAGCGAAATGCGGGTTTTGGTGGTGGGGTCGGGCGGACGGGAGCACGCGCTGGCCTGGGCGTTGTCGGCCTCGCCGCTACTGACCAAGCTCTGGGTGGCTCCCGGCAACCCCGGCACAGCCGTCATCGCGGAAAACGTGGCCATCTCGGCCATGCACATTGAGAAGCTGGTGGCCTTCGCCCGCGAGCACGAGATTGACCTGGTCATGCCCGGCCCGGAAGCGCCCCTGGTTGCAGGCCTGGCCGACGCGATGGCGGCCGCCGGCATCCGCTGCTGTGGCCCAACCGCCGCAGCCGCCCAGCTGGAGGGCAGCAAGGCCTTCACGAAGACGCTGTGCGACGACGCAGCCATCCCGACCGCCCGCTGGGAACGGTTCGAGGACGCGGCCGAGGCTATCGACTTCGTCCGCCGCCGCGGCGCGCCGATCGTGGTGAAGGCCGACGGCCTGGCCGCCGGCAAAGGCGTCGTTGTCGCAACGACCGAAGCGGAGGCGGAGGCGGCCGTGCACGACATGCTCGCCCTCGGCACCGCCGTGGTCATCGAGGAGTGCATGACCGGCGAGGAAGTCAGCCTGTTCGCCCTCTGCGACGGCACCGACGCCGTCTTCCTCGGCGCCGCCCAGGACCACAAGCGCGTCGGCGACGGCGACACCGGCCCCAACACCGGCGGCATGGGCGCCTTCTCCCCCGTTCCCGGCTTCGACCCCGCCCCCGCCATGGACGGTTTCATCCGCCCCGCCCTCGCCGAGATGGCCCGCCGCGGCACTCCCTTCCGCGGCATCCTCTTCGCCGGCCTCATGCTCACCCCGGACGGTGCAAAACTCATCGAATACAACGTTCGCTTCGGCGATCCCGAATGCCAGGCCCTGCTGTCCCGTCTCCGCAGCGACCTCCTGCCCGGCCTGGTCGCCGCCTGTGACGGCGAACTCGGCTCGTTCGACCTGCGCTGGCGCGACGAGGCCGCCGTGGCCGTGGTGATGGCCGCGCGCGGATACCCCGCAGCGCCCGAGTCGGGAACGGCGATCGACGGCCTCCAGGCCGCAGCAGAAGTGCCCGGCGCGCTGGTTTTCCAGGCCGGCACGCGCGTCGTCGACGGCCGCCTGCTCGCCGATGGCGGCCGCGTGCTCACGATCTGCGGCGTCGGCAAGGACCTGACGTCAGCCCGGTCGGCGGCCTATGCAGCGGTCGACCGGGTGGTGTGGGACGGCGGCTTCTGCCGGCGCGACATCGGAGGGCGTCTTTGAAAAAGCAGGGTCATCATGGCGAAAAAGGAGGCAGAAGAAAAGCAAAACGGCCGGTCCCGCTCCCTCTCTCGCTGGGAGACGGTTGGCGTGAGGGCCCGACGCCAGCACAACCGAGACCCAGCAGACGCTCTTAATCTCCTCTTCCTCCGCGGTGAACCGTCTTCCTCGCTCAACCGCCAGGCGATCCGCGAAGCCCGCTAAAGAAGTTCCGCAGCAGCGCCGCGCACTCCGCCTCCCGCACTCCGCCCACCACCTCCGGCCGATGCAGGCAGCCCGCCTGGTCGAAGATCCGCGGGCCATGATCCACGCCACCCCCCTTCGGGTCATACGCCCCGAACACGATGCGCCCGACCCGGAAATGCACGGCCGCGGCGGCGCACATCGGGCAGGGCTCGAGCGTCACCACCAGCGTGCAGCCGATGAGGCGGGCCATGCCGAGGCTGCGGGCCGCTTCCCGCATGGCCAGCAGCTCCGCATGTGCACTGGCATCATGCGCCTGCTCAACCCGGTTGCCCGCGCGCGCGAGCACCTTGCCATCGGCCCCAAGCACGACCGCGCCGACCGGAACCTCGCCGCGCAGGGCTGCTGCGCGGGCCTGATCCAGCGCCAGCCCCATCGGGCTGCTTGCTCCCGGGGGGTCCGGGGGGCTACTCACGCCGCTCATGCCTTCACGCATCAAACCCCTGATCGGTGTTACCCTGGATGCGGAGCAGCCGGGGGGATACTCGAAATATCCCTGGTACGCCCTGCGTGCCAACTACGCGGCCGCCATCGAGGCCGCCGGCGGCCTGCCGGTCGCGCTTCCCCACGCCGTAGGCCTGGCCCCCCACTTCCTCGACCGCATCGACGCCCTGGTCGTCACCGGCGGCGCCTTCGACATCGACCCCAGCCTCTATGGCGAGGGCGAGCGCCACGCCACGGTCACCCTGAAGGAGGAGCGCACCGCCGCCGAGCTTGCCCTGGTCCGCGGCGCCCTGGCCCGCGACATGCCGGTCCTGGGCATCTGCGGCGGCGAGCAGTTGCTGGCGGTCGCCCTTGGCGGCACCCTGCTGCAGCACATCCCGGACGGCATCGAGAACGCGCTGGAGCACGAACAGCCAAACCCGCGCCACGAACCCAGCCACGACATTACGCTGGTCCCCGGCACGCTGCTGCACCGTATCGCCGGCACCGACACCATGCGCGTGAACTCCGCCCATCACCAGGCGGTGCAGAGCCCTGGGCGGTTCGCCATCGTGAACGCGACGGCGCCGGACGGGGTCATCGAAGGCATCGAAGACGCCCGCTACGGCTTCGCCCTCGGCGTGCAATGGCATCCGGAATTCCTGATCGACCCCGCCGACGCCAAAATCTTCAAGGCCTTCATCGAGGCAGCCGGCGGGTGAGCGATCCCGAGGACCCCGCAGGCGAAAGCGAACCCGCAGGCCGCGGCGAGCGTATCGCCAAATGGCTGGCCCGCGCCGGCGTCGCCAGCCGCCGCGACGCGGAAAAGCTGCTGACCGAAGGCAAGGTCTTCCTGAACGGCCATCGCGTCGATCACCCCGCTACCTTCGTCCAACCCGGCGACAAGGTCATGATGGCCGGCAAGGCCATCAACGCCCCAGACCGCACCCGGCTGTGGCGCTACCACAAGCCCGAAGGCCTCGTGACCACGCATCGTGACCCCGAAGGCCGCCCCACCGTGTTCGACAAGATGCCAGCCGGCATGCCCCGCGTCGTCAGCGTCGGCCGCCTCGACCTCAGCAGCGAGGGCCTGCTGCTTCTCACTAACGACGGCGCCCTGGCCCGGCGCCTCGAACTCCCCTCTAACGGCTGGATCCGCCGCTACCGCGCCCGCGCCTGGGGCGCTGTGGAGCCCTCTGCCCTGGCCCGCCTTGCGGACGGCATCACGATCGAAGGCGTGAAATACGGCCCGATCGAAGCGACACTGGAGGTCCGCAAGGGCGAAAACGTCTGGGTCGCCGTGGCCTTGAAGGAAGGCCGCAACCGCGAGGTCCGCCGCGTCCTCGCCCATCTCGGCCTGCAGGTCAGCCGGCTGATCCGCGTGGCTTACGGCCCGTTTCAGCTGGGCAAGCTGGACCGCGGCTCCGTCGATGAGGTGCCCGGAAAGGTGCTGCGGGAGCAGCTGCCGAACGACGCGTGAGGCCTGCGTCGTGAGAATCGTCGCCGGATCCTGGCGCGGCCGGCGGCTGGAAGCCCCCCCGGGGGAGTCGACCCGCCCCACCGCAGACCGTGTCCGCCAGGCCCTTTTCGACCGCCTGATGCACGCCCCCTGGGCCGGCCGCGCGGCCATCGAGGGCGCAACCGTGCTAGACGCCTTCGCCGGCACCGGCGCCCTGGGCCTAGAGGCGCTGTCGCGTGGCGCGGCGCGGACCGTGTTCATCGAGCGCGACCGTGCGGCGCTGACGGCGTTGCGCGCCAACGTGGCCGCCTGCCGGGCCGAGGCGATGTGCCGGGTCGTCCCCGGAGACGCCCTGCGCCCGCCCATGGGAGAGCCGTGCACCCTGGTGTTCCTCGACCCGCCCTATGGACAAGAGCTGCTGGCGCCCGCGATGGCGTCACTAAGAGCGGCTGGCTGG
Source organism: Rhodospirillales bacterium (assembly GCA_043748985.1). GTDB lineage: Bacteria > Pseudomonadota > Alphaproteobacteria > Acetobacterales > Acetobacteraceae > JBBROS01. The sequence continues at coordinate 3,955 of JAYVEG010000283.1, forward strand.
ATCGGCGCCGCGGCGTTGCTGTTGCTGGAAATCGGCTGCGACGAAACCGCCCCCGCCATAGGCGAGATCGTCGCAGAGTTTACTGCCGGGGCCGCTCGGGTGTTGGCAGTCCGCTCTGACGGTTAGGGTTGAATGGAAGCAAAGATATCAACCACGGAGGAAGAGGCGTGAAGAGAGAGATTAAAAATCGTAGCAAAATCTATTTCCATAATTATCAACATACAATATTTGCCTTCTTCTGCTCATCTTTTTCATTCCTTTGTGACAGAAGCTTCCGGCGTTTGTTTTCCCGCTCCCTCAGTCGTTCCACCCAAAGATCATCGCCGCCCAAACAACCCCTCCAATTCCGCCCGGCTCAACGTCAAAACCGTGGGCCGCCCATGGCTGCAGGTGGCCGCCCGCGGCGTCGCCTCCATCTGCCGTAGCAGCGCATCCATCTCCGCCTGGTTGAGCCGCCGCCCCGCCCGGACGCTCCCATGGCAAGCCAGCCGCGCGATGACGGCATCGAGCCGCGCCTCAAGCGGGCTCGCCTCCGCCCCCTCCCCAAGACTATCCGCCAAATCCTGCAAAAGCGGCCGCGGATCCGGCGAACCCAATGCTGCCGGCAGCGCCCGGACCAGGATCGCCCCGGCCCCGAACGCCTCGATCTCCAACCCCAGCGACGCCAGCAGGCCCGCCGCCGCCACAAGTCGCGCGGCATCAGCCGGCACCAGATCGACGACCGCAGGCAACAGCAACGGCTGACTCCGCACACCCCCCGCCACCAGCTGCCCCCGCAATTCCTCGTGCATCAGCCGCTCATGCGCCGCATGCTGATCGACCAGCACCAAACTCCCCGTGGCCGAGATGGCCAGGATATAGGTGTCGTGGATCTGCGCGATCGCAGCGCCCAGCGGGTGCTCCGCCCGCGGCGCCGCCGCTGCGGCGGCACCGTTCCCAAGCATCCGCCCCCCCGGCGGCGCGTCGAGCGGCAGGCTCGCCTCGGCAAAACCAGGGTAAGAAAAGGCAGTTGGCGAAGGCGCGCGGCTTGACACCAGCTGGAGATGCGGCCGGGTCGCCCGGGGCGCCCAGCTTGGAAAAGCCTGGCCAGCACTCGCTGACGCGCCCGCGCCCACCCCCAATGCTGCCCGCAACCCGCCGATTACCAACGAGCGAATGGCGGCTGCGTCCTGGAACCGCAGTTCGGTTTTGGCCGGGTGCACGTTGACGTCGATGCTCTCGGGCGGCAGCTCGAAATACAACGCCACGATAGGGTGACGGCCCCGTTCGATCACGTCCCTGTAGGCGACCCGCACCGCCGTCCGCAGCACCGGGTCGGCAACCGGCCGCCCATTGACCACCAGGCTCTGAAGCGTCGCCGCCGCCCGCGTATGGGTCGCCGGCGCGGCATAGCCGTGCATCGCCAGGCCATCCCGGCTGGCCCGCACCGGCAGCAGCCCGACCTCCAGCTTCAGCAGCGCCGCGACCCGGCTCGGCTGCTCCTGCACCGGCAGGTCGAACACCGTGCGGCCATCCACCTCCAGCCGGATCGCAGCCTGCGGGGCCGCAAAGGCCAGCCTTGTGACGACGTGCTCGGCATGCTCGGCCTCGGTGCGGGCCGACTTCAGGAACTTGCGCCGCGCCGGGGTCGCAAAGAACAGGTCGGTCACGACGACCCGCGTGCCGAACGGCGCCGCGGCGGGCTCCACGGCCGAAACCCGCCCCCCCTCCACCCGGATGCGGTGCGCATGCGGCGCCCCCGGCGGTCGCGATGTGATCTCCAGCCGCGCCGCCGCCCCGATGCTGGGCAGCGCCTCGCCGCGGAACCCGAGCGTCGCGATGCGGATCAGTTGCTCGTCACCGAGCTTGCTCGTGCAGTGCCGCTCAACGGCCAATACCAGGTCGTCGGCGTCCATCCCGCCGCCATTATCCTCGACGATGATCCCCGCGATCCCGCCGCCCTCCAGCGCCACGGCAATGCGGGTCGCCCCGGCATCGAGCGCGTTCTCCACCAGCTCCTTCACCGCAGCGGCCGGCCGCTCGATCACCTCGCCGGCGGCGATGCGATTGATGACACGCTCGGACAAGCGATGGATTCGGGGCAGCATCACGCCTACAGACTACCACGAAACAGCAAGGCGCGATCCGCAGGATCAGGTGGGCATCGAACACTGGCGCCTCTTGGTGTCTTGGCGTCTTGGTGTTTGTCTGGTCTCCGCACAGGGAGTGACGACGCAATGGATGCAGGGATCGAACGGGCGATCGGGGATGCGGTGAACAGTCTGCAGGACAAGGCGACCGGTCTGCTGGCCGATCTCGTGCGCCATCGCAGCGTGCTGGGCGAGGAGGCGGGCTGTCTCGACGCCATGGCCGGGGTTTTCGACGGACTCGGCCTGACACCCCGCCGCGTGCCCGTCGACGTCGATCGACTGCAGGACGTGCCCGGCTTTTCGCCGCCGCTGATCCCCTATGCCGGCCGTGACAACGTCGTCGCCGTGCACCGCCCCCGCAGCGCCGCCGGCCGCAGCCTCGTGCTGCAGGGCCATGTCGACGTCGTGCCGGAGGGTGCTGCCGACCTCTGGACCACGCCGCCCTTCGAGCCCGACGTCCGCAACGGCCGCATGTACGGACGCGGCGCCGGCGACATGAAGGCCGGCCTGGTGTCGATCGCGATGGCGATGCGCGCGCTGCGCCTGGCGGGCTTCCAACCCGCCGCCGAGGTCCAGCTGGCCGCCGTCATCGAGGAAGAATGCACCGGCAACGGTGCGCTCGCCGTCATGCACGCCCTTGGCAAGCCCGACGCCTGCCTCATCCCCGAACCCGGCCCCGGCTATGCCGCCCTCTACGTGGCCGAGGTCGGAGTCGTCTGGGCCTGGGTCACCATCACCGGCAAGCCAGCCCACGTCCGCGAGATGCAGTCCGGCGTCAACGCCATCGAGGCGGCCGCCGTGCTGATGGAACGCTTCCGCGCCTACGAGGCCGTGGCCAACCGCGCCGAACGCCGCCACGCCGCCTTCGCGGCCGAGAACCATCCCATCAACGTCAACATCGGCACGCTACACGGCGGTGAGTGGAACAGCTCGGTCGCCACCCGCGCCAAGCTCGGCGTCCGCGTCGGCGTTATGCCAGACCAGTCCTGCCGCGACGTGGCCCGCGAGATCGAACAACTCGTCGCCGACGCCGCATCCGACCCCCGCCTGCGCGGCGCCCGCATGGAAGTCTCCTACGGCGGCTTCATGGCCGATGGCTGCCTGTTTCCGCCCGAACAACCCATCGCCCGAACCGTCACCGCCGCTCATCGCCGCGTGACCGGAGACGACTTGCGCCACTACACTGCCCCTGGCCTCACGGATGCCCGGTTCTACACGCTGTACCAGGGCACCCAGGCCACATGCTACGGCCCGGATGCGGAAAACATCCACGGCATCGACGAAAGCGTCGGGCTGGACGCGATGCACGACGTGACACGGGTGATCGCCCTGACGATCGCCGAGTGGTGCGGGCTGGAGGCGGCATGATGCTCACCATCCATCATCTCGGCCAATCGCAATCCGAGCGGATCATCTGGCTCTGCGAGGAGCTGGGCCTGCCCTACACGCTCAAGTCGTATGCGCGGGACCCCGTGACCATCCTGTCACCGCCAGCACTGAAGGCGGTGCACCCCCTCGGCGCCGCCCCGGTGATCGAGGCGGATGGCGTCGTGCTGGCGGAAAGTGCGGCCATCGTCGACTACATCCTGGCGCGCCACGGCGGCGGCCTGTTGCGGCCCGGCCCGGAGGACCCCGATTTCGCGCCCTACCTCTACTGGTTCCACTTCGCCAACGGAAACCTGCAGCCGGCAATGGGGCGGCTGATGATGATCGGCCGCGTCGGGCTTCCTCCGGCCCATCCGGTGCAGGCTGGCGTGCAGGGGCGGCTGGACCGGGTGATGGCGCTGGTCGAGACGCGGCTGGGCGAAGCGCCTTATCTGGCAGGCGAGGCCTTTACCGCGGCGGACATCATGACCGTGTTCACGCTGACGACGATGCGGCTGTTCCAGCCACTGGACCTCGGCCCCTATCCCAACATCCTCGCCTATCTCCAGCGCATCGGGGCCCGGCCGGCCTACCAGCGCGCCATGGCGGCGGGCGATCCGGATCTGATACCGCTGCTGACCTGACAATCTGCTGGGCTATCCACGCTCGATGTTCCAGAATACTGGCGCGCCGGGCAGGTTGCCGCGCAGCGCCGCCCGGAACGCCGTCTGCTGGAATTGCTGCCCCAGCGGCACATCGGGCACGTCCTGGAACGCCTGCAGCTGTATCCGCTCCGCCAGCTCCTTCTGCTCGCCAGCTGGCACCTGCAGCCACGCATCGCGCACCCGCTCGATCTCCGCGCTCTCGGCCCATCCCGGCGCGCCCGCCCGGCCGTTGCCCCGCAGGAACACGTTGGTCGCAGGCGTCGCGTGATCCAGCCCGGACCAACTGGTCTGGAACACGCTCCAGCCGCCCTTGTCCGGCGCCGCCTGGTTCGTGCGGCGCTGCACCGCGGTGCCCTCAGTCCATGGTCTGTGCATCCAGGTCCAGGCCGAGCTTGCGGAACAGGTCGGCGGTCATCTCTGCCAGGGCGGCGACGCTCGGGATGTCCGTCGGCATCATCAGCATGACGCGCTCACCCTGGTAGCCGGCCGCCTCCAGCGCGCGGCGGCTGCGGGCGAGGTCGCGAACCGCGGTCAAAGCCTCCATCCCCACACCGCTGGCCGGGGGTGTGCCGGGGCAGAAATACCCGACCCCGTCTGCCCAAAGGGATCAATCGGGCCTGCGCACCGGCTCCATGTGGTCCGCCTGCGTCACCGCGCCCAGGATCGCGCGACGGATCTCCGGCTTATCGAAGGGCGGCTGCACCTGGTTTAACCGCATCGACCGCTCCCGTTCCGCGCGCAGTCATCCTGACATGCCACCCCCCCGTTCCCAACACCGCGCCGAAGCGGTATGGGGACGCCATGGAAGACGACGAGAACGGTTCCCCGCCCGAGCGGCCCGACAGCCTGCTCCCCTATGACGCCTGGACCGAGGAGGCGCTGCGGCATGTCGTGATCCGCGCGCTCGCGCATGCGGGCGCGCACGGCCTGCCGGGCGATCACCATTTCTACGTGAGCTTCCGCACCGACCGACCCGGCGTGGTCATCCCCGCCCGGCTGTCCGCGCAATACCCGCACGAGATGACTATCGTCATGCAGCACCAGTTCTGGGACCTCCAGGTCGACGAACCCGGCGGCTGGTTCAGCATCGGCCTCAGCTT
>JAYVEG010000284.1:0-24540 GCA_043748985.1 Rhodospirillales bacterium
ACGACCCGATACCGGGGAGCGAGGGCTGCGGCGAGAGGGCGGCAGCTGCCGGCGTCGGCGAGGAGGGAGTGGAGCACCCAGACCGTGGGGCCGGCGCCAAAGATTTCGGCCGCCACCATGTCGTCTGCGAAATGCTGCATAGGTCCTCCTGATTTGACGCTTTCGTCGTAGGCTGTGAAGCTGTTGTCAACGATTGACAATAGCACAAAGGGAAGACTGTCCGATGCTCGTCAATACCGGCCCTCGTCTGGACCGCCTGCCGCTGGCGCCCTTCCATCACCGGATCCTGCGGCTGATCGGGCTGGGGATGTTCTTCGACGGGTTCGACATCTACCTGGGGGCGGCGGTGCTGGGGACGACCTTGCGGTCAGGGTTCTCGACATTGCCGCAGAATGCGGCGTTCGTGTCGTTCACGTTCCTGGGGATGATGCTGGGGTCGGCGCTGACCGGGTTCCTGGGGGACCGGTATGGACGGCGGTTCACGTATCAGGCGAATCTGGCCATCTTCGGGATCGCGTCACTGCTGGCGGCGGCGGCGCCGGACATGACGACCTTGATTGCGCTGCGGTTCGTGATGGGGGTGGGCTTGGGAGCGGAGAACGTCGTTGGGTATTCGACGATGACGGAGTTCATGCCGCCGAAGCTGCGGGGGCGTTATCTGGGTTATGTTGCGGTGTTCGTGGTGACGGGGCTGCCGATCTCCGCGCTGACGGCCTGGTTGGTGGTGCCTGAGTTCGGGTGGCGGGCGCTGTTCGTGCTGGGCGGCGTGGGGGCGCTGATCGTCTGGTATTTCCGGAAGAACCTGCCGGAGAGCCCGCGGTGGCTGGAATCGGTGGGGCGGACGGCGGAGGCGGAGGCGCTGATATCGAAGATCGAGGCCGAGGTCTCGAAGGGGGCGCCGCTGCCGGTGCCGTTGCCGGCGGGTCCGGCGCCGTCGCGGGATTTGGCGACGCTGTTCCGGGCGCCGCTGCTGGGGCGGATGGTGCTGGGGAGCGTGTGCCTGGTTGTGATCAACACGCTGATCTATGGGTTCATCACGTGGTTGCCGACGTTCTTCGCCAAGCAGGGGCTGACGGTGGCGACGTCGTTCGGTTATGGGCTGGTGATGGCGCTGGGCGCGCCGGTCGGATCGTTCATCGGGGCGGTGACGGTGGATCGGTGGGGGCGGAAGCCGACGCTGGTGCTGGCGGCTGCGGTCAGCATGGTGTTCGGGATCATCTATCCTTTCGTGCATGACCCGGTGCTGCTGCCGCTGGTGGGACTGGCGTTGACGATCCCGATCTATGTGATGGTTGCGGTGCTGTTCGGCGTTTATATCCCGGAGTTGTTCCCGACGGAGGTGAGGCTGCGAGCCTCGGGGCTGTGCAACACGCTGGGGCGGGGGGCGACGGTGGTGACGCCATTCCTGGTGCTGCCGTTGTTCACGAATTATGGCGTGGGGGGTGTGCTGGCGCTGATGGTGGGGTTGCTGGCGTTGCTGATCGTGACGGTGTTGGCGCTGGGGGTGGAGCCGGCGGGGCGGCGGCTGGAGGAGGTGGCTGCGCTTGATCCGGCGGGTCCGGTGGGGGTGGGACAGAGGGCAGGTTGAAACACGGAGGCAGAGGAGAAGGAAGCGGCGGCGGGGCGGTCACGGTTCCGCGCTCCCCATGACAGCGGTGCGCGCGCGCCAATATGCCATTCAACGCAGCGGAGTCTTCTACGCATGACCACGGGTTATTCCGGACGCCGGGAAGATCTTCGGCTTCTGACTGGCGCCGGGCGCTACACGTCGGACATCGATGCGGCGGGGCAGCTGCATGGGGCGTTTCTGCGGGCGGATCGGGCGCATGCGTTGATCGTGGGAATCGAGGTTGCGGCGGCCGAGGCGGCGCCGGGTGTGCACAAGGTGCTGCTGGGGTGGGAGACCGAGGCGGCTGGGTGGCATCGGAGTCAGGTTTTGCTGCCTTACAAGGGGCGGGGAGACCAGGGGCTGTTGGTACCGCCGCGGCCGGCGCTGGCGACGGATCGGGTGCGGTTCGTGGGGGAGCCGGTGGCGTTGGTGGTGGCCGAGACGGCGCACCAGGCACAGGACGCGGCGGAGTTGATTGTTATCGAGTACGAGGATTTGGCCGCCCTGCCCTCTCCGGCGGCGGCGTTGGCGGCGGGGGCGGTTCAGATCCATAGGTCGGTGCCGGGTAATCTCTGCTTTGATTACGAGTATGGGGATCTGGCGGCGACGGATGCGGCGTTCGAGAGCGCGGCGCATGTTGTGGCGCTGGATTTGACGAGCGACCGGGTGGTGGGGAACCCGATGGAGCCGAAGTCGGCGCTGGCATCTTGGGATGGGGAGTTCCTGGACCTATGGACCGGGACGCAGGGGATGACGGCGCTGCGGGACAGCCTGGTGGGGCTGACGGGGTTGGCGCCGGAGCGGGTGCGGGTGCGGGCGCATGACGTGGGTGGCGGGTTCGGCATTCGGGGTCCGGCTTATCCGGAGCACGTGGCGTTGGCGTTCGCGGCGCGGGCGGTGGGACGGCCGGTGAAGTGGGTGGCAAGCCGGAGCGAGACGTTCCTGAGCGATTATCATGGGCGGGGGCTCGAGATGCACGCCGAACTGGCGCTGGATGCCAAGGGGGGGTTCCTGGCGATCCGGCATGAATGGCGGGCGGATCAGGGGGCATATCCGGTGGCGACGGGGCCGCTGATCAACACGCTGAATCCGGCGATGATGTGCACGGGATGCTATCGCATTCCAGCCGTCTATGGGCGGCATCTTCTGGCGATCACGAACACCATCCCGATCACCGCGTATCGGGGGGCCGGGCGGCCGGACATGGCGTATGTGGTGGAGCGGCTGGTGGATGAGGCGGCGGCCCGGCTGGGGTTCGACCGGTTGGATTTGCGACGGCGGAATGCGGTGCCTCCGGAGGCATTCCCGTATCGGCTGCCGACGCCGGGGCCGATGGCGGCGGTCTATGACAGCGGGAGCTATGTTGCGCTGATCGACCGGGCGGTGGCGGTGGCGGATTGGGCCGGGTTCGCGGGGCGGCGGGCGGAGTCGGAGGCGGCGGGGCGGTTGCGGGGGATCGGGCTGGGGTTGTTCGTGGAGCCCTCGGGCGGGGTGGTGCCGAAGGATGAGATCGCGATCACGTTCGGGGGGGCGACGGCGGACGAGATCACGATCCATACGGTGACGCATAGCTCTGGCCAGGGGCATGAGACGGTGTTCCCGGAGATCGTGGCCAGGGTTCTGGGGATCGCGGCGGACCGGGTCCGGCTGAGTGCCGGCGATCCGGAGGGACCAGTGCTGGTGGGGGGTGGGGCGTTCGCGTCGCGGTCGATGCTGAGCCATGGGGCGGCGAGCCATCTGGCGGCGGTCGCTGTCATCGAGAAGGGGCGGGCTTTGGCGGCGGAGGCGTTGGAGGCGGCGGAGACGGACCTCGAATACGCCGGCGGGGCCTATCGGATCGTTGGGACGGACCGGGCTTTGGGGTTCCTCGATCTGGTGCGGGCGCATCCTCGGGGGGAGGCGCATCCCTTGGACACGACCACGGGGCTGCCTTCTGGTCGGGCATATCCGAGCGGGGCTCATGTGGCGGAGGTGGAGATCGACCCGGCGACGGGGCTGGTGGAGCTGCTGAACTACGTGGCGGTGGATGATTGCGGGACGGTGCTGAACCATACGCTGCTGGAGGGGCAGATCCTGGGCGGGCTGATGCAGGGGCTGGGGCAGGTATTCGGGGAGCAGGCGCAATACGATGCCGACGGGCAGTTCCTGACGGGGAGCTTCATGGACTATGCGATGCCGCGTTCGGACCTGGTGCGGCGGGTGCATATCGAGAGCCTGGTGACGCCGAGCCCGAACAATGTCCTGGGGGTGAAGGGCGCGGGTGAGGCGGGGACGACGGGGGCGCTGCCGACGGCGATGAACGCGATCATGGATGCGTTGCGGCCGGTGGGGGTAGTGGGGCTGGATATGCCGGCCAGCGCGCATCGGGTTTGGCGGGCTTTGGCAGGGGTTCCGGGGGGATGAGGTTGGGCTGTTGGTTGAGGATGGGGCTATCGCGTCTGGCGAGCTTGCGCATGGAGAGGCTGGCAAGAACAAGTTCACACGCCGGGCACAGAAAAAAAGAGAGGGGCACGGAGAGTGCTTGTCTTGGTGTCCGGGATTCTTCGTGATTGCTGGAAGATGGTTTTTTGGGGCGCGGCACGGGGCCGCGACTTCAGATGGGCGGCCGCATCGGCTGATGCACCGCTCTCTGTGTCTTTGGGCTTGAACCGTGGCGCGGGTCAAAGCTGGGGTAAGAGGGTGCCACCAACACCGTTGTTCGGTCCTGGCGGCGCGAAACCGTCCGCTAACTGTCTTGCAACGGAGAGGGCTTGAGGCCGACATCCTATCATTGGTGCGGTTGCAATCGACCTGGTTCGGGGGAGAGGACTTTTGACGGCGCATGAGTTTTCGCTTGTGGGGCTTCGGGGTGGGGTGATTTCGCTTTCGGAGTTTCGGGGTGGACCCATTCTGGTGACGAATACGGCCTCGTTGTGTGGGTTTACGCCGCAATATGCGGGGTTGCAGGATCTGTGGACGGAGTATGGGGGACGGGGATTGACGGTACTGGCGGTGCCTTCGCCGGACTTCGGGGGGCAGGAGCATGATGACCCGGTGGCGGTGGCGGCGGTTTGCGATGCTCGGTTCCGGATCACGTTTCCGGTGGCAGCGCCGACGCATGTGATCGGGCGGGAGGCGACGCCGTTGTTCCGATGGATTGGGGACCGGGCCGGGTTCGTGGGGCGGCCGCGTTGGAATTTCTACAAGTATGTGATCGGACGAGATGGCGAGCTCGTGCAATGGTTCAGCAGTGTGACCAAGCCCGGCGCCGGCGCCATTCGGTCGGTGATCGAGCGGGCGCTTTTGCCGTAACCCCGGTGCGATCGGGGCCGAACCAGGACGCATCATGATCCCGCCCGAGCCCGTTGAACGATCGAGAACCTGCGCCATTGCCGTGATTGCGAAGGCGCCGCGGCCTGGGCACGTGAAGACCCGTCTGCAGGGGATCCTGGCGCCGGACGAGGCGGCGGCGATGGGGGCGGCGTTCCTGCGGGACACGCTGGGGAATCTGGTGGCGGCAGGACGGGAGGCGACGATTGCGCCGTTTGTCGCGTATGCGCCGGCGGGGCAAGAGGCGCGGTTCGATGGGCTGTTGCCGCCGGGTGTGGCGCTGATACTGGCGGATGGGACGAACGGGGAGGCGCCGGGGGTAGCGGGATTCGGGCGGGTGCTGCTGGATACGACGCGGACGTTGTTGGGCATGGGGTATGGGGCAGCGTGCGTGCTGGGGGCGGACAGCCCGACCTTGCCAACGGCGGAGCTGGTGCGGTGTGCGGAGGCGCTGCTGTCGGGGCGGGCGGAGGCGGTGCTGGGGGCGGCGGAGGACGGGGGCTATTACGTGCTGGGGCTGCGGACGGCACATGGAGCGGCGTTCGCGGATATCGCATGGAGTACGGATGTGGTGGCAACGCAGGCGCGGGCCGGGCTGTCGGGGTTGCGGGTGGAGGAGCTGGCGCTCTGGTACGACGTGGATGACGCGAGTTCGATGACGCGTCTGGTGCAGGATCTTGCTGGCGGGGCGCGGGCGGGGGGAGCGCAGGGTCCATATGCGGCGCCGTTCACGGCTGCGCTGGTGGACCGGCTTGGATTGCGGGGGCGGCTGTCGCAGCACGCGGCATGATGGAATTGGTGGGTCTCGGTGTGGTGCTGGTGGCTGGGGTCCTGGGCGGGTTCGCGTTCCGCACCCCGGGGAGTTATGGCGGGCTTTGGGGCGGGGAGCTGACGGTCTACCTGGTTGCGGCCGGGGTGGCAGGGGCGGCTTATGCCGGGGGGGTTTGGGTGGTGCGGCGGCGGACCCGGGGCGGAATGCTGCCGGTGGTGCTGCTGGTGGCGTTGGCGGCGCGGGCGATCGTGTTGTTCGTGCCGCCGATCCTGTCGACCGACATCTACCGGTATGTGTGGGATGGGCAGGTACAGGCGAGCGGGGTGAACCCGTACCGGTATCTGCCGATCGACCCGGCGTTGGCGGCGGTGCGGGACCGCGCGGCTTATGGGGGGGAAGACGATCCGCGGCGGGCCACGGACATCTTTCCGAACATCAACCGGGTGGATACGGCGCCGACGATCTATCCGCCGTTGGCGCAAATGCTGTTCCTGGGGGTGGCGTGGGTGGCGCCGAGCATCTGGGCGATGAAGGCGGCGATGCTAGCGCTGGATCTGGTGACGCTGGGGCTGGGGCTGCTGTTGTTGCGGGCGGCGGGACGGGTGGCGGCGGAGATTGTGGTCTGGGCTTGGAATCCGCTCGTGATCTGGGAGTTCGCGGGGGCCGGGCATGTGGATGCGCTGGCGGTCGCGTTGGTGGCGGCGGCGTTGCTGCTGGCGGCGCGCGGGCGGATGGGTTGGGCGGGGCTGGCGATGGGGGCGGCGGTGGGGGCTAAGCTGCTGCCGGCGGTGTTGTTTCCTGCGATCTGGCGGCGGTGGGAGTGGCGGTCGCTGGCGGCGGCGGCGGCGGTGGTTTTGGGCGGGTATGCGGCCTATGCGGCGGTGGGGTTGCGCGTGTTCGGGTATCTGGATGGGTACGCGCAGGAGGAGTCGCTGCAGGATGGGGGCGGGTTCCTGGTGCTGCGTCTGTTGCGGCTGTTGGGGCCGCTGCCGGGCTGGGCGAGCACGGCGTATCTTGTGGGGGGGCTGGGGGTGCTGGGGGGGTGTGCGTGGTGGGTCGTGCGGCGTCCGTTGCCGCTGGGCGGCGCGGCGCGCGCATCCGTGATCGGGCGTGGGGCGTTGATCATGGCAGCGGCGTTGATCGCCGTGATATCGCCGCATTACCCATGGTATCTGACGATCCTGGTGCTGCCTGCCGTAATCGTCCCCTGTTGGAGCGCCCTGTGGCCCACGATTGCCGGTCCGTTGTTGTATCTGGATTCCATGCGCGACATGCCGGTTTGGCCCGCGGTGGTGTTTTTGCCGGCGTTGGTTCTGCTGCTGCTCGATCTTCGGGGGCCGCGTTTAGCGCCCTCGCCTGCCCTGCTTGTTAACGGAGGCCCTTGATGCCCGAAACGAATCTTCTGACGGCCGAGCTGGACCCGCGGCGTTATTTCGAGAGGGTTTCTGCGGGGGACAGCGTCGCGAAGACGCCGCCGGTGTGTCTGTATCTGGAGGTGACGAACCGGTGCAACCTGTTGTGCGAGACGTGTCCGAGGACGTTCGAGGCGCTGGAGCCGCCGGCGGACATGTCGATGGAGTTGTTCCGCAAGATCGTCGACCAGGTGCCGGATGTGCGGCGGGTGGTGCTGCATGGGGTGGGCGAGCCGATGCTGGTGAAGCATCTGCCGGAGATGATCCGGTACCTGAAGCGTCCGGGCCAGAACACGCATGTGCTGTTCAATACGAACGGGACTTTGCTGGCGCCGAAGAAGCATCGGGAGATCATCGATACCGGGCTGGACGAGCTGCGGGTGTCGTTGGATGCGGCGGAGGCGGCGACGTTCCTGAAGGTGCGCGGGAAGGACATGTTCGACCGGATCGTGCGGAATGTGAGCGCGTTCACCAATCTGCAGGCGGCTACGGGTGCGGATAAGCCGCTGGTTTCGTTGTGGTTGACGGGGTTGAAGGAGACGGTGGACCAGTTGCCCGAGTTCGTGCGGCTGGCGGCGCGGATCGGGGTCAAGGAGGTGCATCTGCAGCGACTGGTGTTCGATGACGCCGGGTTCGGGATGGCGCGGCCGGACAGCTCGTTGTTCGAGCAGACGCGGGCGGACGAGGAGGCGATCATCGAGGAGGCGCGGGGGATCGCTGCCGGGCTGGGGCTGGGGCTGGACGCCTCGGGGGCGACGGAGCCGGGGTTGAGCCTGAAAAAGCAGGCGGACGACAAGCCCTGGGCGACGTGCCGGCGGCCGTGGTCGCTGATGTATTTCACGGCACATGGGCGGGCGTTGCCATGCTGCATCGCGCCGTTCAGTGCGCGGGGGTATGAGAACTACACCCTGGGGAACGCGACGCAGACGGACCTGATGGAGATCTGGAACAGCCCGGCGTATCAGTCGTTCCGTACGGATCTGGTGGGAGAGACTCCGCCGAAGCCCTGCCAGGGATGTGGGCTGCGGTGGAGCCTGTAGCGAGCGTGCTGTCGGGCGTCAGTGTCGTGATACCGACGTGGAACGAGGCCGAGGCGATCGGGCCGGTGGTGCGGGAGGTGCTGGCGCAGGGTATAGGCGAGGTGATCGTGGCCGATGGGGGCAGCCGTGACGGGACGGGCGACATCGCGCGGGCGGCGGGGGCTGTGGTGATCGACGCCGGGCGGGGATATGGGCGGGCGTGCCATTTGGGGGCGGCGGCGGCGGCGCATGACCTGATTGCGTTCATGGACGGCGATGGGGCGGACCGGCCGGACCAGTTGGCTATGCTGTGCGGGCCCGTTCTGGCTGGCGCGATGGACTTCACGATCGCCAGCCGGACCCGGGGGGTGCGGGAGCGGGGGTCGATGAACTGGCACCAGGTGGCGGCGGGGGCATTGGCGGGGCGGCTGATGGGGCTGCTGTATGGGGTGCGCTATACCGACATGTGCGCGCTGCGGGTGATCCGGCGGGAGGCGTTGGCGGCGCTGGACATGCGGGAGATGACGTATGGCTGGAACATCGAGATGCAGATGAAGGCGGCACGGGCGGGGCTGCGGATCGCCGAGTTCGCGGTGCCGTATCGGGTGCGGGCGGGCGGGCAGAGCAAGGTGGCGGGGAGCCTTGGGGGGACGCTGCGGGCGGGGACGAAGATTGTGACGACGTTCGCGCGGGTGGCGGCTGGCCCAGCGCCTTCGCGATAGCGGGTTGGTTGCGTGGCCTTGACCCTTATCCAACGGTCTCCCCGCCGGAGGGGGCTTTACCAGAGGACGCCGTCGACGGGCTTGATGGGGGTCGGGGCGTCGTCGCCGAGTTGCTGCAGGAGGTCGATTTCTATGGTGCGGGCGATGGCGCGCATGGGGATGTCGTGGGTGGTGTTCTCGAAGGGATCTTCCAGATCGAGGCCCATGCGGTCCAGGGCGAGGAACATGAAGCCGATGAGGGTAGAGCCGACCGGGGTGGCCCAGCCTAGCGTGTTGAGCAAGCCGAGGGGCAGCATGATACAGTAGGCGCGTGAGAACAGCATGGGAAACTGGTTGTAGCGGCGGGGCATGGGGGTGTTCTTGATGCGCTCGAGGCCGCCCTGGGCGTCGGTCAGGCAGCCGAGGTAGCGGTCGAGGCCGGAGAGCGCCATGTTGTCGAGGCCGGCGCGAGCCAGGTTCGCGGCAATGACTCCGAGGATGGCGGCGGGGACGTTGGCGCGGCCGCGGAGGCTTTCAAGGATTTCAGGTGGCAGGGTGGCGGGCGCGACCAGGGGTTCGAGGTCAGGCCAGGGGTCGAGACGCAGCAGGTGGCAGCGGACGGCGACGGGGTAGGCGATCATGAGGCGGATGAGGGTGGTGCACAGGGTCGGGTCGGGGATGTAGAGGGTGACGGCGCGGGCGAAGCTGCGGCCATTGTTGAGGATGGCGCCCCAGAGGGTTCGGGCCTCCCACCAGCGGGCGTAGGCGGCATTGTTGCGCAGGGTGACGACGAGGGCGACGGCGCTGCCGAGGAGGGGGAGCGGTAGGTCTGGCAGGGAAAGCCAGGCCGGGCCGCCGAGGAGATAGAGGGCGGAGACGACGGTGTCGTAGACAAGCAGTGTTACGAATTGCGGTCCGCTGGTCTTTACGATGCGCCATGGGTGGAAACCCCGCCGAACGATCAAACTGGCTTACCTCCGAAATCGATTTGGACATTACCTCGGGCGCGCTGCCGCCACCACCTCCTGCGGGGCAGGTCGCGATCGATGCCTTGGGGCTGGTTCACGATCTTGTCCGCGCCGGGTCAATCGCGCTAGCGTGACATATGGTTCACGCACGTTGGTTCCTGGTCGGGGTCGTGCTGCTGATGTGTGCGCGGGCGCATGCAGCCGGCCCTACGCCTGTGGTGCCCGACTTTCCGGTGATCCAGTCGAGCGGCATCACTGTAAATGTGACGCCTTACATCACGGCACCGGCGACGTCGGGGACCGCGCCGACAGCGCGGATCAACTACGCCAACTCGCCGCAGGATGGCTCTGGCCGGGTTTTCGTGAATGACCTGAATGGGGTGATTTCTGTGGCCGGGCCGGGCGGGGGTGCGGCGAGCCCATACCTGGACCTGCGTAGGCTGGGGATGAACACCGTTCCCGGCACGCCGGGGCTGTCGGGCATGGCGTTCAGCCCGAACTTCGGGCGCAACCCGGCGCTGCCCGGCTACAACACGTTCTATACGATAGACTATCTGGGCGCCGTCGCGGCGGATCCCAGCATAAAGACCATCGGGAAGCCGACGGGCGAGACGGCGGAACTGCGCGAATGGACCGCGTCCGACCCGCGTGCGAGCACGTTCAGCGGCACATCGCGCGCGGTGATGCGGGTTTCTGGGTATAGCGACGGCCACGCCAATGGCATGATCGCGTTCAACCCGACCGCACAGCCGGGCGATCCGGACTACGGCAATCTGTATGTCGGCAGCGGCGATGGGCACTACAACGACGCCGACGGCAATGCGCAGCGGCTCGATCGTCCACAGGGCAAGATGCTGCGGATCAACCCGGCAGTGGGACCGAACGGCGAGCCCTACACCGTGCCGGCCGACAACCCGTTCCTGTCGAATGCTGCGGCGGTGCCGGAGATCTGGGCCTCGGGCCTGCGGTTCCCGCAGTCGTTCACCTGGGACAAGCTGACGGGGACGATGTACATCAACGACCTGGGTCAGCAATGGATCGAGGAGGTCAATGTCGGCGTGGCGGGGGCCAATTACGGCTGGGGGCTGCGCGAGGGCACCTATGCCACAGGGTATGCGTTCGGGCACGATTCCAGCGATGAGAACATCTACACCCCGACGCAGTCCGCGGCATCGCTCGGCATGACAGACCCGATTGCGGAGTATTGGCACGCGGAGGGCAATGCGATCGGCAGCGGCCTGCTGTATCGCGGAACGGCGATCCCGGAGCTTTATGGCAAATATCTGTTGGGCGACATCGTGGTGGGGCGTGTGTTCGTGTTCGACCCCGGTTCGGTGATCACGGGTGGGCAGGCCGCCTTGTCGGAGCTGGATTTCTCGGTGAACGGGCGTTCGGTCAATCTGGACGAAGTCTATGCATGCTGCGGCGGGCGGGTCGATCTGCGGCTGAGCCAGGATGCGAACGGGGAGATCCTGGTTGCGGTGAAGTCGTCCGGCACGGTGTATGCCCTGTCGGAGCTGAGCATCGCTGTGCCGGAGCCATCGACGTGGCTGCTGCTCGGGGCGCCGTTCGCCATCCTGAGTTGCTTGAACCGGGCCCGCCGCGCGTCTATCACCCCGGCATGACCGACACACCGCCCGATCGCCTGGCCGCGAACCCCAAGAGCCCGTTCCACGATGCCGCCCTGTTGGAGCGTGGCGTCGGGATCCGGTTCAAGGGGGTGGAGAAGACGAACGTGGAGGAGTACTGCGTGAGCGAGGGGTGGGTGCGGGTTTCGGTGGGAAACAAGACTGACCGGACCGGAGCGCCGCTGACGATCAAGCTGCAAGGGCCGGTAGAGCCGTATTTCCGGGACGTTTGATCTCGGGCTTGTTCGATCAGCCGATCAGGTTCGCCATCGGGATCCCTTCTGCGCGCATGCCGGCGGCGACGCCGGCGCGGTCGGCAGGAGCGCGGTTCTGGCTGAGCTTCCACTTGCCCTGGATTGTGGTGATGGGGATGCGGAAGCCGACGATGCCCTTGAGCTGGGAGGCGACGAAGGGGACCGGGGCGTCGCTGACGGCCCAGGGCTCGGCACGGTCCTGTTCGTGGCGTTCGGTCAGGCGGGTGACGACGTCCAGCAGCGCGGAGGCGTCCTCGAAGAAGGTGATGGGGCCGGACGCGTGGACGGTAATGTAGTTCCAAGTCGGGACGACCTTGCCGGTCTCCTTCTTGGTTTCATACCAGGAGGGGCTGACGTAGGCGTCAGGGCCCATGAAGATGGCGAGCGCATCGATGGTGGGGGCATGGCGCCATTGCGGGTTGGCCCTTGCGAGGTGGCCGTAGAGGGTGCCGTTTGAGCCGTCGGCGTCGTCGAGCATGAGGGGGAGCGGGGACGCCATTAGGCTGTCGGGGCCGAGGGTGACGAGGTTGGCGAGGCCGGTGCGGCGGATAGCCCGGTGCAGGACGGGCAGACGATCCTCGGCGAAATGCGGCGGGACGTACATCACGAAGTCTCCTTGGGCCGTGTATTACAGCGCGGGAACCGACCATGGGCCAGCACCAATCGGGCGCGCCATCACCAGACCACTTCGTGCCGACTTCTTGCCGGGGGGCCTTGCCCGATACCAGGGGTCACGCTACCGCTGGGGGGTGCCGCAACTCTCGTTCCACACTGCCCTGCTGGACGCCCTGACCGTGACCGAAGAGGACGGGGCGATCGTGGCACTCGACTGGGGATGGGCACGGGACCAGGCGGCGACGCCATTGCTGGTGTCGGCACGGGACCAGGTTCAGGAATACCTGGATGGGGAGCGGCGCGGGTTCGACCTGCCGCTACGTCCGCATGGGACGGCTTATCGGCAGAGGGTTTGGGCGGAGCTGGTGAAGATCCCGTTCGGGGCTACGGTGACGTATGCGCAGCTGGCGACGCTGGCGGGCGGGGTTGCGCGATCGGTGGGGGGTGCGATGGGCAGCAACCCGATCCCGATCGTCATTCCGTGCCATCGGGTGTTGGCGGCTTCGGGGCTTGGCGGGTTCTCTGGTGGGGATGGGCTGGAAACGAAGCGGCGGTTGCTGCAACTTGAGAGCCGGATGGCCGGGCACGCGGCGCCGGCAAGATAAGCAATCACGCCGCCCGGGGCCGCAATCGGCGCCTGGACCGGCCGGAGGATCGATTACGATGTCCAAGGCAATCCGCATCCACGCCCATGGCGGGCCCGAAGTCATGATGTGGGAGAGCGTGCCGACGCCCGAGCCGGGGCCGGCGGAGGCGCTGGTGCATCACACGGCGGTAGGGCTGAACTTCATCGACGTGTATTTCCGGACCGGGCTGTACAAGATCCCGCATCTGCCGGCGACGCTGGGGATGGAGGCGGCGGGGGTTGTAACGGCGGTGGGTGCCGAGGTCACGAACGTGAAGCCCGGCGATCGTGTGGCCTATGCCACCGGCCCCATCGGTGCGTATGCGACGGACCGGGTGATCGCGGCGGACCGGCTGGTGAAGGTGCCGGACGGGATCGAGGACACGACTGCGGCGGCGATGATGCTGCAGGGGATGACAGCGCAGTATCTGTTGCGGACGACTCACCGGGTTCAGGCGGGCGAGACGATCCTGGTGCATGCGGCGGCGGGCGGGGTGGGTCTGATCCTGTGCCAGTGGGCCAAGCATCTGGGGGCCACGGTGATCGGCGTGGTGGGGACGGAGGCGAAGGCGGAACTGGCGCGTGCACATGGGGCGCAGCACGTGATCATCGGGCACGAGACGCTGGCGGCGGACGTGAAGCGGCTGACGGGCGGGGCGATGGTGCCGGTGGTCTATGACAGCGTGGGCAAGGATACGTTCGGCGCGAGCCTGGATTGTCTCACGCCATTGGGGTTGATGGTGACTTACGGCAACTCCTCGGGGCCGGTGCCGCCGGTGGATCTGGGCGTGTTGACGGCGAAGGGGAGCCTGTATGTGACGCGGCCGACGCTGGCGACGTATACGGCGAAGGCGAAGGATCTGGCGGCATCGGCGGCCGAGCTGTTCGCGGTGGTGCAATCGGGTGCAGTGAAGATCCGGGTGAACCAGACGTATCCGCTGAAGGATGCGGCGGCGGCGCATACAGCGCTGGAGGCGCGGCAGACGACGGGCAGCACCGTCCTGATCCCGTGATGTCTTGAGCGTGGGTGAGGCGGCCCCGGATGCGGGCCGCACGCGGCTGACGGCGCTGATCGTCGCGACGGCGTTGTTCATGCAGAACCTGGACGGCACCGTGGTGGCCACGGCGCTGCCGACGATGGCGCGGGCGTTCGGGTCGGACCCCCTGCATATGAATGTGGCGCTGACGTCGTACCTGCTCAGCCTGGCCGTGTTCATTCCGGTATCGGGCTGGATGGCGGACCGGTATGGGGCACGGGCGGTGTTTCGGGCGGCAATCGCGGTGTTCACGCTGGGCTCGATCCTGTGCGGGGCGGCGACGACGTTGCCGGCGCTGGTGGGGGCGCGGATCGTGCAGGGGGTTGGCGGCGCGATGATGGTGCCGGTCGGGCGCCTGGTGCTGTTGCGAAGCGTGCAGAAGTCCGAGCTGGTGGCGGCGATGGCGTGGCTGACGGTGCCGGCGCTGGTGGGGCCGATCGTGGGGCCGCCGATAGGGGGCATGTTGGTGACGTATGCCGATTGGCGGTGGATCTTCTTCATCAACGTGCCGATCGGGGTGCTGGGAATCGTGCTGGTGTCGCGGTTCATCCATGACGTGGATGCGCCGGTGCGCGCGCGGCTGGATGGGTGGGGGCTGGTGTTTTCCGGGCTGGCACTCGCGTGCCTGATGTTCGGGTTCGAGACGGCGGGACGGGGGATGCTGCCGCCAGCTGTGGTGGGCGGACTGATCTTGGCTGGGCTGGTGTGCGGGGCCTTGTATCTGCGGCATGCGCGGGGGCGTCGGGACCCGCTGCTGGATCTGACGCTGCTGCGGGTGCCGACGTTCGCGGTTTCGGTGGGGGCCGGGTCGTTGTTCCGGATCGGAGTGGGGGCGATCCCGTTCCTTCTGCCGCTGATGCTGCAGCTGGGGTTCGGGATGGCGGCGGCGCAGTCGGGGCTGATCACGTTTGCCAGTGCGGCGGGCGCCATTGTCATGAAGCCGGTGGCGCAGCGGGCCTTGCGGTGGCTCGGGTTTCGGGCCGTGTTGGGATGGAACGGGGCGCTGGCGGCGATGTTGCTGGGGGCGATGGCATTCCTGCGGCCGAGTTGGCCGTTGGCGGCGATCTATCTGCTACTTGTGACTGGCGGGTTCTTGCGATCGTTGCAGTTCACGGCGTTCAACACCATTGCGTATGCGGATATTCCGCGGGAGCGCATGAGTGCGGCCACCAGCCTGTATTCGACCATCCAGCAGCTGAGTTTGACACTGGGGATCACGGTGGGGGCGGCGGTGCTGGAGTTCGCGACCGCGGCGACGCCGGAGCATGCGCCGACCTTGCAGGCGTTCACTGTCGCCTTCCTGTGTGTGGCGGTGTTCAGCCTGCTCGCGACGCCGCTGGCGCTGCGGCTGCCGGCGGATGCGGGGGCGGAGATGTCCGGGCATCGGCTGAGGGTGCGATGATGAAACCCAAGCGTTTGCGGAAGACGCCGCCGATGAACCGGGTAGAGGTGCGGGCCTTTCTGGAGGCGCTGGAGGCGGCGTTTCCGGATGCGGAGTCGGACCTCGATTTCACCGATCCGTTTACCCTGCTGTGTGCGGTCGTGATGTCGGCGCAGACGACGGATGTCGCGGTCAACAAGGTGACGAAGACGCTGTATGCCGTGGCGAACACGCCGGCGGCGATGGTGGCGCTGGGGGCGGAGGGGATTGCGGCGCATATCCGATCCATCGGGTTGTGGCAGGCGAAGGCGAAGAACGTGGCGGCGCTGAGCCAGATCCTGATCAACAAGCATGGCGGCGACGTGCCGGGGGATCGGGAGTCGTTGGAGGCGCTGCCGGGGGTGGGGCGGAAGACGGCGAACGTGGTGCTGAACGTGGCGTTCGGGCAGGCGACGATGGCGGTGGATACGCACATCTTCCGGTTGGGCAACCGGACGGGGATCGCGCCGGGGAAGGATGTGCGGGCGGTGGAGGACCAGTTGGTGAAGCGGATTCCGGCGGAGATGCTGCGGCCGGCGCATCATTGGCTGATCCTGCATGGGCGGTATGTGTGCAAGGCGCGGACGCCGGAGTGCTGGCGGTGTGCGGGGGCGGCGTGGTGCCGGTTTCCCTATAAGACCGTGGGTCGGGCTGGGGAGGGAAAGGGTCAAGTTCAGACAGAGAGCACAGAGAACGAGGACGCCACGGATCGCACGGAGAGCGCGTGATCTTTTTGGACTTTACCGAGTTTATTTGTTGATGATCCCGTCGATGATTGTTTCGGGCGGAACGAGGCCGTTGCAGGCGTCAACGCGGCCACGTTGCACCTGGATTGCTTCGCCAAAAAACTCGGTATGACGGTGGTCGGTTGCAGTCATTGCTGTGAGATCTGGTCAGCCTGGCGATTGGCGATGACAGAAGACGATTTTCTTTGTGCGTTCCGTATCTTCTGTGTGGGCGCTGTGTGGACTTGAAAAGGTGGAACCGGCATGGAAACCCCTTGCCCCGCATGCTACCCACCCCGAATGCTTACCCCCGAAACGGAACAGCGGCTGAGGGACTACGCGGCGCTGCTGCAGACGTGGACGCGGCGGATCAACCTGGTGTCGGCGGCGGACCAGCCGAACATCTGGTCGCGGCATGTGTTGGACAGTCTGCGGCTGGTTCCGTTGATCCCTGCGGGGACCGATCGGGCCATCGATCTGGGATCGGGGGCCGGGCTGCCGGGGCTCGTGTTGGCGATCGCGACGGGGATATCCTTCGAGCTGATCGAGTCGGACCATCGGAAGGCGGCGTTTTTACGGGAGGCGGCGCGGCTGACAGGGGCGCCGGTTGCGGTACATACGACGCGGATCGAGGAGACGGCGATCGCACCAGCCGCGGTGGTGACGGCGCGGGCGCTGGCGCCGCTGGACAAGCTGTTGCCGATGGCAGTGCCGCACCTGGCGCCGGGGGGGGTGATGATCTTTCCGAAGGGAACGCGGGCGGCCGAGGAGGTTGCGGCGGCGCGGCGGGGGTGGTCGTTTGGGTTGTCGATCGAGGGGGGCGCCTCGCCGATCCTGCTGATCCGCGCACCAGTGCGGGTGGCGGCGCATGCCTGACGGTGCGCTGCCTTCGCTGGCCGGGCCGCCGCGGGGGCGGGCGCGAGTGGTGGCGATCGCGAATCAGAAGGGGGGTGTGGGCAAGACCACGACAGCGATCAACCTGGCGACCGCATTGGCGGCGGCGGGACATGGGTGCCTGCTGATCGACCTCGACCCGCAGGGGAACACATCGACCGGGCTAGGCGTGCCGCGCGACCGGCGTGGGGCGGGGTCGTATTCGCTGCTGATGGGGGAGCGGCCGCTGGATGCGACCCTGACCGCGACCTGGGCGGGCGGGCCGATGCTGGTGCCGGCCGACAACGAGCTGGCGGGGGCGGAGATCGAGCTGGCGAGCGAGCAGCGGCGCGAGTATCGGCTGCGGGACGCGCTGGAGACGGCGCCGCCGCGGCATACGGTGCTGATCGACTGTCCGCCGAGCCTAGGGCTGTTGACGGTGAATGCACTGGTGGCGGCGGATGCGGTGCTGGTGCCGCTGCAATGCGAGTTCTTCGCCCTGGAAGGAATCAGTCAACTCGTGCAAACCATCGAGCGTGTGCGCCGCAACCTCAATCCACAGCTTTCGCTGCAGGGCATCGTGTTGACCATGTACGACCGGCGGAACAATCTGTCGGAGTTGGTGGCGGCTGACGTGCGGTCCGTGTTCGGGCCGGCGGTGTACGACACGGTGATCCCGCGGAACGTGCGGATTTCGGAGGCGCCGAGCCATGGGAAGCCGGTGATGACGTATGACCTGAAGTCACCGGGCGCGCAGGCGTATATCAAGTTGGCGGCGGAGTTCATCCGGCGCGAGGTTGCGCGCGCGTGAAGGCTCCCATGAAGTCCCCGTTGGGGCGGGGACTGGCGTCGCTGCTGGGCGAGGCGGGGCCGAGTGCAGCCAGCCGGACGACGCTGCTGGTGACGCAGTTGGAGCCTGGGCCGTTCCAGCCGCGGGTGGCGATGGACCCGGCGGCCCTCACGGAGCTGACGGACAGCATCCGGCAGCAGGGGGTGTTGCAGCCGATCCTGGCGCGGCCGCATCCCGACGAGGCGGGGCGGTTCCAGATCATCGCGGGAGAGCGGCGATGGCGCGCGGCGACGGCAGCCGGGCTGCACGAGGTGCCGGTGCTGATCAAGGCGCTGAACGATTCTGCGGCGATGGCGGCCGCATTGGTGGAGAACCTGCAGCGGCAGGATCTGGACGCGATCGAGGAGGCGGACGGGTATAACCGGCTGATCGACGATTTCGGGCTGACTCAGGACCAGATCGGCGATCTGGTGGGAAAGTCGCGCAGCCATATCGCCAACATGCTGCGGCTGCGGCATCTGCCGGCGACGGTGCGGGCGCAGGTGCAGGCGGGCGCGTTGTCGGCCGGGCATGCGCGGGCGTTGCTGCAGCATTCGGAGCCGGAGGCGGCGGCGAAGCTGGTGATCGCGCGGGGGCTGAACGTGCGCCAGACCGAGGCGCTGGCGTCCAGGCCGGTGGCGAAGGTGGCTACGCCGAAGGACCAGGAGCATGTGGCGCTGGAGCGGGAGCTGGGGGTGTTGTTGGGGTTGCGGGTGACGATCACGCAGTCTGGGGCGGGGGGGGTTGTGCAGATCGGGTATCGGAACCTGGATCAGCTGGATGGGCTGTTGGCGCGCTTGCACGCGCGGGGGTAGTGCGTCCTACGTCGCTTGTCGTGCTGGCGGAACGAGACCCTCACCCAACCCTCTCGCAAGGGCGAGCGCTTTTAGCGGCGGAGGGTGGCGCCGGCTCGGGCAAGGGCCATGACGAGGCGGCGGGCGATGACGTCGTCGGGCGCGCCGGTTTGTTTGCAGGCGAGTTCGGCGCGACGAGCCTCGGCCATGGCGGCGGAGAGGCGGGATGTGGGCCAGGCGCCGACGGCGCGGACCATGTCGGATTCGCGTTTCCAGAAGACGGGAGGACGCATGGCTTTGACGGCGTCCTGCGCGGAGCCGCCGGCGTCCATGCGGCCACGGGCGGCGTGGAGGCGGGATAGGAACAACAGGACCTGGCGGATGAGGCCGACGGAGGTGAGGCCGTCGGCGAGGCTGCGTTCGGTGGCGAGGTCTGCCGCGGCGACATCGCCGAGGGTGGCGGCATAGAGGGCGTTGTCGAGGGAGACGGAGGCCTGGTCGCCGACGCACGCGCGGACGGCGTCGAGGTCGAGACGTTTCTCGGTTCCGGCGTAGAGGATGAGTTTCTCGACCTCGCCGCGGGTGCTGGCGTAATCGCCGCCGAGGTGGTCGCGGAGCCAGTCGAGCGCGTCGGGGTCCGCGCGGACACCCTCGGCGGCGAGGCCGGACTCGATGCCGGCGCGCAGGCCGGGGCCTTCCTCGGGGTAGCAGGCGACGGCGGCGGCGGTTTCGGCGGCTTCGAGGAGGGTGACGAGCTTTGAGCGGCGGGCAAGGGCGCCGGCTTCGAGAATGACGAGGCTGTCTCCGGGAGCTTTGGCGATCTGGTCGACGGCGGTGGCGAGGCTGTCGGTCACGTCGCGGACGCGGATGACGCGGCGCCCGCCCAACATGGCGATGGCGCTGGCTTCTTCGGCCATGCGGTCCTGGTCGTCGCGGGCGAGCCAGGCGACGCGAAAGGGGTCGTCGGCGCTGCCGGCGATGGCGAGGGTGAGCTGATCGGCGCGGGAGCGGACGAGACCTTCGTCCTCGCCGTAGAGGAGCACGACACGGACGGGGCCGGGATCGCGTAGGAACGACGCCATGCGGCGGGCGTCGATTTTCATTACAGGCCGGGCGTGGTCACGGTGGCGTTCGTGCCGGCGGGGCCGAGGTCCGGGATGGTGCCGGGGATTTCCGTGGGGGCGGCGGGGCCGAGGGAGGCGGGGGCGGTTGCGGGCGTGGCGGCGACGGCCCGGCGGCGGAGGAAGATGGCGACCTGGGTGGTGACCTGGTCGGCCATGGCCTCGACGATGCGTTTCTGTGCCGCAGCATTCTCGAGGTCGGCGGCGAAGTATTGCTGGTTGAGGACGTTGAAGCCGTCGACCGAGCGGGCCGAGCCGGTGGCCAGGACGGTGCGGGCCACGTCGAGGCGGCGGAGGGTCCAGTTAGCGGAGCCGTTGAGGCGGACGCGGGTGGTTGAGTTGTCGCGCTGGATGGCGATGCTCTCGCCGGAGATGGCGGGCGCGGTGATCAGCTCGTACTGCTTGGCGATGCCGGTGCCGGAGCCCTCGATGCGTTGCTGGAGGGCCTGTCGCATGAGTTGGCCGGCGCGTTCGCCCATGACGGGGACGTAGACGGCGGCGAGTTCGTTCGCGGCGATGCTGCCCGATGCGCCCTCGGGCATATACAGCGGGCGGAAGCCGCAGCCGGCGAGCAGGAGTACTGCCAGGATGGGGGCGTGTTTCACCCGGCCACCACGAAGTTGACGATGCGGTCGGGGACGTGGATGCGCTTGACGATGCGTTTGCCTTCCAGCAGGCGGGCGACTTCGGCCTCGGCGGCGGGCACGGCGATGTCGGCGGGGGCGCCGGGGGGGAGGACGATGGTACCGCGGAGCTTGCCCATGACCTGGACGGCTAGTGTGACGCTCTGGACGGTGAGGAGAGCCGGGTCGGGGGTGGGCCAGGGTAGGTTGGCGACGAGGCCGGCCCCGGGTGCCATGAGGGCGTGGACGTCCTCGGCGAGATGTGGGGCCAGGGGGGCCATGAGTTGGGCGAGGATGCGGACGGCCTCGCGGCGGGGGCCCGGGGCGCGTTCGATGGCGGAAACGAGTTCGTAGAGTTTGGCGACCGCGACGTTGAAGGCGAAGGTTTCCAGCGCCTCGGTGACGGCGGCAATGGTGCGGTGGACGGTGCGCCGAAGATCGTCGTTTTCGGAGGCGGGATCAGGGGTCGCGGCAACGGCCTGTGTGAGGCGCCAGACCCGGCCCATGAAGCGGCTGGCGCCCGCGACGCCGGCCTCGGTCCATTCGATGTCGCGTTCGGGCGGATTGTCGCTCAGCACAAACCAGCGGGCGGTGTCGGCGCCATACGCATCGATGATGGCGCCGGGATCGACGGTGTTCATCTTGCTTTTGGACATCTTCTCGCCGCGGCCGATCGTGACCGGGGCGCCTGTCTCGCGTTGGGTGGCGGTGCCGTCGGGGTGTTTATCGACCTCGGCCGGGGTGAGCCAGGTGCCATCTGCGGTGCGGTAGCTTTCGTGGGTGACCATGCCCTGGGTGAACAAGCCGGCGAAGGGTTCGGCAACGGTGAGATGGCCGGTGGCGCGAAGGCCACGGGTGAAGAAGCGGGCGTACAGGAGGTGCAGGATCGCGTGCTCGACGCCGCCGATGTACTGGTCGACGGGGAGCCAGTGGTCGGCGGCGGCGCGGTTGATGGCGACGGGCGAGGCCGGGCTGCAGAAGCGGACGAAGTACCATGAGCTGTCGACGAAGGTGTCGAAGGTGTCGGTCTCGCGGAGTGCGGGGGCCCCACAGGTGGGACAGGCGACGTGTTTCCAGGTGGGGTGGTGGTCGAGCGGGTTGCCGGGGCGGTCGAAGGTGACGTCTTCGGGGAGGACGACGGGGAGGTCCGCGTCGGGGACGGCGACCGGGCCGCAGGCGGCGCAATGGACGATGGGGATGGGGCAGCCCCAGTAGCGCTGGCGGCTGACGCCCCAGTCGCGCAGGCGCCAGTTGACGACGCCGGTGCCGGCGTCCTGCTGTTCAAGGCGGGCGATGGCGGCGCGCTTGGCGTCTTCGGGGGTCAGACCGTCGAGGAAGTCGGAGTTCACCAGGGTGCCGGGGCCGGCGTAGGCTTCGGCCTGAACGGTAGTGTCACCATCGGGGCGTGCGACCACGGGCTGGACGGGGAGACCGTATTTGCGGGCGAAGTCGAGGTCGCGCTGGTCGTGGGCGGGGCAGCCGAAGATGGCGCCGGTGCCGTATTCCATGAGGACGAAGTTGGCGATCCAGACGGGGATGCTGCGGGCCGGGTCGAAGGGATGGGCGACGGTGAGGCCGGTGTTGAAGCCGCGCTTCTCCGCAGTTTCGATCGCTTCCTCGCTGGTGCCGAGGGCGGCGCATTCAGCGACGAATGTAGCAGCGGCCGGGTTCTGGGCGGCGATGGCCTGGGCGATGGGGTGCTCGGCGGCGACGGCGACGAAGCTCATGCCGAAGAGGGTATCGGGGCGGGTTGTGAAGACTTCGACGTCAGGCACGGGGGCGGGTTGGTGCAGCTGGAAGCGGACGCGGGCGCCTTCGCTGCGGCCGATCCAGCGGGACTGCATGGTGCGGACACGTTCGGGCCAGCGTGGGAGGTCATCGAGGGCGGCGAGGAGGTCCTCTGCGTAGTCGGTGATGCGCATGAACCACTGACTGAGCTGACGCTTCTCGATGACGGCGCCGGAACGCCAGCCGCGGCCGTCGATGACCTGCTCGTTGGCGAGCACGGTGCCGTCGACGGGGTCCCAGTTGACCCAGCTTTCCTTTCGGGTGACGAGGCCGGCGCGGAACATGTCGAGGAACAGCTTCTGCTGGTGGCCGTAGTATTCGGGCTCGCAGGTGGCGATCTCGCGCGTCCAGTCGATGGAGAGCCCCATGCGCTTCAGCTCGTCGCGCATCGTGGCGATGTTGAGGCGGGTCCAGATGGCGGGATGGATGTTGCGGCCGCGGGCAGCGTTTTCGGCGGGCAGGCCGAAGGCGTCCCAGCCCATGGGGTGGAGGACGGAGAAGCCGCGGGCACGCTTGTAGCGGGCGACGACATCGCCGAGGGTGTAGTTGCGGACGTGGCCGACGTGGATCTTGCCGCTGGGGTAGGGGAACATCTCGAGGACGTAGTATTTCGGGCGGCCATCGGTGGGAACGTCTTCGACGCGGAAGCACGCGGCCGCGTCCCAGGCGGCCTGCCAACGGGGCTCGGCGCTACGGAAGTCGTATTGGGTGTCGCTCATTGGGGCACTCTACTCGCTCTTGTGCTCGGGCAGGGTGGTCGCTTGTGGGTGGAGCCCTCACCCAACCCTCTGCCCGAGGACGAGGGCTTTTGTTACTGGGCGGCGGTCTGAGAGCGGAGTTCGCGGGCGCGGGCGAGGACCTTGTTCTCGATGTCGCTGGTGGTAACGGGACTGACGGAGGCGTCGACCCAGCGGCCGTTTGTGGAAACCTGGCGGAAGATGGAGACCTTCACCCCGTCGGCGCGAAGCTGACGGCCCAGGATGTAGGCGGTCGCCTTGAAGCGCTCGCCCTGGCCTTGGGGGGGCTCGTACCAGTCGGTGATGATGACGCCACCGAAGGGGTCGGCCGATGCGAGGGGCATGAAGGCGAGGGTGTCGAGGGCGCCGCGCCAGAGGTAGGCGTTCACGCCGAGGGCGGCGCCTTCCTGGCTTCTGTCAGTCGACGCGGTCTTGCCGATGCCGATGGCGAGTCCCTGATCGCCGAAGAGCTTGCCCTGTTCACCGCCCTTGGTTCGGTAGTCCTGGTATTCGTCGTCAGCAACGCCGCGAAGCGTGGCCGGGCCGCATGCCGCGAGGGTGACGGTGATGAGGAGGGTGGCCAGGGCGGTCGGGCGAAACAAGGAACGCATTGTCATATCTTCTTACCTGACTGGGCGCAGGGCGCGCCGGGTCGTCTTACCACATCGCATCGTCCCGCCAAGAGGAAGGCCTTGTTTGGCAGCGAGGATCGGTGGGCGGCGGACAAGAAAAAGGGGCGGTGGTTGCCCACCGCCCCTTCGAGCCCGGTCTCCCGATCTCGTTCTAAAAGCTTACCAGCTGAAAGACGTGCCCAGCGAGATAAGGCTGGAGGTTACCTTGTTGTGGGTCGTCGTGCCGGCGGCGCCGGTTACGGCCGTCACACCAGAGCCGGTGATGAAGTCATAACCGTTCTGCTTACGCTCCATCCACAGTCCGGAGACGAACAGGCTGACGCCCGGCGCCACGCTGTAGGTGCCACCGGCGCCCACGCCCTGCTCACGGCGCTGACGGCCGAAGTTCGCGTTGCCGACGTCGCCTGCGCTTTTGTAGTTCAGGTAGTGTGCGCCGACGATGACCGGCCCGATGGTGTAGGAGACGCCGCCGAGGATGGCTTCGCCGTCCGCCAGACCCTTGGGCGCGAGAGCCCACTGGCCGTTGAAGCGACCGAACTGATACTTGCCGCCGACGCTGAAGCCCGCGTAGGTCAGCGCAACACCGAAGTCGCCGACGCTGAGACCGTCGAAGTTGGAACGGATGGGCGCGTTCAGCGGGTTGGTGTTGAAGGCGATGCCGCTGATGTCCTTGACGTTGCTGCCACCAATGTAGGCAGCGGTCGCGGCGATGCCGAAGCCGCCGAAGCTGCCACGGTAGCGAAGCAGACCGTCGAACGTATTCTTGCGACGGCCGCTTTCTGCGTTGGTGATGGTCGAACCCAGGCGGTTACAGCCCGGGCCAGAGTTACCGACGCCGTTGACGAAGGCCGAGCCCTCGTAGGCGGCGCCGCCACAGCCATTGCCACCGCCGCCGGCGACGTTGGCCGTGCTGGGCTCGAACGAGACGCCGAAGTCGAAGCCGTAAAGCTGCGGCGAGAGATAGATCGCCTTCGTGGTCGTGTAGTAGCTGCCGACGTCGGCGAACGGCCAGGTGACCTGCAGGTTACCGTTCACGAAGGCGGGAGTGT
>JAYVEG010000285.1:0-9085 GCA_043748985.1 Rhodospirillales bacterium
CAGCTTCTTCTGGTGCGCCGGCCGCCTGGTGATCGCCATCCTCGACAATCTTCAGCCCGTCCACTTGGTTGCTACCCCAGGCGACATCTGGTCCGTCCACCCGCTCGCAGGCCTCCCCGCCATCGGCACTGTCAATGTCTGGTCGATCGATGCCGAGGAGGACGAAGCCGACGGTACCTTGCTCGCCACCACCACCACGCCCATCGAACCCAGCACTCTTCTGCTGCTGGAACCAGGCGGTGCCCCCGCCATCCTGAAACGCGCGCCGCGCACCTTTGATCCTCACGGGGCCATCGTCACCCAGCACGAAGCCCTGTCGACGGGCGGCGAGCGCATCCCCTACATCCAGGTCGGCCCCGCCGAACGCACGGGCGACGCCCCCGTCTACATGTCCGGCTACGGTGGCTTCGGTCTTCCCGTCCTGCCCGGCTACAACGCGCGCACCGGCAAGCTCTGGCTCGAGCGCGGCGGCACCATCGTCTCCACCAGCCTGCGCGGCGGCGGCGAGTTCGGCACCTGGTGGCACGACGCCGGTCGCCTTGCCAACAAAACCCACTCCCACGACGATTTTGCCAACATCGCCCAGGACCTCGTCGCTCGCGGCGTCACGCAGCCCCATCGCATCGCCGCCGAAGGCGGATCGAACGGCGGCCTGCTCATCGCCAACATGCTCACGCGTTACCCCGAGCGTTTCGGCGCCCTGTTCTGCACCATCCCGCTGATCGACATGCGTCGCTTCCACACGCTGCTCGCCGGCGCCAGCTGGATGGCGGAATACGGCAACCCGGAGAATCCCGACGACTGGGCCTTCATCCGCCACTTCTCCGCGTACCACGCGGCCGTTCCCGGATGTCGCTATCCCCCCACACTTATCGCCACCACCCGCAAGGACGACCGCGTCCACCCCGGCCACGCCCGCAAGATGGCCGCGAAACTACAAGCCCTCGGTTATGACACCCTGTTCTACGAGCCCGCCGCCGGCGGCCATGGCTACGGCTCGAACAACGCCGAAATCGCCAGCTTCGGCAGCCTCGGCATCAACTTCCTCCGCACCGCAATCGGCTGGACCTGACGAGAGAATGACCGTGTCACGCTTCTTCAGCCTGACACGGTAACATGCTCGTCTAATTTAGACTCTAAGGTGCGACGGCCTCCTGCGGCAGGCCGACCGCATCAAGCGCCCGGCGCACTAACCCATCCCGTTTCGCAGCTTCCAGAAACGCAGCAGCTTTCGCCAATGCCTTGGGACGCCCGTTCGGGACCGCGATGGAGATGGTGGTCTGCTGGAACCCACCCGGCGTGATGCGGCTGCCGGGAAAACTCGGCTGGATCTGCGCAAGGCTGTCCCGGCTCAGCGCCAGCGCATCCCCGTGCCCGGCGCGGAAATACGCGATGGCGTTATCGACACCCTGTATGGCCACAGGCGTCGTGAGCAACAGGCTGCGGGCCGCCGCGCGGATGGTCGTGGTGTCGGCTACGCCGACCGCTCGGACGTGCGCCTGGTCGACATCGGCCAAGGTCTCGATCCCCGAAGCCGCAGTCACCAGCCAGGTGCTCTCCAACAGGTAATAGGCCGGGCCGAACGTGACCATGGCGGAGCGGGTCGCATCGACCGGCATGAACGCCACGTCGATGACCGCAGCCGCCAGGGCTGCGGTGCATTCTCCGCTGGCCGGGAAGACGGTGAAGGCGACCTCGAGCCCCTCCCGCTCCGCCAGGGCGGTCGCAAGATCGACGGTAACGCCGCGCGGAAAACCCTCGTCATCGACATGGACGAAGAAGACGCCGGCCGTTGGCGCCTGCACCACACCCGCACGCAACGGGCCAGTCGGGGCGAGCGGGTTCATCTCCAGCGGTCAGGCGGCTTCGGCAGTGATGGCCGCGGTCAAGGTCTCGACGATGCGATCGACATGCTGCGTCTCGATGATCAGCGGCGGGCTGAGCGCGATGATGTCGCCGGTGGTGCGGATCAGCAGCCCGTCATCGAAGGCGCGCTGGAACACCCGCACCGCCCGGTCGGTCGGCTTGCCCTCGCGCGGCTGCAGCTCGATCCCCGCGATCAGGCCATGGTTCCGGATATCGATGACGTTCGGCAGGCCGCGCAGCGCGTGCATCGCATCGGCCCAGTAAGGCTCGATCGCGGCCGCCCGGCCCGGCAGGTCTTCGGCGCGATGCAGATCCATCGTCGCGATGGCGGCGGCCGAGGCCAGGGGATGGCCGCTATAGGTATAGCCGTGGAACAGCTCGATCCCAGCCGGGCTACCGTCGACGATGGCGCTGTAGACCGCACCGCTGGTCGCAACAGCACCCATCGGCACGGCGGCGTTGGTAAGGCCCTTCGCCATCGTCATGATGTCCGGCACCACGCCCAGGCGCTCGGCACCAAAATTCGTGCCCATGCGGCCGAACCCGGTGATGACCTCGTCATAGATCAGCAGGATGCCGTATTTGGTGCACAGGGCGCGAAGCCGGTCCAGATATCCCTTCGGCGGGATCAGCACACCGGTGCTGCCGGCGATGGGCTCCACCATCACGGCGGCGATGGTCTCCGCGCCGTGCAGTTGCACCAGGTTCTCCAGTGCGTCGGCCAGATGGGCGCCCTGCTCGGGCTGCCCCTTCGTAAAGGCCCGCGCCAGGTCGTGCGTGTGCGGCAGGTGGTCCACATACGGAAGCTGCGCCCCGAACTGCTTCCGGTTCGTCCCGATGCCGCCGACCGACATGCCCCCGAAGCCCACGCCGTGATAGCCCCGCTCCCGCCCGATCAGCCGCACCCGCTGGCTCTCCCCGCGCGCCCGGTGATACGCCAGCGCGATCTTCAGCGCAGTGTCGGCGCTCTCGCTGCCCGAATTGGTCCAGAACACATGATCCAGCGGCGCCGGCAGGATCTCCGCCAGCCGCGAAGCGGCCTGAAACGCGATCGGGTGGCCCATCTGGAAGGTCGGCGCAAAATCCAGGATCGCCGCCTGCTTCTGGATGGCCTCCACGATCTCCCGCCGGCCATGGCCCGCATTCACGCACCACAGCCCCGCCGTGCCGTCCAGGATCTCCCGATCGTCCGGCGTGTAGTAGAACATGCCCTCGGCCCGCGCGAGCATGCGCGGCGCCTGCTTGAAGTTGCGGTTCGCCGAATATGGCATCCAGAAGGCGTCGAGGTTGTTGGGGCGCGTGATTTCGTTCATGGCATCTAGCTTGGCCCTTTTGCCCGGTGGGGGGCAAGCGTGGCATAGAACGCCCGGAAAGCAGGAGGCGACGATGGCGGACGGCCGGTTGTTCATCGGGACGCGGCGGTACTCGTCGTGGTCGCTGCGTGGTTGGCTGGCGGTGCGCCTGGCCGGCCTGGATGTCGAGGACGTCGTGCTGCCGCTCGACGGCGGCCAGCCCGGCAGCCTCGTGTCGCGCACCTCGCCCAGCGGCCTGGTCCCCTACCTGGAGCACAAGGGCGTCCAGGTCTGGGAAACGCTGGCGATCTGTGAATACTGCGCCGAGTTTTCCGCTTCGCTCTGGCCCGGCAATCGCCCCGCGCGCACCAGGGCGCGGGTGATCAGCGCCGAGATGCACGCAGGCTTCCGCGGCCTCCGCCAGGCAATGCCGATGGTGCTGGGCCGCGACGCCAGCGGCCTGGGCCGCACGCCCGAGGCGCTGCGCGACATCGCCCGCATCGAGGCGCTGTGGCGGGAGACGAGTGCGACCTTCGGAGCAGGCGGCCCGTTCCTGTTCGGGCCCGCTTTCAACATCGCCGACGCGATGTTCGCGCCCGTGGTCACGCGCTTCCTCACCTTTCGCCCGGAGCTTGCCGCCGACACATGGGCCTATTGCGAAGCGGTGCGCGCCCACCCTCTCATAACCGAGTGGTACGACCTGGCCGCCCTTGAGCCCGCCGAATGGCGCCTCGAGCATTACGAGCAGGCCGGCCTGAAGCAGGCCGCCGGTTGATCACGCTCGATCACGTCGCCGTAATGGCGCACGACCTGGCAGCGCTGCATGCTGCCTACGAAGCGCTCGGCTTCACGCTGACCCCACTCGCGCAGCAATCTGGCCGCCTGCACGCGGATGGGCCTGTGGAGTCCTGGGGTACCGCGAACCGCTGCGCGATGCTCGGCCAGGATGGGCTGGGCGCAGGCTACCTGGAGCTGATCGGCGTGCTCGACGCCGCCTTGCCCGGCAACGGCATCGAACGGTTCCTGGCGCGCTACGAGGGCCTCCACAACATCACGCTCGGAATGGACGACGACGCCGCCGAACTGGCCCGGCTGCGGGCGGCAGGGTTCGAGATCGCCGGGCCCCTGCTGCTGGAGCGGCCGGTCGATAGCACCCAGCCGGACGGCGGCCAGGCGCGCTTCGTGCGGCTACCGCTGCCCGAAGCGCCCGAGGGCCGCCTGCAACTTGTGCGGCATCTGACGCCCGAGGCGATCTGGACCCCCGAATATATGGACCATCCAAATCGTGCGCTGGCGCTGGATACGGCAATCGTCGTCAGCGCAACGCCCGCAGAAACCGCGGCACGCTTGTCTCGCTTGTCGGGACGCCCCGTCACGCCAGACCCGGCCGGGGGCTTCCTGCTGACGCTCGCCGCCGGGCGTGTCCGGGTCCTGTGGCCCGACGCGCTGGCCGCAGTGCTGCCAGGCGTGGTGCCACCCACGCTGCCGTTCATGGCCGGAATTGTGGTCCGGACCGCGGATGCCGCCGCCGCCGCAAGGGCGATCGCCGGTTTGGCCGAAATCCCCGGGGGATGGATGGCAATGGCCGGAGGGGCAGCGGTTGTCTTCATCTGACGTGACGGGCAAGCTCGTCCCGAACGTGGCGATCGTGTTGCCGCCGAAGGAAGGGTTCTCGCCCGGTGCAGTGGGTGCGATCGGCCTGCTGGTGCATCGGCTGGTACGCGCCGGCGCCGATGGCGTCGTGCTCGGGCGGCCCTGCGCGGCACCATTCGCTGATGTCCGGTTCGAGCCGGTTCGGCCCGGCTTCGCGCTCTCCCGTGCCGGGCGCTATGCGGCTGGCGTGGCGTCGGCCATTCGGCGGCTTCGGCCCCGCCTGGTGGAGGTGCATAATTGGCCCGAGGTCGCCCTGCGCCTGGTGCGGACCGGCGCCCCTGTGACACTGATCCTGAACAACGATCCCCAAAGCATGCGCGGTGCCCGCACTGCGGCGGAACGGGCGATGCTGCTGCAACGGCTGGCAGGGGTGGCCTGTGCGTCGGAATGGCTGCGTGGCCGCCTGCTGGATGGCGTTCCCGGAACCGCAACCGTGCTGCACAACTGCATCGACGTCCCGCCGCCACCACCCCTCGCGCGCGACAAGCTGATCCTGTTCGCCGGCCGGATGGTCGCCGACAAGGGCGCCGACGTGTTCGTCGCAGCCTGCGCCCGGGTGCTTCCGGACCTCCCGGGCTGGCGGGCGGAAATGATCGGCGCGGACCGCTTCACGCCTGACAGCCCGGAGACGCCGTTCCTGCGCGCGCTGCGCCCGGCGGCGGCGGCGGCCGGTGTCACCTTGCGCGGCTACCAGCCCAACGACGTTGTGCTGGCCGCAATGCGCCGGGCGGCGATCGTGGCCGTGCCGAGCCGCTGGGCGGAGCCGTTCGGGCTTGTGGCACTGGAGGCGCTGGCGTGCGGCGCGGCGCTGGTCGCTTCGCCGCGCGGCGGGCTGCCCGAGGTTGGCGGGGAGGCCGCGGTCTATGCAGACCCCGACCGTGTGGGTGATTGGGTGGCGGCGTTCCGTGTGTTGGCCTCGGATGCCGGGTTGTGCGCGCGCGTCGCGGCGGCCGGGCGGGCGCGGTCCGAGCAATTTTCGGCACAGGTCGGCGCGGCGCGGCTGCTCGACTGGCGCAGGATAGTGCTGGCAGGAAGACCCTCTTGATCGTGTTGGATCGCATCGGGGGCTGGCTTGCCCTGGCACTTCCGCTGTTCCTGCTGCACGGGCGCGGAATCGCGGAGGCGCTGTTCATTGCTGTCGGGGCGCTGTTCGTCCTCCGCTCCGGCATGCACCGGGATTGGGGGTGGCTACGCCGGCCGTGGGTGCGGATCGGTTTCGCTTGGTGGGGCTGGGTCATCCTGTGCTCCGTCCCGCACGGCATGACCGAAGTGGGGCAGGCGGTGGGCGCCGGACGGTTCCTGCTGCTGGTCGCCGCCCTCGAAGGGTGGGCGTTGCGGCACGACCCGATAAGGGCTTGGTTCGCACGGTTGCTACGCTGGGCGGCGCTGTATCTCGCGGTGCAGAGCCTGGTGCAGTTCGCATTCGGGAAAAACCTGTTTGGCTGGCCACGCGGGGCGGACGGCGAGCTGACCGGCCCCTATCAGAACCCACGGGCCGGCGCCCCGCTATCGCGCCTCCTGTATCCCGCGGTGCTGCCGGCCATGCGGGGTTGGGGCCTGCTGTGGCTGCCCACCGGCGTGCTGGTCATGGTGCTGATCGGGCAGCGCATGCCGCTGCTGCTGACGATATTGGGGCTGTTTGTCTCCGCCCTGTTCCTGCCGCGCCTGCGTGGCGTCGTCCTCGTCACGGCGATCATGACCAGCCTGGCCGTCAGCGCACTGCCCGTCGTGTCGCCCCCCACCTTCAACCGGCTGGTCATTAAATTCACGGGCCAGATGGAGAACTTTGAGAGCAGTCATTACGGCCTGATCGCCCGACGCGCCGCAAACATCGTCGTCGCGAACCCGCTGCTGGGCGCGGGTTTCGACGGCTTTCGCCGCGAATGCGAAAACCCCGTCTATTTCCACGGCCCCGGATTCCAACTTGGCGACGTCGAAGGCGGCGGGGCAGCAATGTGCGTGCAGCACCCGCACAACTTCTTCTTGCAGGCAGCGGTCGAAGGCGGCATCCCGGGCGTTGTGCTATTCACCGCCCTATGCGGCGCCTGGCTGATACGCCTGGGCCGCGGCCTATGGCACGACCCGGCGCCACTTCGCGTCGGCCTGTTCGCAGCTTCCCTCATCCACCTCTGGCCCATTGCATCCACCACCGCCTTCACCTCCATGCCGCAAAGTGGCTGGTTCTTCGTCCTCCTGGGGTTGGGCCTGGCCGAGACACAACACTATAGTACCGCCCGCACACCAAAAGGCTGAACCGATGTCAGAGACGCAGATTCCAGTGACCGTGCTGACCGGCTATCTTGGCGCCGGCAAGACCACACTGCTGAACCGCATCCTCAGCGAGAACCACGGCAAGAAATACGCTGTCGTCATCAACGAGTTCGGAGAGCTCGGCGTCGACAACGACCTCGTGGTCGACAGCGACGAAGAAGTGTTCGAGATGAACAACGGCTGCATCTGCTGCACCGTCCGCGGCGACCTGATCCGCATCGTCGGCGCCCTCATGAAGCGCCGGGCCAAGTTCGACGGCATCATCATCGAGACTACCGGCCTCGCCGACCCGGCTCCCGTCGCACAGACCTTCTTCGTCGACGACACCGTCCGCACCAAGACCCGGCTGGATGCCATCGTTACCGTGGTCGACGCCAAGAACCTGCTGGCTCGCCTGCTCGACAGCAAGGAGGCAGAGGAGCAGATCGCCTTCGCCGATGTCATCGTGCTGAACAAGGTCGACCTGGTAACCCCCACCGAACTGGACGCGGTGGAGGCACGGATCCGGACCATCAACAAATTTGCAAAAATCCACCGCACCACCCGCTCC
The DNA here is from genome assembly GCA_043748985.1 of Rhodospirillales bacterium. Classification (GTDB taxonomy): domain Bacteria; phylum Pseudomonadota; class Alphaproteobacteria; order Acetobacterales; family Acetobacteraceae; genus JBBROS01. The sequence goes on from JAYVEG010000285.1 coordinate 7,633, forward strand.
GCCGTGGCGATCACCGACGTGCTCAACCAGGGCGCCTTCGACCTGGCCCGCGTGCTGGAGCGCGAGCCCGAGTTCCTGGAGAACGACGCCCACGAGCACAATGACGACATCGCCAGCATGAGCTTCGAGGTGTCCCGCCCCATCGACCCCGAGAAATTCAACCAGTGGATCGGGGCACTGCTCGCCGAAAAAGGCGGCGACATGCTTCGTACGAAGGGCATCCTCGCCTACCCGAACGAGCCCCGGCGCTTCGCCTTCCAAGCCGTGCACATGATGGCCGACGGCGACTTCGTGGGCGCCTGGCCTGAGGGTGAACGGCGCAGCAAGCTGGTCTTCATCGGCCGCAACCTGAACCGCCCGCAACTACGCCGCGGCTTCGAAAGCTGCCAGGTCGCCGCCTGAATGGGGATCACCGACGCCGACTTCGTCCTGAAGGACCGCGGGATCAGCCAATCGCTCGACGAGTTCATCGTCTCCATCGCGTTCCTGCGTAGTGGTGCGGCCGGGTTCGCGCTGGGTGACGGCACGCTGCACATTTTCCGCGGCGAAGCCTGGTCCAGCGCCAGCCCGCATCAGGGCGGTATCCTGACGATGGCCGCAGCCGGCGACGCCTGGCTGACCGGGGGCGACGATGGCCGCCTCTGCCGCACGTCACCCGACGGCATCGTGACGGAAATCGCCGGCTTCGGCTCGAAATGGGTCGAACAGGTCGCAGGCTGGAGCGACGCCAAGACCACGCTGGCCGCTTGCGCAGTCGGCAAGGCAGTGCACGTCTTCCAGGCCGATGGCACGAAGCTGCCCAAAAAGCTGAAGGAGCTGCCGCACGCCTCCACCGTCAGCGGCGTGGCCTTCGACGCAAAGGGTAAGCGGATCGCCGCCTCGCATTACGGCGGCTGCACCCTGTGGTTCGTGAGCGCCAAAGTGGACAGCCCACGCCTGCTGGAATGGAAGGGCAGCCATCTCGGCGTCGCAATCCACCCGACCGCCGAGGCCGTCGTCACCTCCATGCAGGAGAACGCGCTTCACGGCTGGCGCCTGTCAGACGGTCAGCACATGCGGATGAGCGGCTATCCCGCCAAGACCGAAAGCATGAGCTTCTCCCGAACCGGCAAGTGGCTGGCGACGTCGGGCGCAGAGAGTATCGTCATGTGGCCGTTCTTCGGCGGCGGCCCCATGGGCAAGGCACCGACGGAATTGGCGGGCGGCGACAACGTGACCTGCACGCGCGTGGCGTTCCACCCACAGCAGGACATGGTGGCCGCCGGCTTCTCGGACGGGCTGGTGGTGGTGGCGGATGTCGCATCCGAGCGCATACTGCCGATGGCCGCAGCCGGTCGTGGGCCGGTGTCGGCGCTGGCCTGGTCTCCGGATGGCACGAGGTTGGCATTCGGTACCGAAACCGGGTTCGCCGCGTTGGTGGACCTCGGCAAGCGATAGGAGCGGCTGTTGGAAC
>JAYVEG010000286.1:0-2705 GCA_043748985.1 Rhodospirillales bacterium
TCGACCCGGACGCCAGCACGCCGACCATGGCGGTGACCTTGCTCTCGAAGCCACGGACCGAACACTCGATCCGGGCTGCCCGCTCCTCCCGCACCTTGCGCGCGGCTTCCTGCTCCGTGGCGAGGTGGCGCGCCTCCAGTGCGCTCTCCTTGAAGACGGCAAGCGACCGCGTAAGCCGACCAAGCTCGTCGCTGCGCTCCATGACCTCGAAATTGGCGTCCAGGTCGCCCGACGCGAGGTCATCGCCCGCGGCGATCGCACGCCCGAACGGTCGCGCCACCGTCACGTTGATGAACACGGCCGCAGCCGCGCTGAAAAGCGCGCCCAGCACAACCGCAAACAGGGACCACCGGAAGGCGAACGTCACCGAAGCCTCCGCACGGTCCGCCTCGGTGCCGGCCTCGGTCTTGTTGAAGTCGGCCGCTGCAATCAGGGCGTTGGTGGCGCGCTCGAACTCGACCCGGGATTCGCCGCGGAACAGCCGGAGGGCGTCAGGCGCGTCTTTCTCGCGCAGCAGCTTGATGATGGCGACGTCCAGCTCCAACACACGGCCCCAGGCGACCGCAAACTCCTTGTTCAGCCGGACCTCGTCTGTGCCGGGTCTGATCAAGGGCCGGTAAAGCTCATACTCCTTGTTGAAGGATACAAGCGCTGCGGCACGGACGCTCACGTCGCTGTCCAGGACTTCCTGGTTCTGCTCCAGCCCGGACAACATGACCCGACTCACACGCAGCCGGTACTCCTTCATCGCAGAGACCACCCTGCCGAGCTGCGACACCGACGGCAGCCAGTTGTCGCGGATCTCGCTGCTATGCGCGCTCATCGTGCGGATCTGCGCCAGGCTGAAGCAGCCGATCCCAAGCACGATCACAAAAAGAAACAGGAGGGTCACACCGAACTTGGTCGCCAAAGCAAGATTATTCCATGCGCGCATGACAGCGGTTCCTGATTCCGGATGCGGCATGGTGACCGGTGGACATTACCATCGGGTGAAGAAGCCGCCGGAAAGCCAAGCCTGCCAGACGATCGCGATCGCCCCCCCCCCCCGCTCGACGAAACCGCTTGACCTGAAATGTGGAATATGTTCCTATGATACCATGCTCTTCCCGCCACAACCCCCGGAACCCCCGGAACAACAGCGCGAGCGGGAACGCGCCTGCCACCGCGAGGCCCTCCACGACCTCGTCATCCTCGGCATCAACACCGCCAAGGCCCTCGAACGCCGCGCCATAGCAAGCGCCAACGAAGGCACCAACACCGTCATCGAGGCCGCGGTCGCCTTCGAGCGCATCGCCCGCGCCATCCGCCGCACCATCCTCCTCGCCGAAAAACTCGCCGAGCCCATCGCCCAAAGCGTAGCGTGCAACGCCCTCGGCTTTGTACTTCCCCACCCAGAACAAAACCAAAAGCCGCAACCGGGCTCCCCCCGGTCCCCCCGCGCCGAAACCATCCCAGACTACGACACCGCCGAACCCTCGAACCCCACCGACCGCCCGGAATCCCTCGAAGACGACCCAAAGGAAGACACCCGGGAAGACGCCCGAGAAGATCCATCGGACGACGCCCCGACCGACCGCCCCATCCCCGAGCAGATCGCAGGCATCCGCCGCGACCTCACCACGCACACTCCCGCCTTCGCCAAGGTCGGCCGCCCCCAATCGGAACCCATCCCCCCCTATTTCTCCCTGCCCGACAAACACCCACAGCACGACTGGGTCGGCCCCATCGCCAAGAAACGCCGCGCACCCCGCCCGAAGCGCACCCGAAAACCCAAGGCCTGACCCGGCCCAGAAACCCCGCAACTCCCAAACCCGCCCCTAACCTCCCCCTTCCTTCCAGATAAGGACCAGGGGTGGATGAAGCATGTCCAAAACCGCCGTCCCCGAAAAAAGCCGGCACCCGCAGAAACGCTCATGCCCCGAAGGACACCCTCCCCAGTGTCTCTGCGTCTCTGCGTCTCTGCGTCTCTGTGTCTCTGCGTCTCCGCCGTTCAACCTTCGCCCCAACCCCCCGGCGCGCGCAGGCCCTACCCGAACCGCTCCGCCCGATACGGCGCCGGGTCCACGAACGGCGTCTCCCCGCTCATCATCTCCGCCAGCAGCCGCCCCGTCGTCGGCCCCAGCGTCAGACCCTGATGACTATGGCCGAAACACGCCCAAAGACCGCCCTGCCCCGGAACGGCGCCAACAACCGGGATCATGTCCGGCATGCAAGGCCGAACCCCCATCCAAGGCTCCGCATCGACCCGATCCCCCAGCGGCAGGATCGTCCGGGCCACAGGCTCCGCGCGCCCGATCTGCACAGGCGTCGGCCCGGCACCAGGCCGTGCGAACTCCGCCCCCGTCGTCATCCGGATCCCAGCCCGCATCGGCGTCAGCAGGAACCCGGACTCCGTATCCAGCAGCGGCGTGTTCAGCACCGCATTCCCCTGCAGCCGGTAATGCATGTGATAGCCCCGCTTGCCGAACAACGGCGGCCGATACCCGAGGCGCGACGTGACCCGCGTCGCCTCGGACCCCAGCGCCACCACGACCGCCCCCGCCTGCACCGGCCCCCCCTCGCCCTCAACCCGCCACCCGGCGCCGTCCCGGGCCAACGTGCCGGCATCGCCCGTCACCATGTGCCCGCCGATCGCCCGAAACCGCTCGGCATAGGCCAGCGTCAACGCATGCGGGTCCGCCAGCGATATCGCATTGCTCCAATGC
>JAYVEG010000287.1:0-2678 GCA_043748985.1 Rhodospirillales bacterium
AACTTGTACCAGGCCCCATAGGCACCCACGGCAATCAACACGCCCAGCAGCACGACGGCCCCCGCCGGCACCCCGCGCTCCGGCACTGGCGCCGGGAAAGCCAGCACTGGCTTGCGGTCCACATCCTGCGCCTCGGCCCGGAAGCGCCGCGCGACTTCGGCTGCATCGAGGCCCAGGAAAGTCGCGTAGCTGCGCAGGAAGCCCATGGCATAGGCGTTGCCCGGCAGGTCGCCCAGCCGCCCGTCCTCGATGGCTTCCAGATACGGCAGCCGGATCCGCATGGTCGCCGCAACGTCCGGCAGCTTCCACCCCAGGCGCTGCCGCGCCGCGCGCATCTCCGCCCCAACGCGCGAGGCACCGAGCGGCGGGCTGTCGTTCGTGTCGTCGGCAGCGGACATCATCTCCGACGCCTCCTGAAACCTGGGCTTCCGATCCTGCAGCACCCTGCACCTCATAGACGCATGGCGATGTAGCCCGGAACGCCTTGTCTTGCCAACGGTGGGCGGTCGGGCGCTGCGTCAACGGCCCAAGGCAAACCTTCAACCGATGTGCCCGTGCTCCCGCGCCCAGGTCGCGATGGGTTCCCGCAGGCTCGCGGCGCCATGGTCGTTCCGGCGCAGGGCGGCGAGGAGGCCGCGGAGCTCGGCGAGATCGACCCGCGCCATCATTGCCTTGATGCGGAGCAGGCTTGCGGCGGGCATCGACAGGGTCGTGATGCCGATGGCGGCCAGCACCATGGCTTCCAGCGGCCGGGAGGCGTGTTCGCCGCAGACCGAGACCTCGACATTCGCCGCCCGTGCCGCGGCCTCGATGCGCCCCAGCGCGTCCAGGGCCGGGGCGCTCAGCAGGTCGTAGCGGTTGGCCAGTGCCGGGGTGCCGCGGTCGGCGGCGAACAGGAACTGCATCAGATCGTTCGACCCGATCGACACGAAATCCGCGTCGCGCATCAGCTCGGGCAACTGGAACAGCAGGCTCGGCACCTCGATCATGCTGCCCACCTGCAGTGCGGAGCCGGGCCTGATCTTCGCGGCCTCGGCCTGCAGCAGTGCTCGCGCCGCGCGGAATTCGGCAACCGTCGCCACCATGGGGAACATGACGCTCAGGGGCCGGCCGCCAGCCGCCAGCAGCAGCGCGCGGAGTTGGCGGCGCAGCAGCGCCGGGCGATCGAGGCCGATGCGCAGACTGCGCCAGCCCATGGCCGGGTTCTCCTCCTCCTGCTTCTCCGCGTCGGGCAACAGCTTGTCGCCGCCGAGGTCGAGGGTGCGGAAGCGAACCGGGCGGTCTCCGGCGGCGTCGAGCACGCGGGCATACAGCGCCGCCTGGTCGGGCACGTCGGCGATGGCGCCGCGGGCGAGCATCGCGATCTCGGTACGGAAAAGGCCGATGCCGGCGGCGCCGGTGGCGTCCAGCTGCTCCATCTCCATGGCCAGCCCGACGTTCAACATCAGCCGTAGCGGCACCAGGTCCCGCGTCTGCGCCGGCTGGCCGCGTTGTGCCGCAAAACCTTGTTCGATGGATTGCCGCACCAGCAGCGCGCGGTTGTAGGCGGTGCGGACTTCCTGGTCGGGGCGCAGGATCAGCTGGCCTTCATCGGCGTCCAGCACCGCGGTGTCGCCTTCCTCTACCGCATCGAGCGCGCCGCGGGCGCCGCCGATGGCCGGCAGGCCCAGGGCGCGGGCCAGGATCGCGGCGTGTCCGGCCGTGCTGCCTTCCTCGATCACCACGCCGGCGATCCCGCGCGCGTGCCATTCCAGCAGTTGCGCGGGGCCGAGCCGGCGGGCGAGCAGGATTGCGCCGCGGGGCACATCGATCGCCGCCCCGCCATCCAAGGCAGACAGCAGCCGCCCCGCCAGGTCCTCCAGGTCGGCCAGCCGTTCCCGCAAATAAGGGTCGGCGACGCGGCGCATGCGGTCGCGCACTTCGTTGGTGATCCGGTGCACCGCCGCCTCGGCCGTCAACCCGGTGCCGATCGCCTCCCGCACCCGGCGCATCCAGCCGCCATCGGCCGCCACCAGCCGCGTTGCCTCCAGCACCGCGCGCGGCCCCTCGCCATCCGGCAGCCGCGTTTCGATCAGGTCTTCCAATGATTGCCGCATGGTGGCCGCCGCCGCCGCCAGCCGCCTCAGCTCCGCATCCGTGTCGTCGGCCAGCAAGCGGCGCAGCGGCGCGCCCATGCCATGCAGCACGACCGGGCCGATGGCGATGCCCGGCGCGATCGGGTTCGCCGGGAACCGCCGCGGCAGGGTTGCGACCAGCCCCTGCTCCGCGCCGTCCGTGGCACCCACGCCCGGCAGCATCTCCGCCAGCAGCATCGCGACCGTCTCCAGCACCTCGCACTCATCCTCGGCGTAGTGCCGAGGCGCGCGGTTCTGCACGGCAACCACGCCCAGCGTGCGCCCCGCCCGCCGCACCGGGATGGCCAACAGGGAGGCATAGGGTTCCTCGCCAGTTTCGGGCCGGTAGGCGAAGGCGGGGTGGTTCTGCGCGTCGGCAAGGTTCATCGGGTGGTGGGTGGCGGCGACCAGGCCGACAATGCCTTCGCCGACCCTGAGCCGGGTGCGGCCGATCGCATCTGCGGCGAGGCCCTCGGTTGCGAACAATTCCAGAATATCGCCGGGGCGGGCGATATAGAGCGAGCAGACTTCGCTGACCAATTCCGCCGCCACCATGCGGACGAG
>JAYVEG010000288.1:0-2671 GCA_043748985.1 Rhodospirillales bacterium
TGCTAGATCAGCGGACATCCACCCGCCGCCATCGGCCGGAACGCCTGCTCCGCCGGCGTCGTATGCACGAGGTCGTAGAGATCCCACGGCTCCCGCGACGCCGCCGGCCGCTTGACGCGGAACAGGTGGACGTCATGCATCTTGCGTCCGTCCTCACGGATGCGCCCGTCGCCGAACAGCCCGTCATGCGTCGGCATCCGTTTCATTTGCGCCACCGCCGCCGCGCCATCCGCCTGCGCCGCCGCCAGGCCCATCGCGTCAACCGCACGCAGGTAGTGCAGCACCCCACCGTAGCACCCGGCGTGGATCATGCTGGGTTTGTCGCCGCTCATTGCACGCGCGAACCGCGCTGAGAACTCCCGCGTGCCGTCGTCGAAATCCCAGTAGAACGTCTCCGTGTTGTAAAGCCCCTGGGCGGCCTGCGCCCCCAGGCCGTGGATCTGCGGCAACAGGCATTGCAACGTCGCCAGCCGCGCCGGCCCGTCGATCAGGCCGAACTCGCCCGCCTGTTTGACGCAGTTGGCCGCATCCGTGCCGGCGTTGGCCAGGCCGATGACCTTCGCCCCGCTGGCCTGCGCCGCCAGGTGTAGCTGGAGAAGTCGCTCGTGCCGGGAAACGGATGCTTGACGCTGCCCAGCACCCGGCCGCCACCGCGCTCGATCACCGCCGTCGCCTCCGCCGCCAGCACGGCGCCGAACGTGTAATCCGCCTGGATCAGGAACCAGGTGTCGCCACCCTCGGCCAGCAGCGCGCGCGCCGTCGACCCGGCCAGCGCGTAGGTGTCGTAGGCCCACTGCACGTGGTTCGGCGAGCATGCCTTACCCGTGAGCTCCGACGTGCTGGTATTCAGGATCGCCACCCGGTTCCGCTCCCGCGCGACAGAGGCGACGGCAAGCGCACAGTTGCTGACGGGTACATCGACGATCATGTCCACGCCGTCGCGGTCGAACCACGACCGAGCGGTGGCGGACGCCACGTCCGGCCGCGTTTGCGCGTCGCTGGACACCAGGTCGACGGCCAAACGCTGCGACCCGGCGTTGAAATCGTCGATCGCCATTTGGGCTGCGACCACCGAACCGCGGCCGCTATCCTCGGCGTAGGTGCCCGACATCTCGGTCAGTACGCCGATGCGCAGCTTGGTCGCCGCCCGCGCTCGCGTGGCGACCGCCGCGGCGACCACACCGAGCGCCGCGCGGCGACCGATCATATCGCTGACGGATGGAGCGACAGGGGCGTGACCTTGATTTGCATGTAGGGAAACAGCGGAAGCGTCGACAGGATGGCGTGCAGCGCGTCATGGTCGGCGACGTCAAAGACGCTGATGTTGGCGTAGCGGCCGGCGACCCGCCACAAATGCACCCAACGCCCGTCGCGCTGCAGCTCTGCCGCGCGGGCCTTCTCCTCGATTTTCTGCCGCTCGAACAGCGTCGCATCGACATCGTGCGGCACGTGCAAGTCCATCTCGACACAGTAGAGCATCAGGCTTCTCCTAAGTGCGCGCGAAACGCCGCAGTTTGTCCTCGTCCAGCATCACGCCGAGCCCTGGGCCCGTCGGCAGGTGGACGTCGAAATCCTCGAAGCGCAGCGGCTCCGTCACCAGGTCGTCGCTGAGGATCTGCGGCCCGAAATGCTCGCATCCCCACGCCAACTCGCGCAGCGTCGCAAACGCCTGCAGATGCGCGGCCGCGCCGATCGAGCTTTCCAGCAGACAGCCGCCATACAGGCCAATTCCCGCCGCCTCCGCCACGGCGGCGACCCTGCACAGACCGAGCAGGCCTCCATGCTTGACGAGCTTCAACGACACCGCGTCCGCGGCGGATGCGGCAGCGACAGCCATCATGTCATGGGCGGTGAACACGCACTCGTCCGCCAGCAGCGGCGGACCGCCAGCCGTCGCGCGCAGCCGGCCCATCCCGGCGATGTTCCAGGCGGGCAGAGGCTGTTCCACAAGCGCCACGCCGAGCTCTTGCAATTGCTGCAGGCATCGGCGCGACACCGTCTCGTCCCAGGCCTGGTTCGCATCGACGATCAGCGCGGCGCGGTCGCCGAGCGCCCGGACCAGGTGCGCGAGCCGCGCCATGTCGGCAGCCGGCGTCTGCGCGCCGATCTTCACCTTGAACGTGCGGTGCAGTCGCGCGGCTAGCTTGCGCTCCGCCTCCTCGGTCTCCTGCACTGGATCACCGGAGGCCAACGTCCAGAGTACGGGTATCCGGTCGCGCACGATGCCACCGAGCAGGGCGGCGATAGGCAGGCCGACGGTTTTCCCGACCGCGTCGAACAACGCAGTCTCCAAGGCGGCTTTTGCAGCGTTGTTGCGCTGCGCGGCGGAGTCCATCGCGACCCCGGCGGCCGCGAACCGGTCGGCCCGGAGGCCGATCAACACGGGCGCAAGGTAGGTGTCGATGTTGCCTTTGATCGCCTCGACGCTCTCCTCGCTCCAACGCGGGCCGCCCAGCGTCGCCGCCTCGCCGATGCCTATAACGCCGTTCTCCAGGCGAAGCTGCACGATCACGTAGCTCTGCGCCGTCACCGACGTGTTCGACAGCTTGTGTTTGCGCACTGTCGGCACGTCGACGATCGTGGTCGCGACCGAGTGGACGGAAAAGTCGCGACGCAGAGCGGTATCGTAGGGCATCGCTGCCTCCCTCACGGTGGCCGGGGGCGCGAACCC
>JAYVEG010000289.1:0-8923 GCA_043748985.1 Rhodospirillales bacterium
GCTTCGGCACGACGAAGGTCACCAGCCTCCGCGGTAGCGCGCTGCGCGACTGGCGCACCGCCTGTGCCATGGTGTTCCAGCAGTTCAACCTGATCCCCCGTCTGGACGTCCTGACCAACGTGCTGATGGGCCGGCTGAACCACCGCAACCAGCTCTCCAGCCTGCTGGGCCTGTTTTCCGCCCAGGAACGGACGATGGCCCTGGCGGCGCTCGACCGCTTCGACCTCGCCGAAATGGCGCTGCAGCGGGCCGGCACGCTGTCGGGCGGACAGCAGCAGCGCGTCGCGATCTGCCGCGCCTTGCTGCAGGAACCGCGGCTGATGCTGGCCGACGAGCCCATCGCCAGCCTCGACCCCCGCAACGCCCGCATCGTGATGGACAGCCTGCGTCGCATCCATCGGGAAGACGGCCTCACGGTCCTGGTCAACCTGCACCACCTCGACACCGCCCGCCACTATTGCGACCGCATCGTCGCCCTCTCGGCCGGGCGCGTGGTGTTCGACGGTACCCCGGCAGACCTGACCCCCGACCGCGTGCGAGACGTCTATGGTGTCAGCGAGGACGAGTTCCATGACGACAAGGCCGTCCGCTTGGCACCCGTCGAGCGCGCGGTCGCCATCATCTGAACGCCGACCCGGTGTCATCGATCTGACGCGCCGTTGTCACGGTACGGCAACGGCCAGGTTGTAAGCGAAGGCGGCGCCACCGGGGAAACCGCCATGATCAATCGCCGCTCGATGCTACACGCCACCGCCGGGATTGCCATCGCCGGGATTGCCATCGCCGGGATTGCCATGACGGGCGGCGTGCGTGCGCAGACGGCGATGCCGCCCAAGGGCAAGCGTGAGTGGTCGGCGCAGGTGCCAACCCTCCGGATCGGGCTGCTCGGCGGCGAGAACGACAGCGACCGGCTCGGCCGCTACGACTCCTACCGCAAGCTTCTGGAAGACACCTTCGAAACGCCTGTAAAACTCTTCCCCGCCGCCGACTACGCCGGCGTCATCCAGGCCTTCGGCGCCAAGCAGATCGAGCTCGCATCCATGGGCAGCAGCGGCTACGCGGGCGCCTGGCTGGACACGGATGGCAATGTCGAGCCCCTGGTCGTCGCCATCGAGAACGACGGCAGCATCAGCTATCGCAGCGTTATGGTGGTGCGCCAGGATAGCGGCATCGCCGACCTCGCCGCCATGAAGGGCCGCACCCTCGCCTGGGCAGACCCGAACAGCACCTCCGGCTACCTGATCCCCCGATCGGAACTCAAGAAGACCGGCATCGACCCCGAACCCGGCCGCTACTTCAGCAAGACCGGCTTCGGCGGCGGCCACGAGCAGGCGGTCGTGGCCGTGCTCCAGAAACAGTACGACGGCGCCGTCACCTGGGCCAGCGGCATCGGCGACCCGGCCGAGGGCTACTCGCGCGGCAACCTCCACGAGATGATCGCCAAAAAAATGCTCAGCATGAATGATCTCAAGATCATCTGGATCAGCAGCCCCATCCTCAACGGCCCGCTGACCGTCCGCAAAGACACCCCGAAATCCTTCCACGACGACATCACCGCCTTCCACCTCGCACTCCCCGCCGCCTACCCCGCGATCTACCAGCAGATCGAGCGGGGCGGCGGACGCGGCTACCAGACGGTCAAGCACGAAGACTTCCAGGTCTTCATCGACCTCCGCAAGGACGAGGCAGCCAGCCGCCGTCAGCGGAGCTGACGGAAAACTAAGACAACAGACCTGACTTGACCCGGCGGCACTTCTCGGCAGGCTGAAGCACAGTCCTGTGCCGGAGATGCCCCATGCCGTCCCGTCGTTCCGTCCTCATCGGCGGCGCCACCCTGCTGGCGCCGAACGCCGCGAGGGCTGCCCGCGCCAGCTGGGCCGACCAGGTCCCTGTCATCCGCATCGGCCTCCTCGGCGGCGAGAACGACGCGGACCGCCTGAAACGCTACCAGCCCTACCAGAAACTGCTCGAAGACACCTTCGGAGTGCCCACCAAAACCCTGGCGGCAGCGGACTACGCCGGCGTCATCCAGGCCTTCGCAGCCGGCCAGATCGAGCTGGCCTACATGTCCCCCGCCGCCTACGCCAGCGCCTGGCTCGAAAGCAACGGACGCGTCGTCCCCATCCTGACGGCCCTCGAATCCGACGGCTCCACCTCGTACATCTCCGTCATGTACACCCGCGCCGACTCCGGCATCACGGACCTCGCCGCCATGCGCGGCAAGTCCCTCGCCTGGGCGGACCCCAACAGTGCCTCCGGCTACCTGATTCCTCGCTCCGAGTTCCGGGCCCAGGGCCTCGACACCACGACCTACTTCAGCCGCACCGGCTTCGCGGGCGGCCACGAACAGGCGGTGATCGCGGTACTCGGCGGCCAGTACGACGCCGGCGTCACCTGGACATCCGGCGTGGGCGACGAGGCGCAGGGCTATACCCGCGGCGCCCTGCGCACGATGGTGGAAAAAAAGATGCTCGACATGAGCAAGCTCCGCCTCATCTGGCACTCCCGCCCCATCGCCAACGGCCCGCTGACGCTGCGCGCAGACACACCCAAGGCCTTCCAGGACGACATGCTGGCCCTGCATCTGGCCATGCCCCAGGCCCATCCAGACGTGTTCCAGGCCATCAACATGGGCACCGGACCCGGCTTCAAGCCGGTGACCCAGGCGGACTACGAGCCCTTCATCGACATGATCAAGGCGGAGGCCGCGGACCGGCGCCGTCGCAAATGACCGGTCCGGCGCCCACACCGGCGCCCGCACCGGCCCCCGTACCGGCTGACGCATGAGCGCCAGCTTCCAAGCCGCCTTCGCAGCCCGGCGCAAGGCACGCTTCGCTCTCCTGATCGTATGCCTGGTCGCCCTCGGCGCCGCCCTGCTGCTGAGCGCCTGGGTCTCCGAAGCCTATCCATCCAGCCTGATGGCCGGCCTGCCCCGCGTCGGCGAGTATTTCCGCAAGCTGGCCCCAGACCTGCGCTGGCACGCCCTCCTGGCCGGCACCGAGACGGAGGGATCGCTCGCCTTCTGGTTCTACCGCCTCGACAGCTGGATGTGGCTGCTGTTCGAAACCACCCAGATGGCGGCCCTCGCAACCCTGGCCGGCGCCGCGATCGCCCTGCTCCTCTGCTTTCCGGCCGCCGCCAACCTGGCGCCGAACCGGACAGTCTACCTGGTCTTCCGCCGCGGGCTGGAGCTGTTCCGCACCGTCCCCGACATCGTCTACGCGCTGATCCTCGTCTGGGCCGTGGGCGTCGGCCCCCTCGCCGGCATCGCCGCCATCATGCTCCACACCATCGGCGCCCTCGGGAAACTCTTCGCCGAAGTCGTCGAGAACGCCGACATGCGCCCCCTCGAAGGCATCCGCGCCGCAGGCGGCACCTGGGTGCAGGGCGTCCGCTACGCGATCCTGCCGCAGGTGCTTCCCAACTTCCTCAGCTACGTGCTGCTTCGCTTCGAGATCAACGTCCGCGGCGCCACCGTCATCGGCTTCGTCGGCGCCGGCGGCATCGGCCAGGAACTCTACACGGTCATCTCGTTCAACTATTACCAGGAGATTTCCGCCATCCTGCTGCTGATCATCCTGACCGTCAGCGTGATCGACCTCGGCAGCGAATGGCTGCGAACCAAGGCGATCGGCGCATGAGCGACATCACCGCCTGGCGCACGCGCATGCCCGGCGCGTTCGGTCCCTCCACAGCGGTGAAAGTCTCGCGCTGGCTCGGCGCCGCCGCGGCCCTGGCCTGGGTGCTCGCCCTCTGCGTATGGTTCGACATCACGCCGGGCCGCATCTGGCGCGGCGCCTCGGGCCTGATGGTCATCCTCCGCCAGATGGTTCCCCCCAGCCCAGGCGACCAATGGCAGGACATCCTGCGCGGCCTGGCCGAAAGCGTCGCCATGGCCTTCCTCGGCACCCTCACCGCCGCCGTCGTCGCCATCCCCCTCGGCTTCCTCGGCGCCCGCAACGTCGTGGTGAACGCCCTTGCCCACTTCTCCCTCCGCCGCGTGTTCGACGGCTTCCGCGGCATGGACCAGCTCATCTGGGCCCTCGCCTTCGTCCGCGCCGTCGGCCTCGGCCCCCTCGCCGGCGTCCTCGCCCTGTTCGCCGCCGAAGTCGCCGTCCTCGCCAAACTCTACGCCGAAGCCATCGAGAACGCCGACCCCAGGCAACAGGAAGGCATCGTCGCCGCCGGCGGCAGCCGCCTCCAGGCCATCCGCTACGGCCTCCTGCCCCAGGTCCTGCCCGTCCTCTTCGCCCAGGCCCTCTACGCCTTCGAAAGCAACGTCCGCAGCGCCTCAATCCTCGGCGTCGTCGGCGCCGGCGGCATCGGCCTCCAGATCGCCGAACGCATCAAGGTCCGCTACTGGGACCAGGTCGCCTTCATCATCATCCTCATCCTGATAACGGTCGGCGTGATCGACTTTCTGTCGTCTAAGGTCCGGCGGCGCTTGATAGGGGACGGCAGAATATGATCGACGCCACCACGGCCGAACGCTTCGCCCGGGTCGCCCTCGGCCACGTCACCCGCGAATACCCCAACAAGCCCGAGCACACCTGGGCCGGACCAGGCGATGGCCGCTCCCCCCGCGAAATGCACCCCGTCTTCTACGGCAGCTTCGACTGGCACTCCTGCGTCCACAGCCATTGGCTCCTTGCCCGCATCCTGCGCCGCTATCCCAATGGCCCCGCCGCCCCCGCGATCCGCGCGCACTTCGATGCCGCACTGATGCCCGAGGCGGTCGCCAACGAGGTCGCCTACCTGGCCGCGCCAACCGCCCGCGGCTTTAAGCGCCCCTACGGCTGGGGTTGGCTGCTGAAGCTCGCGGCCGAACTCGAACTGCTGCCCGAACCGCGCTGGGCCATCGCCCTGGATCCCCTGGCCCGCGTCTTCGCCCGCCGCTGGACGGATTTCCTCCCGCTCGCAACCTACCCGGTGCGCGTAGGAACACATTTCAACACCGCATTCGGCCTGCTGATGGCGGCCGATTGGGCCGAGACGGCCGACCCGGCATTGTTCGACCTGCTCCAGCAGACCGCATGGCGCTGGTACGGCGCAGATCGCGACTGCCCCGCCTGGGGCGAACCCAGCGGCGACGACTTCCTCTCCGGCACGCTGATCGAGGCTGCCTGCATGCGCCGACTGCTGCCCGCCGAGCGGTTTGCGCCCTGGTTCCAGGCCTTCCTGCCCATCCTGGCCAAAGGCCAACCCGCCGTGTTGTTCAAGCCGGCGATAGTGACCGACCGCACCGACGGCAAACTCGCCCATCTGGACGGCCTCAATCTAAGTCGGGCCTGGTGCCTGCGCACGCTGGCAGACGACGCACCGATTGTCCTGGCTGCCGCCGACGCGCACCTGGCGGCCGGATTGCCCTACATCGTCGGGGACTACATGGGCGAGCACTGGCTGGCGTCCTTCGCCGCCCTGGCCCTGGACGGCGCCTGAACGACCTCACCCGGCTCGCCGCAAGGCGACCCGGGCTTGCAGGTCAGTGGAAGTGGGACGCCATGTCGTGGTCCGGCGTGTTCGTCAGGTCCTTGCTGAACGACTTGCCCAGCTTCGCAGTCGCAGCCTTGTCCAGCCCCTCCCGGATGTCGTGCAGCACATGCGCCGGCGCCGCGAGCACGATCTCGTCCACCTTGCCGCTCCGCACCGCCTCGTTCAGCCGTTCGGCAACCATCTTGGCAAAATGCGTCTTAGCCTGCGCATGCGGATCCGACTTCGGCGCCTTCAACTGGCTCGTGCCCGCGCTCGCATCCTCATCCGTGTCGCCGTGGCCGCTGTTGTCGAAGTGCTCCATCGTCCGCATGGCGCCGTCGTTCAGTGTCAGCACCCGTGCCTTGCCGCCATCTGCGACGACATACCAGGTGATTTCATTCGCCATGAGCCTACTCCATGTGTGGTCCGAGTATTGACGCGGGGCGGCGCCCGCAGTTCGGTGGACCCAGCATTGGGAGCAGCACATGAGCAGCAGGGCAGGGGCGATCGAACGGGCATTGACCTTCTTCGACGAAGGCGGCTTCGAAATCCGCCTCGCCGAACTGGTCGCCATCAAAAGCACCAGCCAGGACCCGGAATACGCCGCCGAACTCCCCCGCTACCTCGAAGAAGGCATGCGCCCCCTCCTCGATCGGCTCGGCTTCACCTACGCCATCCACCCCAACCCCATCGCCGGCAGCGGCCCAATCCTCCTCGCCGAACGCATCGAAGGGCCCGGC
The DNA here is from genome assembly GCA_043748985.1 of Rhodospirillales bacterium. Taxonomy (GTDB): domain Bacteria; phylum Pseudomonadota; class Alphaproteobacteria; order Acetobacterales; family Acetobacteraceae; genus JBBROS01. Next base: position 6,213 of record JAYVEG010000289.1, read on the forward strand.
CTCACCGTCATCACCTACGGCCACGGCGACACCGTCCGCGGCCTCGAAGACCAGTGGCGCGATGGCCTCGACCCCTGGATCCTGCAGCGCGAAGGCGACCGCTGGTACGGCCGCGGCTCCGCCGACAACAAGGGCCAGCACGCCATCAACCTCAGCGCCCTCGAAGCCGTCATCGCCGAACGCGGCGGCTCGCTGGGCTACAACATCAAGCTCATCATCGAAACCGGCGAGGAAAGCGGCTCCAAAGGCCTCAGCGAGATCGTCGCCGCCAACAAGGATCTCCTCGCCGCCGACGTCCTCCTCGCCAGCGATGGCCCCCGCAGCAAGGCCGACGTGCCCACCCTCTCCACCGGCACCCGCGGCACCTTCCACTTCGACCTCGTCGTCGACGTCCGACCAGGAGGCGTGCACTCCGGCAACTGGGGCGGCATGACAACGGACCCGGCCATCGTCCTCAGCCACGCCATCGACGCCATCGCCGACCGCAACGGCCGCATCCTCGTCAAGGGCTGGCTCCCCAACGGCGTCTCCAACTCCATCCGCGCCCTGCTCGACGGCTGCGAGCTGGAAAGCGACCCCTCCGCCGCCACCATCGACCCCCACTGGGGCGAACCCGGCCTCACCGCCGCCGAAAAAGTCTACGCCTGGACCAGCTTCATCGTCCTCAGCATGCTCAGCGGCCGACCCGAACGCCCCGTCAACGCCGTGGCGCCGAACGCCATCGCACACTGCCAGATACGCTACACCGTCGACACCGACCCCTTCACCTTCGAAGCCGCCCTGCGCCGCCACCTGGACGAACACGGCTTCCCCGAGGTCAAGATCGTCCCCTACGGCATCCGCATGCCCGCACGCCGCAGCGACCCCACCAACCCCTGGGTCGGCTGGGCCGTGAAAAGCATGGAAACCACCCTGGGCAAAAAGGTCCAGGTCATCCCCAACAGCGGCGGCGGCCTGCCGAACGACGTCTTCATGGACCACCTCGGCGTCCAGTTGCTCTGGGTCCCCCACAGCTACAACGGCTGCAAACAGCACGGCCCCGACGAACACCTGCTGGTCGCCCCAGCACGAGAAGGCATCGCAGCCTTCGCCGGCCTATGGTGGGACCTGGGCGAACCCGGCCTACCCGGGCGCTGACCCCATCTGTATCTGCCCCGCAGCTGCTCCACGCGCGGTGGTGGCCGCGAAAGGACGGTGGTGGGCGCGACAGGGATTGAACCTGTGACCCTTCGCGTGTGAAGCGAATGCTCTACCGCTGAGCTACGCGCCCGTGCCCCGTGCAAGTCTGGCCGGAGCGCGGGTTCATCGCGCAGCCCTGGGGGTGGTGTCAAGCAGCCCGCGGCCAATATACCGACGATGCGCGCATTGTTCGGCCTGCTGATCGTACTCATCGCCCACCCGGCCCGCGCGGTCGAGGTGCATTACGAGACCTACGCGGCCGGCCTGAACGTCATCGACCTCGACGCCGATATCGACGTGACCACGGACCGGTATCGCGTCCGCGTCGACTACCGCACCGTCGGCGGCCTGAGCCTGCTGATGAGCAGCCAACAATCCACGACGGTCGAGGGCCGCTTTGTCAGTGGCCGCCCGGTGCCGGATCGCTTCTACAGCGTCGGCACCCTGCGCGGCAGCCAGCGCGTCACCCGGATCGACTACCGCGACGGCCAACCGCTGATCCGTCAACTGGTCCCCCCCACCGAGACCGAGCGCGAGCCGGTCCCGCCCGCACAGCAGGCCGACACCATCGACACACTCAGCGCGATGGCGGACCTGATCCACACCATCCAGCGCACCGGCCGCTGCGATGGCCGCGCCACCACCTTCGACGGCCGCCGTCTCAGCATGCTGGAGGCCCGCACCGCCGGGCCCCAGACGTTGGAGCCGACCGGACGCTCGTCGTTTGCCGGCATGACGCTGCGCTGCGACTTTATAGGCCGCCAAACCGCCGGGTTCATGCTCGCCGAGGACCGCGCGACCCTCCAGCGCCCGCATACCAGCACAGCCTGGTTCGCGCCGCTGACGCCGGGTGGGCCGCTGGTTCCGGTGCGGATCGCGTTCCGCACCCGCTGGTTCGGCGATGCGACGATGTACCTGGCCACAAAGTAGGCTCAGCGCGGACGGCCGATCGGGGTGCCGTGCAGGATGATGTCGACCGCGTTCAGGATGGCGTCCGCCTCGTCTGCAGCACTTCCATAAGCTTCCAACCCCACGGAACGCGCTTCCGCCACCAGCTCCCCGGTGATGGAGACATCGACCGCCCGCATGGTCGCGGCGACATCGTACAGATCGCCTGCCATCTGTAGGGGCTCCGTTCGAAGATGCGCACCGTATCGGCCGAAGGCATGTGCATTCGACCGCTATCACGGCAAATCGGCACCCCCAAGGCACATCAAAATTGAGCGTTTTCACCGTACGCGTCTCGCGTCACGCAAAAACTGTAAAGAAAATTGACACGTCAGTCTTTGACACGGAGCCATCGACACGGCTAGTCCGCTGATATGACAACCACTGCCGTTCTGCTCGCCGCAGGCTTCGGGACACGGATGAAATCCGTGCTGCCCAAGGCGTTGCACGCGATCGCCGGCCAGCCGATGCTCCAGCACCTCATCGCCAGCTGTGCAAAGGTGTTCGACCGCGTCGTCGTCGTCGTCGGCCCCGGCATGCCCGCGCTGGAACAGGCCGCCGCCCCGCACGCCACCGTGATCCAG
>JAYVEG010000290.1:0-2663 GCA_043748985.1 Rhodospirillales bacterium
TCGACCAGGTGGGATTTCAGCAGGACTCGACGATGACCCGCTACCGACTGATCGCCAACGCGTCGTGGGCGCTGCGCTCGGTCGAGACAGGCGCCACGCTGACCAATGGGCAAACGACGTCGTTGGACGGCGTGGACGTGCTGGACCAGCAGTATTTCGCGGCAGACCTCGCCGTGGGCACGACGCAACGCCGCCTCGCCGACGCCGTCGGCGCGCAGATTTCGCAGCAAGTCGCCGTCTATCTCGACCAGCGCGCCGCGGCCTGATTGCGCGTAGCCCCCGCCCAGATCGCGGGATTGCTACGCGACCCGGCGCGCGTGTCGCTGCTGCTGTTGTTCGGCGAGGATGCGGGGCTGGTGCGTGCGCGCGCAGCACAGGCGGCGCGCGCCGTGCTCGGCACGGAGGCGGACCCGTTCCGGCTCAGTGTGCTGGCGCGCGAGGAGCATGCGCGGGTGGTAGACGAGGCGCGTTCGCTGTCGCTGGTGGGGGGCCGCCGGGTCGTGCGGGTGATGGATGCGGCCGATGCGCTGGCCGTGCCGCTCGCCAAGCTGGCCGACGGTGATCTGTCGAGCCTGGTGATCCTCGAGGCGGGGGCGCTGACGGCTAAGTCCAAGCTGCGGGCGCTGGCGGAGAAGCGGGCGGACTGGGCGGCGATCGAATGCCGCACGGCCTCACCCGCCATGGTCGCCGGCGAGGTCCGCGCGGCGTTGCAGGCGGGGGCCTGTACGGCGACGGAGGGGGCGATCCAGGCGCTTTCGGCGGCGCTGCCGGGCGACACGGCCGCACGCGCGGCGGAGCTGGACAAGCTACTCAGCTACGCCGGGCCAGGCGGGGTGGTCGACGAGGAGGCGGTGCTCGCGTGCTGCGTGGACACCACCGAGGTTTCGTTCGCCGCCCTGTTCGACGCCGCACTCGGCGGCGATTTGGAGGCGACGGCGACCCTCGCACAGCGGGCGGTGGATGACGGCGCCACGGGGCCGGGGATTATCGCCGCGTTCGGCTACCCCGTGCAGCGCCTGCTGAAGCTGCGCGCGCTGGTGGATGAGGGAATCGGTGCGGAAGCGGCGTGCGGGATGCTGATGCCGCCCGTCTATCCCCGGCAGGCGGCGGCGTTGATGAGGCAGCTGCGGGCCTGGTCTTGGGACGGATTGCTGCAGTTATCGGCGGACCTACGGATGGCAGACCTGGCGTGCAAACGGGCGGGCGCGCGGGACGACACGATCGGCAGCTACCTGCTGCTGCTGACGGCGCGGCGGGCAGCTCGCAGCCGCCGATGAAAGTCAGTGGTCTTTCAGGATCTGGCTCAGGAACGATTTGAGTCGGTCTGTCTGTGGGTCGTCGAACATCCGGGCGGGCGTGCCGGCTTCCACGATCTCGCCGCGGTCCATGAAGATCACGCGATCGGCGACCTTCTTGGCGAACCCCATTTCGTGCGTCACGCACACCATCGTCATGCCGTCCTCGGCCAGGCTTATCATGGTGTCCAGCACCTCCTTGATCATTTCAGGATCCAGTGCCGAGGTCGGCTCGTCGAACAGCATGATCTTCGGCTTCATGCACAGCGCGCGCGCGATCGCCACGCGCTGTTGCTGGCCGCCCGAAAGCTGACCCGGGAATTTCCTCGCCTGTTCCGGGATTTTCACGCGGTGCAGGTAGCTCATCGCCAACTCCTCCGCCTCGGCCTTGGGCATCTTGCGAACCCAGATCGGCGCCAGCGTGCAGTTCTCGAGGATCGTCAAATGCGGGAAGAGGTTGAACGACTGAAACACCATGCCGACCTCGCGGCGGATGGTGTCGAGCGCGCGCAGATCGTCCGTCAGCTCCGTCCCATCGACCAGGATACGGCCATCCTGGTGCGTTTCGAGCCGGTTGATGCAGCGGATCATGGTCGACTTGCCCGACCCGGACGGGCCGCACACCACGACGCGCTCCTTCTGCGCGACGCTGAGCGTGACGTCGCGCAGGACATGCATCGCGCCAAACCACTTATTGACCCGGTCGAGCTCGATGGCGGGGACGGGCGTCTGGGTCTGGCTCATGGCTTGATCCGTTTGGGGGCCGTCAACGCTGCGCCGACCGGTTGTAGTCGCGTTCCAGCCGCCGGCTGTATTGCGCCATGGAGAAGCAGAACACGAAATAGATCGCGGCGACAAAGATGTAGACCTCGTTCGAATAGGCAGCCCAGGCTGGCTCGTTGACCGCGACCTTGCTGGCGGCCAGCAGGTCAAACAGGCCGATAATCAGCACCAGGCTGGTGTCTTTGAAGAAGCCGATAAAGGTGTTGACCAATGGCGGGATGACCAGGCGCAAGGCCTGCGGCAGGATGATGAATCCCGTTTTCTTCCAGTAGGAAAGCCCCAACGCGTCCGCCGCCTCGAATTGCCCGCGCGGCAACGCCTGTAGCCCGGCGCGCACCACCTCGGCGAGGTAGGCGGCGGCAAACAGGATGATCGCTACCTGCGCGCGCAACAGTTTGTCCGGGTTCAGCCCCTGCGGCATGAACAGCGGGAACAGCACGCTTGCCATGAACAGCAGCGTCACCAACGGTACGCCGCGGATCAGCTCGACATAGACCACGCACAGGAACCGCACCGCCGGCAGCCCTGTCGCCCGGCGCCCCAGAGCGACCAGGATCGCCAGCGGAAAGGCGAAGGCCAGCCCGA
>JAYVEG010000291.1:0-23866 GCA_043748985.1 Rhodospirillales bacterium
CGACCTCCTCCCACCCCAAACCTGGGAACGCGCCGGCTAACCCCCACCCAGGACCACCGCCCACCCGCCCCATCAGGGGCCGCACCCACTGCTCTCGCGGAAGAAGGTCGGAGTAAGGCTTCAAGCCAGGCGCACAAGCGTCGGAAGAAAACCGCCCCCCCAAACCAACCAGGCGCTCCCCCAGCCCAAGGCCAGAACACCAAGATACAGTCACCTTGGCACACGCAGAAACCGCGCCTAGCCTCACAGTAGGAGGACCGCAGTGCTCAATCGAAAACGTATCCTGGTGCCCGACACCATGCCCGCCGACGGTCTCGCCATCCTGCAAGCCCGCCCCGACGTGCTCGTGACACCCTACGACCCCGCCATCCAGCCCATCGACCTCCATGCGCTGCTGGCCGACGCCGCCGCAATCACGCTGTCGTCGACACGGTTCCGCGCCGCCGAGATCGCCGCCGCCCCCATGCTCCAGGTGGTGGGCCGTCTCGGCGTCGGCTTCGATGCCGTCCAGGTCCCGGCCCTCACCGCCCGCCGCATCCCCCTCATGACCGCCGGCACCGCCAACTCCCGCGCGGTCGCCGAACACGCCATCCACCTGATGTTCGCGCTGGCCAAGAAATCTGCCGAAATGCACCGCCGCATGCAAACGGGCGAGGGCCATGACCGCCGCTCCGGCCTGCCCGGCGAATTGGCCGGCAAGACCGTGCTCGTCGTGGGCTTCGGCCGCATCGGCAGCCGCACCGCCCCGCGCTGCAAGGCGCTGGAGATGGAGGTACTGGTGCACGACCCCTACGTGCCCGCCGCGACGATCGCAGCGGCAGGATACGAGCCGGCACCAGACCTGGATGCCGCCCTGGCGCGGGCCGACTACGTCACCCTGCACTGCCCGAAAACGCCAGAAACGATCGGCATCCTCGATGCCGCCCGCATGGCCCGGCTGAAACAAGGCGCCTGCATCGTCAACACCGCCCGCGGCGGCCTGGTGGACGAGGCCGCACTGGCAGACGCGATCCGCTCCGGCCACCTGGCCGGCGCCGGACTGGACGTCTTCGACCCAGAACCGCCGGACCCGGCACACCCCCTCCTCCATATGGAGACGGTCTATGCCTCGCCCCACGTCGCCGGAGTGACGACCGAGGCCTGGGCGGCGATCGGCGTCGTCACGGCGCAAAACCTGCTGAGCGTCTTGGACGGCACGCCGACCGTGGCCCACGCCGTCAACCCGGAGGTGTTCGGCTAAAGCGGTATCCGATCAGACAACTTCGTCTGATCGAAGGGGTCCACGCCCCCGATCAAGACTCTGGAGCTGTCCCGATCAACTTCGATCGGACAAGAGCTGGACGATCCGGTCTGCAACCCTTCCCATCCCCCCCGAACCCGCCTAGAACCCGACGGTCATGACCACCGTCCTTCTCATTACCCACTTGTTCGTCACCCTGGCCCTGATCGGCGTCGTGCTGATCCAGCGCAGCGAGGGCGGTGGACTCGGCATCGGCACGTCGCAGGGTATGGGCGGGTTCATGTCCGGCCGGGGGACCGCCAACCTGCTGACGCGCACCACCGCCATCCTGGGGACCATCTTCTTCGGGCTGTCGCTGACCTTGGCTCTGATGAACCGCGGCACGGTCGGCGCAGGCCGCTCCATCCTGGACAACCCGCCGCCCCTGAGTGCGCCGGCGGCCGGGCCCGCGCTGTCCGGGGCACCCGTGCTGGGCGCTGCGCCCGAGTCGCCACCGGCCGTACCCGCGCCCGCCGCGCCGCGCGCCCCCGCCGTCCCCACCAATTAAGGGTTCTCAGGTGGCGGTTTCGCATCGGGCTCCCCTTGCTGTATCGGGGGCGCCCATGACGCGGTTTGTTTTCATCACCGGCGGCGTGGTGTCCTCTCTGGGCAAGGGCGTGGCCTCGGCGGCCCTCGGCGCCCTCCTGCAGGCACGCGGCTATCGCGTCCGGCTACGCAAGCTGGACCCCTACCTCAACGTCGATCCCGGCACGATGAGCCCCACCCAGCATGGCGAGGTGTTCGTCACCGACGATGGCGCGGAAACCGACCTCGACCTCGGCCATTACGAGCGCTTCACCGGCGTCCACGCAACCAAGGCCGACAATGCCACCACCGGCCGCATCTATTCCGAGGTGATCGCCAAGGAGCGCCGCGGCGACTACCTCGGCGGCACGGTCCAGGTCATCCCGCACATCACCGACGCCATCAAGGAAGCGATCACCCGCGAAACGGACGACGTGGATTTCGCGCTGATCGAGATCGGCGGCACCGTCGGCGACATCGAAAGCCTGCCCTTCCTCGAGGCTATCCGCCAACTCGGCAACGATATGGGCGACGAGCGGACCATGTTCGTGCACCTCACCCTGGTGCCCTACATCCCCTCCGCCGGGGAGCTGAAGACAAAGCCGACCCAGCATTCGGTGAAGGAACTGCAGAACGCCGGCATCCAGCCCGACATGCTCCTGTGCCGCTGCGACCGCCAGATCCCCGAGGCCGAGCGGCGCAAGATGGCCAACTTCTGCAACGTCCGCCCACACGCGGTCATCGCAGCGCTGGACGTCGACACGATCTATGCCGTGCCCATCAGCTACCACGAGGAAGGCATGGACCGCGAAGTGCTGCGGCATTTCCATTTGCCCTTCGAGAACGAGCCGGACCTCTCGGCCTGGCAGCGGATCGTCGATACCGTCCGAGCACCCGAGGGCGAAGTCCGCATCGCGGTCGTCGGCAAATACACCAGCCTGCTCGACTCGTATAAAAGCCTGTCCGAGGCGCTGATCCATGGCGGCGTGAAGAACCATGTCCGCGTCGTGCTGGACTGGGTGGACAGCCAGGTGTTCGAGCAACCGGACGCCGTCAGCCGCCTCGAAGGCGTCCACGGCATCCTGGTCCCCGGCGGCTTCGGCGAGCGCGGCACCCCCGGCATGATCGCCGCCGTCCGCTTCGCCCGCGAACGCCGCGTGCCCTTCTTCGGCATCTGCTTCGGAATGCAAATGGCCGTCATCGAATGCGCCCGCAACATGGCAAGGTTGAACGACGCCTCCAGCACCGAATTCGGCCCCTGCGAAAACCCGGTCGTCGGCCTGCTGACCGAATGGACCCGCGGCAACGAAGTCGAGCGCCGCGAGCAAGGCGGCAACCTCGGCGGTACCATGCGGCTCGGCGCCTACCCCGCGGCACTCGCGCCCGACAGCCTGATCAGCGCCGTCTACGCCAGCACCGCCATCAGCGAACGCCACCGCCACCGCTACGAGGTCAACATCAACTACCGCGACCGGCTGGAGGCCACAGGCCTGCGCTTCGCCGGCATGTCGCCCGATGGCGTGCTGCCGGAGACGGTCGAGCTGCCCGGCCACCCCTGGTACATCGGCGTGCAATATCATCCGGAACTGAAGTCCAAGCCGCTCGACCCGCATCCCCTGTTTTCCGGGTTCATCGGCGCCGCTGTGAAGCAGTCCCGCCTTGTCTGACGGTCTGGACGAACAAGACGACGAGCTGCCCCCAGGCCCCCGCCAGGTCCGCGTCCGCGACATCGTGGTCGCCAATGACCGCCCCTTCGTGCTGATCGCCGGCCCCTGCCAGATCGAAAGCGAGGCGCACGCCTTCGAGATGGCCGACGCGCTGACCCAGATCTGCGGCTTCGCAGGCATCCCGCTCATCTACAAATCCAGCTTCGACAAGGCCAATCGCACCAGCGCCCGGGCCGCCCGCGGCGTGGGCCTGCACGAGGGCCTGGCCATCCTCGCCGCCGTCCGCGAACGCTTCCGCATCCCCGTCCTCACCGACGTCCACGACGCCAGCCAGTGTGATCCGGCCGCCGAAGCCGTCGACGTCCTCCAGATCCCCGCCTTCCTCTGCCGCCAAACCGACCTGCTGATCGCCGCCGGAGAAACCGGCCGCGCCGTCAACGTAAAAAAGGGCCAGTTCCTGGCGCCCTGGGACATGCAGCACGTCGCCGCCAAGATCGCCGAAACCGGCAACGAGAGCATCCTGCTCACCGACCGCGGCACCAGTTTCGGCTACAACACCCTCGTCACCGACTTCCGCGGCCTTCCGATCATGGCCCGCACCGGCTATCCCATCGTGTTCGACGCGACCCACTCGGTGCAGCAGCCGGGCGGGCAGGGCGCATCCTCCGGCGGCCAGCGCGAATTCGCCCCCGTCCTCGCCCGCGCCGCCCTCGCCGTCGGCGTCGCCGCCATCTTCATGGAATGCCACGCGGACCCGGACCACGCCCCGAGCGACGGCGCCAACATGATCCCGCTGCATGAGATGCCGGCGGTGCTGGGCCGCCTGAAGCAGTTCGACGACCTCGCAAAGGCCGGCTGAACAACGCCCAAGGCTGCTGCCCGGCTGTTCGTGGATACGTGAAATTCTTTGCGAACCTATAAATTAAGTCTTTCCTGTAACGACGTGTTACGCTCATTTGATCGCGCTCAAGCCAGGGCTCCTGTTGTGCGCTCTTTCTTCGCCGCCGCACCTGACGCACCGGTTGGCGCCGGCTCTTTGCCCGGCGCCGCGCGACCTGCTAACCGCGACGCATGCGCCCAGCACGGACAATCGGCGAAGCCTTCGCCCCGACGCCTGGCGCCCCTCTCCCCAACAACCTCGACGCCATCCGCCTGGCGGCCGCCCTCCTGGTGCTGTTCAGCCACGCCTACATCCTGACCGGCCACCCCGAGGACGAACCCGTCGCGAAACTGCTGTCGCACAGCATCGATGGCGGCGCACTGGCGGTCGCCGTCTTCTTCATCCTCAGCGGCGTCCTCATCGCCCGCTCCGCCCAGCAACACTCCCCCCACGCCTTCATCGCGGCGAGGGTTCGCCGGATCGTTCCGGCTTACCTTACGATCATCCTGCTCCAGGTGTTTGTCCTCGGCCCGCTGGTCACGGCCTTGCCGCTCGCCGCCTATCTCGCCACACCGACGCTATGGTCGGGCCTGCTCGCCTCGCTGGTGTTTTCACCCCCCCAAGCGCTGCCCGGTGTGTTCGAAACCAACCCGCTGCCTGTGCTCGTCAATGCCTCGCTATGGACGCTGCGCATCGAGGTGTTGTGTTACGCCGCAACGCTGGCGCTGGCATGGCTGGGCTTTCTGAGGCCGCGCCGGGTGCTGCTGCCGCTTGCCGTTACCTGGGGAATGCTCCTGGCCATCGTCGCGACCCGCGCGGGTCACGCGCCCGTCTGGCTTGCCGACATCCGCAGCATCGCCATCACGGATTGCGCTCTCCAGTTCATGATGGGCGTGACCGCCTGGATCTATCGCGATGTAGTGCGCCCGAATCTGGCGCTGGCCGGGGCAGGGGGGCTGGCCATCTTCATCCTGGCCCCCACGCCGATGGCGCCCATTGCATGGCACGCGATCCTGCCGTTCGTCGTGCTGGCGCTCGGCCTCGCCAGGCCGCTCACCGCGCCGCTCATGGCGCGGGTCGGCGATGTTTCCTACGGGACCTATCTCTATGCGTTTCCGGTCGCGCAGACTTTGCTGGTGTTCCTCCCATTGACGCCTGTCCTGCTGGTTGCACTGGGCGCCCCGCTGACGCTGGTCTGCGCGGCACTGTCTCGTCGGCTGGTCGAGCTGCCGTTCCTGCGGTGGCGAACGCCAGCGCCTCGGGTCGGCTGACGAGCCACGAGAACAACCAAGGCACTACCCCGCCAAAGCGATGCACCCGAAAGCCACCCGGGCCTCTGTCGGCACACCGAATCGGGCCGTGTGCCGGGCCGGCAAACCGGACGGGAAATGCGTTACATACTCCGCGTTGCACGCCGCATAATCCGCGGGATCGGTGATCAGCATCGTCACCTGCACCACCCGGTCCAGCCCGCTCCCCGCCTCCGCCAGCACCCCGGCCACAAAGCCCAGCGCGTTGCGAACTTCCTCGGCAGGCGTCTCACCACGGAACACGCCGCGCGCCGGGTCATGCGGCGCAGAGGCGCCCGAAACGAACACCATGCCGCCCGCCCGCACGGCCCGGCTGAACGGCCGTGCAGCACCTGGTTCCGGCTGCCCAAAGAATTCGATCACCGCTGTTCTCCCCATTGAAAGACCTGCCATGCGCCGAACGCATGTTCCGCATTGCAGCACCGTGCCCCATGTGACGCCATATGCCCGATCCATCGATCCGCCGACCCTTCGTGGTGGCTGCCATCATGGCAGCCATGTTCATGATCGCGATCGAGGCGACGATCGTGTCGACTGCCATGCCGCAGATCGCGGGCCAGCTTGGCGACCTACACCTCTACTCGTGGGTGTTCTCGAGCTTCCTGCTGACCCAGACGGCAACCACAGTGGTCTTCGGCAAGCTCAGCGACCTTTATGGCCGCAAGCCGGTGCTGCTCGTCGGCATCGCCATCTTCCTCGTCGGCTCGATCCTGTGCGGCTTCGCCTGGTCGATGCCCTCCCTCATCGTGTTCCGGCTGCTCCAGGGGATCGGCGGCGGCGCCATCCAGCCCGTGGTCCTCACGGTCGTTGGCGACCTCTACCCCGCCAGCGAGCGCGGCAAGGTGCAGGGATGGCTCGCCAGCGTGTGGGGCGTATCGTCCGTGCTCGGGCCCCTGGCCGGTGGGCTGATCATCGCGCATCTCAGCTGGGCCTGGGTATTCTGGATCAACGTGCCGGTGGGAATCGCCGCCAGCTACGGCTTCTGGCGCTACCTTCGCGAGGACGTGTCCACCCAGTCCCGGCACGTCGACGTGCTCGGCGCCGCGTTGTTCACCGTCGCGATGTCAGCCCTGATGCTGGCTCTGACCTGGGTCGGCACCGACAGCACCACGCCGGCCGCGCTGGGCGCCGCCGTCTTCGTGGCCGCAACAGCGCTGTTCGTGCTGCAGGAGATGCGCGCCCGCGACCCCATGGTCGCCCTCGCGCTCTGGGCCCGGCGGCCCATCGCCACCGCGAACGCCGCCACGCTGCTCAGCGGCATGACCATCATCGGCTTGACCACCTTCCTGCCGATGTATGTCCAGGGCGTGCTCGGCCAGTCCGCCATGGTTGCCGGGTTCGCGCTGACGATGATGGTGCTCGGCTGGCCCATCGGCGCCACCACCGCCGCGCGGATCTTCCCGCGCATCGGGCTGCGCCGCACGTTGCTGGTCGGCGGCGCGTTCCTGCCCATCGGCGGCGTGGCGTTCGTCCTGCTGGCGCCGGGTTCGTCGCCGATCCTGGCTGGCGCGGGATCGACCGTAATCGGACTGGGCATGGGTTTCCTCAGCACGGCGGCCATCGTCATCATCCAGGACAGCGTCGGCTGGACGGAGCGTGGGGCCGCCACGGCGTCCAACATCTTCTCCCGCAACCTCGGCAGCACGCTGGGCGCCACGGTGCTCGGGGCCGTGCTGAACTACAGCCTGGCCCACCATGCGCCGGCCACTGAGGCCGTCGCATTCGACCAGATCCGGCAATTGCTCGACCATGCCGGCCTCCTGGCCGGGGACGCCGCCATCCGCGATGCGCTCGGCCACGCCCTGCACATCACGTTCTGGGCCGTGTTCCTGGTCGCGCTGGCGACTCTGCTGGTCGCTTTGCTGGTTCCCGCAGTGAAGCTCGCGCGGGTGCCGGAAAACGTGGCGGCCGAATAGAGGCCAGCTAGCCGCCTTGGCGAAAACCCGCTAACCCACCGCCCAGCAACAGCCTGGGACCCCGCCATGAGCGCCATCGCCGACATCGTCGCCCGCGAAATCCTCGATAGCCGGGGCAACCCGACCGTCGAAGTCGATGTCGTGCTCGATACCGGCAGCATGGGGCGCGCAGCGGTGCCGTCCGGCGCCAGCACCGGCGCGCATGAGGCGGCGGAGCTGCGGGACGGCGACAAGACCCGCTACGGCGGGAAGGGCGTACGGACCGCCTGCGCGAACGTCGAAGGCGAGATCTTCGACGCCATCGGCGGCATGGACGCAACCGACCAGTTGAAGCTCGACCAGATCATGATCGACCTGGACGGCACCCCCAACAAGTCGCGTCTGGGGGCCAATGCCATCCTGGCCGTCTCGCTCGCCATCGCGAAGGCATCCGCGGAAGACTACGGGCTGCCGTTGTACCGCTACGTCGGCGGCGTCTTTGCCCGCACGCTGCCGGTGCCGATGATGAACATCGTCAACGGCGGCAAGCACGCGGACAATCCTATCGACATCCAGGAGTTCATGATCCAGCCCGTGGGCGCCGCGACCTTCGCCGATGCGGTGCGGATGGGATCCGAGGTGTTCCATGCGCTGCGCAAGCAGTTGCACGATGCCGGGCACAACACGAACGTCGGCGACGAGGGCGGTTTCGCACCGGGGCTGAAGTCGGCGGACGAAGCGCTGGGATTCATCACCAAGGCCGTCGAGATCGCCGGGTATCGGCCGGGCGAGGACATCACCTATGCCCTGGACCCGGCCAGCACCGAGTTCTTCAAGGACGGCGTCTACGACATGCAGGGCGAGGGCAAGAAGCTCGATTCCGCCGGCATGGTCGCCTACTACCAGGACCTGTGCGCGCGCTACCCCATCATCAGCATCGAGGACGGCCTGGCCGAGGATGACTGGGCGGGCTGGAAGCACATGACGGACGTGATGGGCGCAAAGGTGCAGTTGGTGGGCGACGACCTGTTCGTGACCAACACCGAGCGGCTGCGGCGGGGAATCGAGACGCAGACGGCCAATGCGATCCTGGTGAAGGTCAACCAGATCGGCACGCTGTCCGAAAGCCTCGAAGCCATCGAGATGGCGCAGCGCGCGGCATTCGCCACGGTGATGAGCCATCGCAGCGGAGAGACGGAGGACAGCACGATCGCCGACCTGGCCGTTGCCGCCAATTGCGGGCAGATCAAGACAGGGTCGCTCGCCCGCAGCGACCGCACCGCGAAATACAACCAGCTGATCCGGATCGAGGCCGAACTCGGTCCGGCAGCCCGCTACGCCGGGCGGACCATTCTCAAGCGCTGATCGTCCGGCAGCCCTCTTGGTGCAGGCGGGGGCTGAAGGCGGATGGGAAGTACGCAAACAAACCATATGCCTCTGGCCAAAACCCGGTGTAACATCTTCACATCAGGCGAGAGAAAGCGATCATGGGCCTCGGCAGACGCATCAAGCACGCTCTTCGCGCGACCGTCGCTCCGACCATTTTTCTGACGCTGGTCGCCTATTTTGGTTGGAACGCGACCCAAGGCGAGCGTGGGCTCCAAGCCTATGCGCTGCGCCAAGGCCAGCTTCAGACGGTGCAAACGGACCTGAAGCGCGTCGAGCTGGAGCGTGACACGATGGAACGCCGGGTGGCAGGGCTGCGCACCCTACGGCTCGACCCTGACACGCTCGATGAACGTGCCCGGGCCATGCTCAACCTAGCCGACCCCAACGATCTCGTTGTGATGTACGGCCCAGGAAAACGTCTTTATCCTTAGCAGTTAGCTCCTTGGGGCGGGATGCATTGCATCCCGCCCCAAGGCCGTCAGATCAGCGCAGGACGATCTCGACGCGCCGGTTCTGCGGCTCGCGCACGCCCGGACCGGTCGAAACCAGCGGACGGCTGAAGCCAAAACCCTGCGTCGTGATCGACTCCCGCGGAACGCCAAGCCTGACCAGCTCCGCGGCCACGTTCTGGGCCCGGCGTACCGACAGGCCCTGGTTGTAGCGGGCCGTGCCCGTGGTGTCGGTGTGGCCCGACACCTCGATGCGTGTCACCTGGACCCGGGTCGTCGCCTGGGCAGCGTCGGCGATAATCTGACGCGCCCGATCGGTAAGGTCCGCACGGTCCCAATCGAAGAACACCAAGTAGGTGCGTGCCGCCTGCTGCGGGGCCGGGGCCGGGGCCGCGGCGACGACCGGCGGCGGCGCGGCGTTGAAGGCGTAGCGGAGCCCGACCATGATGGTGTGGTTGTAGTCCTGGCTCTCGCGGATGCGGGCGCGGGTGATGGTCGTGCCCGCGAAGTATTGGCCCTTGTAGTTCAGCGGGTCCGTGGTCCCCAGGAAGCGGTAGTCGATCGTCGCGGCGAGGCCCGGGACGGCCGGGATATCGTAGGCCGCACCGATGATTGCCTGATAGGCGAAGTTGCCGTCCGTGCCGGTCGAGCGGAGCAGCGCGTTGCTGCCATTCGTGTAGGTGACGTTCTGGTTGAACGCCTGCAGGTAGCCCGCACCCACGCCGATGTATGGGGTGATCGGCGCATCGAGGCCGAACTGCTTCAGGTCGATGTCATACAGCACGTTCACCAGACCGCCGTACTTGTCGCGGTTGCCGTTGGTACGCGTGGGCGACGGGGCGAAGTTGCTGCCGGCGAAGCCGCCGCCGTTCTGGAAGACGCCAAGCCGCCTCACGCCGTTCTCGAGATACGTGCCCTCCAGCTCGACCCGAAGGCCGTTGCCGAAGCCGTAGCCAACGGCGGCACTGGTCCGGAACCCGGTGTCGAAGCGCTCGCGCAGCTTGCCCTGGCCGAGGGACGTGTTGCCGAACCGAACGGAATCGACGCTCGTCGCAGTCTCGAAGTTCACGCCGGCGCCGAGGCTCACGTAGACGCCGTTCACGGTCCCGGCGCGTGCGGCTGCCGGCACCGCCAGGATGGTCGCTGCAAGCAGCAGGAGACGATAGTTCATGGGGTAACCTCTCTTGATGATGCGCGGCGCAATTCCGTGGTCCCGGCCGCTGCACGGGATTGACTCTCTATATGCGGGCAACGCCACCAAAGTTCTGGTGATGACATCAGACAAGATGACGGCAGTCGCGTTGCGTGGCAGGGGAGACACACTCCGTAACTGAAGGAGAATTACCTGTCAGACATCTGGATCAAGCGTCCGTGATATTGCAATCACGTCTTATTTACCAAGCCAGAATCACAAATGAGCGATCGGCCTCATCCAGGCAGCAGGGACTTCTGCCAGATTTGGCATCAAGGACGTCGGCGCGCACCGCGATCACTTGTTAAGTTAAGAGATCGCGCCCAATCTCGCTCTTTGAAACAATTTGGTCGCGACGCTCAATGGTCGCCACAAGGGACTTCGTGACGGATCAATCCCTGACGGAGCTGCGCGCCGCTCGACCGGCCACGAGCTTTCGCAACGTCGTGCTGTCTGGGTTGCCGCATGCTGACAACGGCAGTCTTGTGCCGGTGCGATTAGCAAGCGGGCAGGTTCTCGCCGACCGGGGTGCTCCGCTGCGCCACATCCACTTCGTGGAAACCGGACTGGTATGTTTGATGGAAGGACCCGGCACGACGACCTCACCCCAGCTTGCCATGATCGGACCCGAAGGGGTTGTCGGTCTGCTGGAACTTGTCGCCGGGTCGGGGGCAGCGTTCGCGACCGCGATCGTCCAGGTGCATGGCGAGGCGATTCGAATGACGGTTCCTGATGCCAAGCGGTTGTTGGCTGCGGGCCCCGTGGACCTTGCCTATGCTCCCGCCGACCCGGCGCGCCTCGCGGTGCAGGATCTGGTGCGGCAGATCATGGAGACCGCAGCCGTCAATGCGCGTGACAGCCTCGTTCAACGGTTGGTTCGTTGGCTGCTGATGGCCCGCGCGCGACTGGGTGCGGATGAAGTTCACATCACCCACGAGGTTCTTGCCGCAATGCTGGGTGTGCGTCGCGCCGGGGTGACCGTCGCGATGACCGCGTTGCAGGTGCAGGGGCTGATCCGAACCGGTCGAGGACGCATAAGTCTGCTCGATATAAATGGCCTGGTTCGCCTCAACGCTCGAGGGCTGCAATCGCACTCTTGAGCGAAGCGTGCACGCCCCGTTGAAGCAATCTCGACGAGGCGCAGAATTTTATGGCGGTCTCTTAAGCTATTGCCGCCGGATAAAAAAATGTCGGTGTACCGGGTCCGACCAACAACGTACCGTTCTCCCGCGACATCAAGGCCAACTCCCTTGCAAGCAGCACGGCGGGTGTCGCCAACAGCACGAAGCTGGCCGCCGACATCGCCTCGCCGGAGACTCGGCCGTTCAGGAATGCGCCCACGACACGAGCGGCGCCCATGCCATGTCGGTTGGTGACCAGATCGGTTGCGTCACGGTCGCCGGCTACGTCTCCACCTCTGGCCACGGCTACGTCCGCTAACAGCCGGCGGCACGACCACGAACGAGGGGCGGCGGTCGACCTGGGCCCCGCCCCTTCGTTTTTTTTTACCCAAACAACCCACCCGCTCCGCCACGATCCGCGCTATGTGAGGCGTTTGCCGCCTCGGAGCTTCGCCATCCCCTTCCGCCGCCTGCCCGAATGCCCCCTGGCATGATCGCGCCCTTCTCCTCCGAGGATCTCGGCCGCGTGTTCGACGCACGCGCGTTGACCCGTGGCCGCACCCTGCTGTTGCTCGGGACAGTCGAGGTCACGCTCGAGCCCGACGCCATCGCCGTCAGCGTCGAGCACCTGGGCCTCACCAACCGCGGCACCATCCGCCCCTCGCAGCCCGGCAATCGCGTCGTCTTCGCCAACGCCTGCACCTGTCGCATGCCCGGCTGTGCCCATCTCGCAGCCGGCGCACTGGCGGCACTCGACCGCTACCCCGCGCTGCGCCGTGCCGTGCAGAAGGACTTCATCGGCACGCTGACAGAACCGGTCGACGAGGAGCGCCGCCGCCTGGTGTTCGAGCTGTCGCCCGCCCAGCCGCCCCAGGCTGCCACCATCGCCACCTTCCTGTTGGGCGAGCGCACCGGCCGCCTCGAACCCACCAACCCCGCCCGCATCCTCGCCAGCAAGACGACGGGCGACGGCGCACGGTCGTTGGCCCGCCTGCTCGGTGGATCGGAAGCACGGACCGCGGTGGCGCCCGAGGCCGTCGCCTCCATCCTCGGCCTGCTGGCCCGGCTCGGCAGCGGCCGCTGGCATGCCAATAGCAAGGTGCTGACCCTCGGCGAGGACCGCGCCTTCGCCGCCAATGTTCCCCCGAACCTGCCGCCGAAATCCGGCGTGATCCTGGGTTCGACCGGACCCTGGTATGTCGATGGCGTCTCCGGGGCCATGGGCCGTATCCGCGTCCGTGCCGCCACAGCGACAACGCCGGCCAAACCCGCCCCAACGCCGCCGCCCGCAAGCCCGAAAGCGGCACCAGCCCGCCCCGGCGTCGCAGGCCGCCGCCCCACCTCGCCCTATCCCGCCAAATCCCCATACCCGAAGATCGGCACCAGCCGCGGCGCCCCCCGCCGTGCGGAGCCCGTCATCGTCATCGCTGCCGAGCCCGTGATCCTCGAAGGCTCCATGGCCCCGATCCTCCGCCTGGAACAGGTCGAGGCACCGGACGACTACGGCCGCATGACCCGGATCGATGCGCTGACGATCGCCTTCGACTACGAAGGCGTGCCCATCCTGCACGACGACGAGAAGCAGTTCGTCCGCGTAGGCCGCCCCGGCGACCGCCCCGGCGCCGAGTCGTTCGTCCGCCGCGACCGCACTGCCGAAGCCGCCGCCGTCGCCATCCTGCGCCAGGACGGCATGAGCCAGATGCGCGTGCCCGGCAGCACGGCCAAGGGCCGCATCGTCCACGTCTACGTCGGCCGCGACGCGCCCGAGAAGTGGCAGGCCTTCGTCACCGAGCGCGTGCCTGCATTGGTCGCACTCGGCTGGCGTAGCAAGATCGACCGCGAGTTCGGCCCGCGCATCGTGAAGTCCGTCGGCGAATACGACGTGCGCATCGCCGACCAGGCGGGCGGCACCTTCTCGCTCGATTTCGGCATCGACATCGATGGCGACCGCATCCCCCTGCTCCCCATCCTCACGCGTCTGCTCGATCGGGGCGGCATCGACGCCGCACAGATCGTCGACGGCCAGCTCATCACCAGCCTGGAGGACGGCCGCATCCTCAAGCTGCCGGCCGAGCGCATCCGCCGCCTGCTGGCCGTCATGTCCGACCTGCTAGAAGCAGCCCACCGCACGGCCGAGGGCGCGCTGGTGCTGCCCGACAGCGAGGCGCCCGCCGTCCTCGATCTCGAGGACCTGTTGCCCACCAACTGGGACAAGGGCGCGGCCGTCGCGACCTATGCCCACCGGTTCCGCGGCGGCGACGACATCCCGCCGGTCGTCGTGCCCGACAGCTTCAAGGCGATACTGCGCCCGTATCAACAGCACGGCGTCGACTGGCTGCAGCACCTGCGCGAGAACAACGTCGGCGGCTTCCTCGCCGACGACATGGGCCTCGGCAAGACCGCCCAGACCATCGCGCATATCGTCATCGAACACGCGCAGGGCCGCCTCGATCGCCCGGCCCTGATCGTCGTGCCCACCAGCCTGGTCGCCAACTGGGGCGCCGAGCTGCGGAAATTCGCGCCGCACCTCACCTCCGCCGTGCTGCATGGCACGGACCGCCACCAGCGCCGAACCCAGCTGGACGGAACCGACGTGGTCATCACGACCTACACCGTGCTGGCGCGCGACATCGAGGAGATGAAGCTCATCCCCTGGCACCTCGTGGTGCTGGACGAGGCGCAGGTCATCAAAAGCCCGGACGCGAAAGCCACCCGCGCCGTGTGCCAGCTCGACACCCGCCACCGCCTCTGCCTCTCCGGCACCCCCATCGAGAACAACCTGCAGGAGCTCTGGAGCGAGTTCGCCTTCCTCCAACCCGGCCTGCTCGGCGACCGCAAGACGTTTGCCAAGCGGTTCCGAACGCCCATCGAGAAGAACAACGACGCCGCCCGCCGGGTCCAGCTGATCCGCCGGATCCGCCCCTTCCTGCTTCGCCGCACGAAGGCCGAGGTCGCCACCGACCTGCCCCCCAAGCACACCATCCTCCGCCGCATCGACCTCGCCCCCGAACAGCGCGAGCTCTACGACACCATCCGCGGCACCCTCTACGAAACCGTCCGCGAGCAGGTCGCCACGCTCAGTGCCGCCCAGGGCCGCATCGTGGTCCTCGACGCGCTGCTGAAACTCCGCCAGGTCTGCTGCGACCCCCGCCTCGTGAAACTCCCCAGCGCCCGCCTGGTCGAAACCTCCAGCAAGCTCGACGACCTCATGGAGATGGTCGGCGAGATGATCCCCGAAGGTCGCCGCATCCTCCTCTTCAGCCAGTTCACCTCGATGCTCGACCTTATCAAGCCTCGCCTCACCGAGGCCGGCATCCCCTTCGTCGAGCTTCGCGGCGACACCGCCAACCGCGCCGAACCCGTCCGCGCCTTCGAGGCCGGCGAAGTCCCCATCTTCCTCATCAGCCTCAAAGCCGGCGGCCGCGGCCTCAACCTTACCTCCGCCGACACCGTCATCCACTACGACCCCTGGTGGAACCCCGCCGCCGAAGACCAGGCCAGCGACCGCGCCCACCGCATCGGTCAAACCAAGCCAGTCTTCGTCTACAAGCTGATCGCCGCCGACACGGTCGAGGACCGCATCGTCGAGTTGCAGACCCACAAGGCCGACCTGGCGCGCATCGCCCTAGGCGGGGAGGGGGACCTGACGGGGATCGAGGTGGACGACCTGGAGTTCCTGTTTGCGCCGAACGAGGAGAAGATGGCTGCTTGAGAAACTATCGTTGCGGTTCCGCCCGCCCCTGCACAGCAGACACCGGGCAGACGCTTGCAGCGATATCCCTGATGGCTTGGTTTGGGCGGAAGTGACCGGTCCGCTCGACACGCCGTCGTTGGCGGCGTTCCGGCTGTCTTCGATCCGGTTCGGTCATAGATCGATGGCAACGATCCTCCCGGAACCGACATCGTCCGCCGGTACCCGTCGGGTCTGTTTGGCTTCGTTCAGCGATGATCCTCGGTCGCTCTACGCTGTCAAACGCTGCCTAGAACTCATCTCCGAGGCGTCACGCGGTCTGCCTTCCGATCTTGAATAACGCCATCCGGAGATCGACATGGACGCGCCGGTCAACATCGACCGGCACCAACACGAGGACGTGGCCGAGCGAGCGGTGTCGGACAGGCTGACCCTGTAATCGCCCGCGCTCGAAAACCGTCTTCGCGGTGGAACTGGCGCGCCCGGAACAGTAACCCCCGCCATCACCCCCGCGCCATCGTCTCCGCCATCCGCTGGAACAACGGCACCGCCTCCGCCAACGCAGAAACGCTCACCGCCTCGTGCGGCGTATGCGCTACCGCGATGTCGCCGGGCCCCAAGATCAGGCACGGCGCCAACGCCTGCAGCTCCGAGGCGTCCGTCCCATAGGGCGCCGTCCGCGGCGCATTGCCCGTCAGCTCGACGCCCGCCTGCACCAGCCGATGGTCCACCGGCAATTCCGGCGGCGAGCCCTCTCGCTTCTCGTTCAGCTTAAGCCGCGCCGCCGCCGCCGCCTCCCGCACCGCCTCGACGATCGGCGTCGGGTCGACGTTGGCGCTGTAGCGGAACTTCACCCGCACCGTCGCCCGCGGGACGGTCACATTCACCGCTGCCCCGAAATTGTCGATCACCAGGTTGAAGTCGCTGAATGCCGGTTCGTAGGCCGGGTCCTGAAGGCTCAGGTCCGAGCGGAGGCGCTCGTGGATCGTCCGCAGCGCCGCCAGGAACGGGATCAGGTCCCAGTTCGCATTCCGCCCGCGACCCGTGCTGCTATGCGCCTGCGTGCCCGTTGCCGTCGCCGTGAACTCGATATGGGCGCGATGGCCGCGCACCGGGATCAGCTTGGTCGGCTCCGCCACCAGAATGCTCGTCGCCCCGAACCGCCGCGCCAGTTCGCTGCCCACGACCGCCCGCGCGCCTGCCTTCGTCGTTTCCTCGTCTGTCGTCAGGAACAGCGCGATCGGAATCCGGCCCGGCAGGCTCTGCGCCGCCACCACCAGGGCAGCGACCGGCCCCTTCATGTCCGCCGCCCCCAGCCCATACAGCATGTCGTCCTCGATCCGCCCACCCCATGGGTCCGTCAGCCAGCCGGTGTCGGGCACCGTGTCCATGTGGCCGCTGAACGCCATCCCGCCCCGGCCGCGCACCGCCACCAGCGCCACCTTGTCGATGCCGTTCTCGTCCGAATAAGGCAGCCGCTCGACCTCGAAGCCCGTCAGCTCTCGCTCCAGCCGCTCCGCGATCTTGAGGTTGGACACTCCGCTGCGGCTGTCGATGCGAACCAGGTCCTGGGCCAGGGTGGCGACGACGCGGGTAGGGTGGTCCATGCGGGTCTACGATCCAACTGCGTTCAACATCACACCCTCTTGCACCCGCACACGCAGGGGGGCAAGGCTGGTAGAATGGTAGATTATGTCGACCCCCGCTCTGGCCAGACCTGGCCGCTCGCTGTTCCCCGTTGGTGCGGCGACGCCGGCCAGCCGCTCGCGCTGACACCGGGGCCGGGTCTGCGGGCGGCGGACATCGAGACCGGCACACGCAGCCTGTGGCGGTATCGGAGCGCGTTTCCGTTCATGCCGCTGGATCCCATCACCATGGGAGAGGGCTGCACCCCCCTCCTGCGCCGCCCCCTGCATGGCGGCATCGCGCACCTGAAATGCGAGTGGTTCATGCCGACCGGCAGCTTCAAGGACCGCGGCGCCAGCGTCATGCTCAGCCTGCTGCGCGCGCAGGGCATTTCCGCCGTGCTGGAGGACAGCAGCGGCAATGGGGGCGCCGCCATCAGCGCCTATGCCGCAGCCGGCCGCATGGCGGCGACCATCATGGCCCCCGCCAGCACCAGCCCGGCGAAAACCGTCCAGATGATCGCCCACGGCGCCACCGTCGAGCTGATACCGGGCACCCGCCAGGACACCAGTGCGGCCGCCGAGGCGCGCGCCCCAAGCATCTTCTACGCCAGCCACAACTGGCATCCCTTCTTCCTGGAGGGCACCAAGACCCTGGCCTTCGAGCTGTGGGAAGATCTCGGCTTCAAGGCGCCAGACCACGTCATCATGCCCTGCGGCGCCGGGTCCAATGTGCTGGGCTGTTGGCTGGGCTTCTCCGACCTGCTGCGCACCGGCGCCATCGACCGCATGCCCCGGCTCTGGGCCGCCCAGCCGCTCAACTGCGGCCCCATCGCCGCCGCCGCCGTCGGGCTCGAAACCGCCCCCATCCAGCCAACCATCGCCGAAGGTACTGCGATCGCCGCCCCCATCCGCCTGCCGGAGGTCGTCGCCGCCCTGCGCGACAGCGGCGGCGGCGGCATCCTGCTGTCCGAGGAGGAGATCGCCGACGAGGTCATCCACCTGGCCCGGCTCGGCTTCTACGTCGAACCCACCTGCGCCCAGGCCGCCGCCGCCTTCGCCGCCCTCCAGGCCGCCGGCCAGATCGGCCCGGACGACATCGCCGTCGTGGTCCTCACCGGCACGGGCATCAAGGCCACGTCCCGCATCGCCGCCCTGCTGGGGGTCGCGCTATGAGCCGCATCGCCCTGCTCGGGTTCTCCATCGAGTGCAACCGCTTCGCCCCTGTCGCCACCGAGGCCGACTTCCGCAGCCGCACCTGGGTGGAAGGCGACTCCCTGCTGCATGAGGCCCGCAGCCCCGCCCCCCGCATGCTCGCCGAAATGCCCGGCTTCGTCGCCGACATGGACGCTGCTGGCGCCTGGACTCCGGTCCCCCTGATGCTCGCAATGGCCGAGCCCAACGGCCCCGTCGATCACGCCCTTTTTAGCCGCATGATCGCGACCTGGACGGAAACGCTTCATGCCGCCCTGCCGCTCGACGGTGTCTACGTCGTGCTGCACGGCGCCGGTCTCACGACCGAGGACGACGACCCCGAGGGCACCCTGCTCACCCTCGTGCGCGACACCGTCGGCCCCCGGATCCCCGTCGTCGGCAGCTTCGACCTCCACGCCAACGTCTCCGCAGCCAACACCCAAACCCTGAACGGCTTCGTCGGCTATCGCACCAACCCGCACATGGACATGCGCGAACGCGGCGCCGAAAGCGCGCAACTCCTCCGTCGCCTCATCGCCGGCACCCCGGGCGTGGTCGCCAGCGTCCGCGTGCCGCTGGTCCCGCCCACCGTCACGATGCTGACCGAGCCCTCCGTGCATGAACGCCCCTACGGCGAACTGATCGACCTCGGTCAGCGCCGCATGACCGAGGCCCCCTACGCCGGCAGCGTCCACAACGTCTCCGTGATGGGCGGCTTCGCCTTCAGCGACACCGCCTTCAACGGCCTCACCGCCGTCGTCACCGCCACCGGCCCCGCCATCGCCCACGCCCTGGCGCTGGAACTGGCCGAGGCCGCCTGGGCCATGCGCGAACGCTTCCAGACCCGCATCACCCCGCTCGACGAAAGCGTCGGCCGCGCGCTCGCTACCTCCAACACCGGCCGCGGCCTCGCCTTCGCCGACGTCGCCGACAACCCCGGCGGCGGCGGCCGCGGCAACACCCTGCACATCCTGAAGGCCTTCGTGGCCGCCAACGTCCGCGACGCCGTCATCGGCCTGATCTGGGACCCGGACCTCGCCGTCGACGCCCACGCGGCAGGGCAGGGGGCCTCGCTCAACGCGCAATTCGGCCGCAACGCCGACACGCAATGGACCCACGCGGCCCGCGTCCTCGCCCTCCATGACCAGCCCGTCTGCGGCCGCCGGGGCATCTTCGCCGGCAACACCATTCCCCTCGGCCCCATGGCCCTGCTGGACGTGGCCGGTGTCCGCGTCGCGGTGGCCAGCCGCCGGGTGCAATGCGCCGACCCCGCCTTCCTCGAGGCCCTCGGTGTGGACCTGGCCGCCGTCCGCTGCCTGGTGGTCAAATCCCGCGGCCACTTCCGCGGCGGCTTCGACGAGTTCTTCGGCCCCGACCAGATCGTCGAGGTCGATTGCCCGGGCCTCACCAGCCCCGTCCTCGCCCGCTTCGACTGGCAGCGCCTCCCGCGGCCGTCATTCCCCCTCGACCTCGATGCCACCTGGGAGTCCCCCCGGACATGAAGCTGCAAGACCTGCCCACCCCGTGCCTGGTGCTCGACCGCCGGAAACTCCGCCGCAACATCGACGCCATGGCCGCCGTCGCGGCCCGGCTCGGCGTCGCACTCCGCCCGCACATGAAGACCGCCAAATCGGTCGACGTCGCCCGCATGGTGCTGGACGCCGGCGCGCGCGGCATGACGGTCTCCACCCTGGCCGAGGCCGAATACTTCGCGGCCGCAGGCCTGTCCGACATGATCTACGCCGTGGGAATCACCCCGCAGAAGCTCGACCGCGTGGCCGCCCTCAACGCGGCTGGTGCCGGCGTCACGGTCATCACCGACGATGCCGACGCCGCCCGGGCGATCGCGATGCGCGGCATCCCCGCGCTGATCGAGGTGGATTGCGGCGAGCACCGCGGCGGCATGGCCGCAAACGAAGACCGCCTCCTGGCCGTCGCCGCCGCACTGGGCGACAGCCTCGCCGGCGTACTGACCCACGCAGGCCACAGCTACGCCGGCCGCAGCCCGGCAGACATGACGGCCCTCGCCGAAACGGAGCGCGCCGCCATCACCGCCGCCGCCGCCCGAATCCGCGCCGCAGGCCATCCGCTCCATATCGTCTCGATGGGCAGCTCCCCCACGCTGCGCCACGCCGCTCATCTGGACGGTGTCACCGAGGTCCGCGCCGGCGTCTACATGTTCGGCGACCTGTTCCAGGCCGGTATCCACACCCACGCGCTCGACGACATCGCCATGACCGTGCTGACCAGCGTCATCGGCCGCCGCCCTGACGAGCACCGCCTCCTCGTCGATGCCGGCGGAATCGCGCTGTCGAAGGACCGCAGCACGCAGGCCGGCCCGGTCGATTACGGCTTCGGCCTGCTGCTCGATGCCCACGGTGCTGCGGCATTCGGCCACAGCACGGTCGTCAGCGCCTATCAGGAGCATGGCGTCGTCGCCCTCGATCCGGCCAAGCCCTTCCCGGGCCTCGCGATCGGCGACCTCGTCCGCGTCGCGCCGAACCATACCTGCATGACGGCGGCTGCCCATGACCGCTACCACGTGATTGATGAAGAAGGGGACGACGATGTCGCCGCCGTATGGGAGCGCCGCAACGGCTGGTAGCGCCCCGCCTTCATCAGCCCTGCCGATCTCGCCCGGTGCAAACGGCATCCGCATCGCCGTCCGGCTGACGCCGCGGGCATCGCGCGACGGGATCGACGGCATCGTCATGGGCCCGGACGGGCGCACGATGCTGCAACTCCGCATTGTGGCGCCGCCGGTGGATGGCGCCGCCAACGCAGCACTCATCGCCTATCTGGCCAAGGCGCTCGGCATCCGGCGTTCCGCGATCCGCATCCTGTCCGGCGAGCGGTCACGACAGAAGCTGCTACACCTCGAAGGCGACGCCACGGCGCTGCAACACGCCGTGGCCGCGCTCGTCAAGTAAAGCCGTAAAGCCGACGGGGGTTGTCCACCAGGATCGCCTTGCGCACCGCCGCGTCCTGGGTCCATTCGCCCACCAGGCTCAGCAACCGCCCGTCGTCCACGTCCTGCGCCGGAGCAAGGTCCGTGTTCTTGCGCCCCGGCACCGTAGCACTGTCGGGATGCGGCCAGTCGCTGCCCCACACCAGCCGCGCCGGGTTCGCGGCGATAAGGGCGCGGGCGAGGGGGGCGACGTCGTCGTAGCCGGGCTTGGCGACCGAGGCCCGGTAGGCGCCCGATATCTTCACGTACGCCTTGCCCGACTTCACCATCTCCAGCAGCGCATCGAAGCCCGGCTGCTGCGGACCAAGCGCGGCGTTCGCACCCGCGAAATGATCGAAAACCACCGGCATCGGCAGGCTCATGAACTTCGCCTTCAGCGGCGCGATCACCGAAAGCCGCGCATACATCTGCAGGTGCCAGGGCCGCCCCGCGATCTTGGCAACCATCGCGTCCAGCTGCTTGGCCGAGGCATCCGGGTCCGTGACACCCATGGTCTCGAGGTTGATGCGGATGCCGCGGATGCCCGCCTTCACCATGGCGTCCATGTCGGCGTCCGACGTCTTCTCGTCGATGACGGCCACACCGCGGGCCCGGCGCGTCCCCAGCTCCTTCATACCGGCCAGCGTCGCCGAATTGTCGGTGCCATAGACGCTGGGTGTCACGATCACGACGTGATCCATATGCATCGCGTGCTGCAGCGCCAGCAGGTCCGCGGCCGTGGCCAGCGGCGGGGTGTAGACCCGCTTCTCGGAGAACGGGTACTTCACGGGATCCAGGATCACATGGACGTGGCAGTCGCATGAACCCGGCGGCGGCCGGAACCCCAGCGGCGTCTTCACGGTAGGTGTGGCAGTTTTGGTCGCTGCATCGGCGGCTCCCGCCAGCAGGCTGCCGGCGGCGGCCATGGCCATCGCGGCGCGCCGCGTCACGGTGTGTGTCGTCGTCAACATCATCGTTCCTCCCAGTGGCCCGCAGGGCCCCGACCTCTCTTGCGAAGGCCATGGCGGCAGTAGGCACGCCCGATCGCGCGGCGACAAGACCCGCGACGAATGCCGCCGTTCCTCACCTTCGACTGATACCCGCCGCCATGCGAAAACCTCTCCTCCTGGCGGGAGATGAATGAGGCCGTACGCGCTAACCAACCGAAAGGATGCTCCTCAGGGTTGTGCAAAACTTAGGGTGGAGTCCATCCAAAGAACCACGTCCGAAGGCGGCAATCCCTGCCGGGTTAAGCGGAAAAAATGCGGCGTTGAAGGCCGCGGCGGACGGGTCGGGGATCCTGCCGGACACGGTGCAGCTCGGGCTGGTCCTGTCTCCAGGGTGATCCCGCCGGAGCCTGCCATAGGCATGTCTCCGAGTGCCGCCGAGGCCCTGGCGACATGGGGAGGCTTCGGCACGATCGGCGTCGAGCCCGGTAAGCTGTTCATTGGAAACTGGCGCGCCCGGAAAGACTCGAACTTCCAACCCCCAGATTCGTAGTCTGGTGCTCTATCCAATTGAGCTACGGGCGCCGCGACAGAGGCGGCGGTGTAGCCCAGCCCCCCCACCCATGCAAGACCCCAAAACCGCCTACCCAGGCTTGCGCGCCAGGGGCGGGACGAACAACGGCGCCGTGTCCCACGGAAACAGCACCCACGTCTCCTGTGGCACCTCGACGACCCAGGTATCCGCAACCGCGGCCCCGGCCGGCTTGGCATACAGGCACGCGAAATACGCCTTGGGCAGCATCCCCCGCACCAACTTCGCGGTGCTGCCGCTGTCCACCAGGTCATCGATGATCACGAAGCCCGTGCCGTCGCCCGCCGCAACAGGGGGCTTCAACACGCGGGCGGCGCCCGGGCTTTCGTCCTCGTAGCTCGCGACGCACACGCATTCCACCAGGCGGCAATCCAGCTCCCGCGCCACGATCGCCGCCGGGATCAGCCCCCCCCGGCTGATCGCCACCAGCCCGGCCCACGGGCCCATCGGCAGCAGCACCGAAGCCAGGCTCCGCGCATCGCGATGCAGCTGGTCCCACGTCACCGTCGCGTAGGCCCGCGTGCCGCTCAAAACAACTTCCCCCCGTTTGGCACCGGCAACGTGGGCGCCACCAGAACAACCGCACCCGTCCCGTCCGGCATCCCCAAGGTCAGCACCTCGCTCATGAACGGCCCGATCTGCCGTGGCGGGATGTTCACCACCGCGCAGACCTGCCGCCCCACCAGCCCCTCTGCGCCGTAATGAACGGTGATCTGCGCCGAGGACTTCTTCACCCCCAGATCGCCCCCGAAATCGATCCACAGCTTGAAAGCCGGCTTGCGCGCCTGTGGGAAGGGCTGCGCATCGACGATCGTTCCCACCCGGATGTCGACACGCTCGAAATCGTCGTAACTGATCTGCATCGCTTCTTATCGCGGCGCCGGCCCCAGTTGCCAAGCCGCCGCCCCCATGCCAGCGTTTCTACCCCCTGAGAACGAGACCCGCCATGCGCGACTTCCACCTGCCCGGCCGCAGCCCCGTCTATTCGACGCATGGCATGGCCGCCACCGCGATGCCCGCCGCAACCCTCACCGCGCTTGACGTCCTCCGCGCCGGCGGCAACGCCATGGACGCCGCGGTGGCCGCCATCGCCGTCTGCGGCGTCATCGAACCCCAATCCACCGGCATCGGCGGCGACTGCTTCTGTCTCTGGGCGCCAAAGG
>JAYVEG010000292.1:0-8864 GCA_043748985.1 Rhodospirillales bacterium
CTCGGCCACTGGCCCGACGCGCCGAAGACCCGGCGCGACGTCGCCGCTGCCAAGAAGCTGCTTGCCGACGCCGGCCTGGCCAACGGCTTCACCTGCCGCATGGTCATCCAGAACCAGCCCGTCTACCAGACGATGGCCCTGGTTGCCCGTGCGACCCTGGCCGAGGCCGGCATCAAGCTCGAGGTCGATGCACAGGAAAGCGGCACGTTCTTTTCCGCCGGCAAGGGCGAGGCGGGCAAGAACCTCGACACCGTCATGATCCGCTTCAACGGCAAGATGGACCCCAACTTCCTTCTGCAATGGTTCACCACGTCCCAGATCGGCATCTGGAACTGGCAGCGCTGGTCCGACCCGACCTTCGACAGTCTGCTCGATCAGGCCAGCGCCGAGCTGGACACCGGGAAGCGGGCCGGGCTGATCGTCGAGGCGCAGAAGCGGATGGAGGCCAGCGAGGCTTTCGTGCAGCTCACCTACGACGTCACCACCGTCGTTTGCCGCAGCTGGCTCAAACCTGCCCTGCTGCCCAGCACCATCGACTACGCCATGGACAAGTTCACCGCATGAGGAGCCTCCCCTGCTTCCGCCGGCGGGATGGGGCCGGGGTGGGGGTAGGGCCGGGCGCGTCGGCCTGAGATGCGTTTCATCGCCATCCGCATCCTCACCACGGTTCTTACCGTGCTGGGCGCCATGCTGCTGTTGTTCGCGCTTACCGTCCTTGTGCCCGGGGATCCCGCCACCATCCTGCTCGGCCCCCAGGCGTCGCCGGAATCCGCTGCCCGCTTCGTTGCCGAGATGGGCCTGGACCAGCCCATCCCCATCCGCTTCCTCCGTTTCTTTGGGCACTTGCTACAGGGCGACCTCGGGACCGACGTCGTCAGCGGCCGCCGCGTCGCCGCGTCAGTCGCGGCCGTCCTGCCTTACACCGTCATTCTCACGGCGGCCTCCATCGCCCTGTCCATCCTTGTCGGCGTTCCCCTCGGCGCCTATGCGGCGAACCACCCGGGCTCGCTGGCCGACAACCTGCTTGCCGGGCTTTCCGTTGCGTTCATCGCGATCCCCAGTTTCGTCGTCGCCATCCTTCTCCTTGTCGTGTTCTCCGTGTGGCTCGATTGGCTGCCCGTGCTCGGCGCCGGCAACGCCGACGATCTCACCGACCAGGCCACGCGCCTCATCCTTCCCACCCTGGCACTCGCCATGGGCTGGGTCGGCTTCGTCGCGCGGCTTGTCCGCACCTCCATGCTGGAAGTCCTCAACGAGCCCTATATCCGGACGGCGCGTGCCTATGGCCTGCCGGCCCGTCAGCGGACCTATAAATACGCGCTGAAGAACGCCTGCATTCCCGTGCTCGCTATCCTTGGCCTGGGAGTCGGGCGGCTGCTTGGTGGTGCAGTGCTCGTGGAGATCGTCTTTGCTCGCCCCGGCCTTGGCCGCCTCGTCCTCGACGCCATCAACGCCCGCAACTTTCCCGTTTTGCAGGGCGCTGTCCTTGTGGTCGTTCTTCTATTCGTCCTGACCAATCTTGCCGTCGACCTGCTTTATACCGCCATCGATCCCCGCATCCGGAGGCAGACCTGATTTCCAGTCTCTCCCGGCTTCTGCAAACCCCCGCCGCCGCCCTCGGGACCGCGCTGGTTGCGCTCGTTGCGTTCGCCGCCCTGCTGGCTCCCTGGATATCTCCCTACGACCCTGACGCGCTGGATGTGCTCAACCGGTTCAGCGCCATAACCGCCATCCACTGGCTCGGCACCGACCAGCTTGGCCGGGACCTGCTTTCCCGGCTGCTCCATGGCGCCACTGTCGCGATGGAGGTTTCCCTTTCGGCCATCGCCGTCGCGCTTGTGATCGGCACCACCCTCGGCATCCTCGCCGCCACCCTTTCGGCGGGCTGGGAGCGGCTGCTGCTCATCCTGTTCGACATCATCAGCGCCTTCCCGTCCCTGGTGCTCGCGCTTGCCATCGTGGCCGTGTTCGGCCCGAGCAACGGACAACTCGTCTTCATCGTCGCCATCACTCTCGTTCCCCATTTCGGGCGCGTCGCGCGTGCCCAGACCCTCGCGCTTCGCGCGGCGCCCTTCATCGAGGCCGAGCGCATCCTTGGCGCGTCATCCGGCCGCATCATGCTGCGCCACATCCTGCCCAACATCGCCGGGCCCCTCATCGTGCTCGCCAGTATGGAGATCCCCGTCGTCATCACGATCGAGGCCGGGCTGAGTTTCATCGGGTTGGGCGTTCGCCCACCCCTCGCCTCCTGGGGGACCCTCATCTACGACGGCTACGCCTACCTCAGCGACAGCGCGTTGCCGGTGACCGTCAGCAGCGTTGCTTTGGCGCTCGCCACGTTGGGATTCACCCTGTTCGGGGAGGCCCTGCGTGACGCGACCGACCCCAAGGCCCGGGCGCGATGACGGAACCGCTTCTCACGATCGAAAACCTGGTCATCACCGCCCGGACCGCCGCTGGCCCGGCGCATATCCTGCGCGGCGTCGATCTCATCGTCGGGAAGGGCCGCATCGTGGGTATCGTCGGCGAAAGCGGCTCTGGCAAGTCCACGCTCGCCCTGGCCATCCTCCGCCTGCTGCCCGCCAACATCGCGACCCTGACGGGGGCCATCCGGATGCACGGCGAGAACCTGGCCACCGCCAGCGAAGCCACCATGGCGCGATGGCGCGGCACCCGCCTCGCCATGGTCTTCCAGGACCCGGCCACCGCCCTCAACCCGCTTTTCACCGTCGGTACCCAACTCGCCGACATCCTCCGCCGCCGCGATCCCGGCCTGTCCCGCGGCGACCGGCACCGGCGCGCGCTTGAAGCGCTTACCCGCGTCGAGATCGCCGACCCCGCCCGCCGCCTCCGCGCCTACCCGCACGAGCTGTCCGGCGGCATGCGCCAGCGCGTCATGATCGCCATGGCCCTGCTTGCGCGTCCAGACCTCCTGCTGGCCGATGAACCCACCACCGCGCTCGACGCCACGGTGGAAGCCGGCATCGTCGCGCTGTTCGAGCGTCTTCGCATCGAACTTGGCGGCAGCGTGCTGTTCATTTCCCACCATCTCGGTTTGGTCGCTGGGCTGTGTGATGAGGTCGCCGTCATGTATGCCGGCCGCATTGTCGAACAGGGCCCCGCCGCCGCCGTCTGCGCGGCACCCAAACACCCCTACACCGGGGCCCTGCTGGCCTGCGAACCCGACGAAGCCCCGGCCGGCCCCTTGCCCACCATCCCCGGCCAGGTGCCCAGCCCGCTTACCGAACCCGCCGGCTGCATCTTCGCCCCCCGTTGCCACTATGCCGAGGCGGCCTGCGACGCTCCCCAGCCCCTGCGTTCCCTCGCCCCGAACTGGAGCGCTGCATGCTGGAAAGCCTGATGCCGCCTGCCGCGCTGCTGGACAGGGTGGGGGTCACCTTCCGCAACGGCGCCCGCGCGCTCGACGACATCAGCCTTACGCTGGCACCTGGCTCCCTTACCGGCCTTGTTGGCGAATCCGGCTCTGGCAAGACCACGCTTTGCCGTGTGCTCGCCGGCCTGCAGCCACCGACCGCGGGCCGCGCCGAGGTCGACGGGTCGATGGTCGCCCCCCGCACGGGGGCTGCCCGCATGGCGTTCCACCGCACCGTCCAGATGCTTCTGCAGGACGCCCCGGGCTCCCTCTCCCCCCGGATGTCAGTCCGCGCCCTGCTGAACGAGCCCATCGAAATCCATGCCCTGGACCGCAAGCAGGCCACAGCGCGCCTCGCAGACCTCTTGGTCCGGCTGGGCCTTGGTTCGGCCCTGCTCGACCGTTACCCGCACCAACTCTCTGGCGGCCAGGCGCGGCGCGTCGCGGTCGCCCGTGCGCTGCTGCTGCAACCCCGGATCCTGATTGCCGACGAGCCGACTGCAGGCCTTGATCTCAGCGCCCAGGGCGACCTGCTGAACCTGCTGCAAACCCTTCAATCCGATCTTGGCCTGACGATGCTGGTCAGCAGCCACAACCTCGGCGTCATCCGCCGCATTGCCGACAGCGTCATCGTCATGTACCTCGGCCAGGTGGTCGAGCACGGCCCGACAGCCGCCCTTTTTGCCGCACCCGCCCATCCCTACACGGCCGCCCTCCTGTCGGCGCATCCCGCCATCGACCCGGCCCGCCGCCGCACGCGCATAATCCTCCAAGGCGATATTCCGAGCGTTTTCCACCCCCCCGGCGGTTGCCGGTTCCACACCCGCTGCCCGGAAGTGCAGGCGGTTTGCCGGATCAAGCCGCCGCCACTGGAGCCGCGTGCCGGACGCGCGGTGCGTTGCCATTTCCCCCTGGCCGCTGTCGGCGGACCTGCCGCATCACACTGAACGTCGTTGACGGTCCACTTTGACGGCGCGCGGTTTCGATTAACGTTAATCTACGCTTGAATATCAACTTTTCCGTGATACCGAGGGCGCTATCGATCACAGGATAGCGAGCATCTCATGGCCACTCTCACCGTTGGTGCCGGGCAGCAATATGTCACCATTGCCGCAGCCATCGCCGCCACGAACGACGGCGACACTGTGCTGGTCAACGCCGGGACCTATGTGAACGACTTCGCCACCATCTACCACAAGATCACGCTTCAATCCGTCGGTGGACTGGCTGTCCTGCAGGCGGCCCAGTCCCCTTCGAACGGGAAGGCCATCCTTACCACCGAGACAGACGTCACCATCGACGGCTTCGGCTTCACCGGAGCCACCGTTCCCGACAATAACGGCGCCGGCATCCGCTATGAAGGCGGCAACCTTGTTGTCCGCAACAGCGTCTTCTGGAACAACCAGGACGGGATCCTGGGGAACACCGACAAGAACGGCAGCGTCCTCATCCAGTCGTCCGAGTTCAGCCATAACGGCGCCGGCGACGGCTATAGTCACGGCATCTACATCAACGACGTGAAGTCCCTGGTTATACAGGACAGCTACTTTCACGACGCCCAGGTCGGTCACGAGATCAAGAGCCGCGCCGAGTCCACGACCATCACCGGTACCCGCATCTTCGACAACACAGGCGGGACCGCCAGCTACAGCGTCGACCTGCCCAATGGCGGGGTTGCGGTCCTGTCGAACGACATCGTCGAAAAGGGCGCCAATACGCAGAACCCCTACAGCATCCATTTTGGCGGCGAAGGCCTCCCCTACGCCGCGAACTCGCTGTCGATCACCGGTACTACCTTCGTCGACGACCGTCCCGGCGCCACCTTGCTCGCGAACCAGACGGCCGTCGTCGTTGGCCTGGCCAACGACTCGCTCTACAATTTTCCCGCCGGCAACGTCGCCGTCGGTCCCGTTGCCATCACCGGCAACACCACTCTCTCGACGCGTCCGACGCTCGACACGACCAGCCGCGTGCCCGGCGCCGCAGCACCGGTCGCGACGGTGCCGGGCTTCGATCCGTCCTATTACCTGGCCCATAATCCGGACGTTGCGGCGGCTGGCGTCGATCCGCTGCAGCATTTCCTTACGTTCGGCTGGCACGAGGGGCGCAATCCCAGCGCGGTCTTCGACACCAACTGGTATCTGGCCCAGAACCCCGATGTTGCGGCGGCCGCCGGGTTGGACCCTCTTCTGCACTATGACAAATTTGGATGGAAAGAGGGCCGCGACCCCAGCCTCGTCTTCTCGACCACGAAGTACGAAGCGGTCCACCCCGTGGCCGGCGGCGCCAATCCGCTTGATCAATACCTGGTGCAAGGTCGTGCCGCCGGGTTCGCCCCACTCCCTTCGGGTGGCATTGCGGCGGCAGACCCGCTGGTCGATCCCGCGTATTACGACCGCCAGTTATCAGCCACGCTTCTTCCCGCCGGTCTCGCTGGCCAGCAGCAAGCCGCGTTCCTCTACGCCGCGTCCGGTTGGCAAAGGGGGTTGAGCCCCGACGCCTTTTTCGACACCGGCTATTACCTCTCGCACAATCCAGACGTCGCGGCGGCCCACGTGAATCCCCTGATCCATTACGAGCAGCACGGTTGGAAGGAGGGCCGCGACCCCTCCGCCCAGTTCAGCACGAACAAGTATCTGGCCGCGTACGCGGACGTCAAAGCCGTGGGCATCGACCCCCTGCTGCACTATGTCGAATTCGGCCAGTCCGAGGGCCGCACCGCCTTCGCCGCCTGATCCGCGAGTAGCCCAGAACCCGGCACCCTCACCCGACCCTACCCACCGGCACGTCCGGCGGTGCGGCGCCCACCAGCCGCCGCGCCGCTTCCGCGCCCATCGGCCGCCCCGTCAAATACCCCTGCACCAGCCGGCATCCCAGACGCTGCAACATTTCCAGCTCCTGCGGCGTCTCCACGCCTTCGGCCACCACCTCGAGCCCCAGCCGCGCGCTCAGCCCCAGGATGGCCTGCACGATCGCCATTGTCGCATCGTCCTCGCACATCGCCTGGATGAACGACCTGTCGATCTTGATCCGGTCGAAGGGAAAGCGCCGCAGATAGCCGAGGCTGGCATAGGCGGTGCCGAAATCGTCCAGCGTTATCCGGATCCCCTGCTCGTGCAGCTCGTGCATCGTCCGTAGGACCGAGCCGCTATCGTCCAGCAGCAAGCCCTCCGTCACCTCCAGATCCAGACGCTGCCCCGGCAACCCCGATGCCGCCAACACCCGCTCGATCGCCTGCGGCAGACCCGGCTGGCGGAATTGGGTCGGCGAGAAGTTCACCGATAGACACGCCGGCGTCTCCCACATCGCCGCCTCCCGACAGGCGGTTTCCAACACCCAGGCCCCTAGCGGCACGATCAGCCCGTTAGCCTCTGCCATCGGCACGAACCGCGCCGGCAACAGCAGCCCGCGCGTCGGATGGGTCCAGCGGAGCAGCGCCTCCAGTCCCCGCACCTGCAGCGTCTGCCCCTCGCGGATCGGCTGGTAGTCCAGCGAGAGCTCCTGTCGCTCGATGGCGCGGCGAAGATCCCGCTCGATCAGGAACCGCTCCTGCTTCATCACCCCCAGGGACGGTTCGAACAGCCGGAATGTGTTGCGCCCCACCTGCTTGGCCTCATACAGCGCCGTATCCGCATTTCGTTGCAGCACATCCGGCGTGTCGCCATCGGCCGGATGCAGCGCGATGCCGATCGACACCCCGACGCTTACGCTGTGTCCGTCGATCTCGAATGGCAGCGAGACAATGTCCAGCAGCCGCCGCGCCAGTTGAGTCGCCGCATAGGGCTGTCCGGCGTCCGGCTGGATGATCGCGAACTCGTCCCCCCCGATCCGCGCGACGGTGTCCCCCTCCCGCACGATCGCCCGCAACCGACCTGCGACAGCGGCCAGCAGCTGGTCGCCCACCTCATGCCCGAGGCTGTCGTTCACGAGCTTGAACCCGTCCAGGTCCAGATACAGCAGCGCGAGCCCGCTACCACCGTCCGCCACCGCCTGTTGCAGCATCTCGTTGAACACCGTCCGGTTGCCCAGCCGCGTCAGCTCGTCATGGTGCGCCATGAACCGGATCCGGTCCTCCGTCACCTTGCGGAACAGCGCCGGCCGGATCGTGTTCGCCAACGCGCCGATATCGGCGACCACGGCATCGAGGTCGTGCCGCTCGCTGGTGAACGCCAGCGCGATCCCGAACCGCTGGTCCTGCACCCACATCGGAAAGCTCACCTGTGAGCGCAACCCGGCCTCGATCGCGGCCTGCAGCAGCACGTAGCGCGCCTTGTCCGTGACGCTGGAATAGACGAACGCCAGCGGCTGGTTCAGCCGGATCGCCTCTGCCGTGCGTGAGTTTCCCGCACCCACCGGGGCAATGGGGGGCTTGCGATAGTAGGAGTCCTCATCCAGGCCATCATCCGCAAACCGGCTAACCTCCTGCATCAGCTCCTCGGGCTGCGTCAGCCGCCAGATCCGCCCGACCGCTGCCCCATGATGCCCGCTCAGCTCGCTCAGCAACGCCGTCAACGCATCCGTACACGACCCGGCCTCTGACACCGTGCGCAGCATCCGGTCTGCCCGTGCCGCCCGTTGCGTCACCTCGACCAACATCCGATGTCGCCGCGCCTGGTCGAGTGCCGACGCCACCAAGGCTGCCACATCGGCCAGCGCTTCCGCCTCGCGCGGGCTTAGCCCCGCGCGTGGCGTTGGATCGAGCACGCACAGATATCCGAGCGGCACGCCCGAGTGCGATAACAGCGGCACATGGGCCAGGAATCTTAGAAACGGCGGCCCGGCCACCATCGCATGCCGCGCGAACGGCCCGAGCGCCAGGTCCGGCAACTGCGTCGTTGCCTGTCTCTCACCAGGTACCAGCTCCGCCACCGTGCCGAACCAGGTTCTGGTATCGGCCACCTCCGGCAGGCCGAACGACGTCCGTATCGCGGCCTCCCCGACGCCGGTCACTGCGAACGCCGCCTTCGTGTTCGCGGCATGCGCGGCCAAGCGCACAAACCGGTGCAGAATCGTCGCCTCGACGGGTAGGTGATCGTTCGTTGCGGTCATCCGTGGCACTGGGTTGATCGGGTAGACCCTAAGGGGTTTTGGCCCGCAAGTCTTGCAATCCCATCATGTCAGCGGCCGAAGTTTGCCACCAACTCCCGCGTGCGTCCGGGGTCTGACTGCTTCATGACCTGCCAGGTCAGCCGCTGACAATCATCCACGGTTGTGCTCCGCACCGCCTGTTTCACCCGCGGCACCGCCGACGCGTTCATGCTGAAACACCGTAGCCCCAGGCCGAGCAGCAATGGTGTCATTGCCGGGTTGGCCGCCATCTCGCCACAGACCGACACAGGGATCTTGTGGCGAGACCCGGCCTCGGCCGTGAACTGGATGAGCCGCAGCATCGCCGGGTGCAACGGATCGTAGAGGTCCGCGACCTCCGTCTCTGCGCGATCCACCGCGAGGGCATACATGCAAAGGTCGTTCGTGCCGATGGCGAAAAACT
>JAYVEG010000293.1:0-2645 GCA_043748985.1 Rhodospirillales bacterium
TCCTCACCGCCCCACCCCCCCGTCCGACGCCGCGCCCCCGGCCCGCCGCCACCGACAAACCGCCAACAGGCTGAATAAAAGCCCTCTCCCTTGGCGAAAGGCTTGGGTGAGGATCTCACCCACGCACGCTTCCCCACCGTCTGGGCAGCGACCCTGGTGGCGGGCGCCCCTCAAAAAATCAGGAGACATGCGCCATCTCGGCTTGACCCACCCGCCCCCGGGGTCTGTCATCCCGCGATGACCCACCAGGACGCCATCGGCCGCACCCAGACCCAGCACGACACGCTGTCCCCCCGCCTGGTCCACGGCCTCGCCGCCACCCTGGGCGTGCCCGAACCCACGACCCTTCCGCCGCTATGGCACTGGATGCTCTTCCAGGACTGGGTCATGCCGGACCAGATCGGCCCCGACGGCCACCCTCGCCGCGGCGGCTTCCTCCCGCCCGTCCACGACCTGCCCCGCCGCATGTGGGCCGGCGGCCGCGTCGCCTTCCACGCCCCCCTCCACCCCGGCGACGCCGTCCAGCGCACCAGCACCATCCTCGACGTGAAGGAAAAGCACGGTGGCAGCGGCCGCCTCGTCTTCGTCACCGTCGCCCACCGCATCACCGGTCCCACCGGCCTCGCAATCGACGAGGAGCAGGACATCGTCTACCGCGGCGCCGAGGGTGCAGCCGTAAAGGCCGCTCCGCCCGCTCCCCCGGTCCCCCCAGGCGCCACCACGGCCGAAGTCCTGCCCGACCCCGTCCTCCTGTTCCGCTACTCCGCCCTCACCGGAAACGGCCACCGCATCCACTACGACATGGACTACGTCCGCAACGTCGAGGGCTATCCCGGCCTCATCGTGCACGGCCCGCTGCAGGCCACCTGGCTCGCCGGCCTCCTCGCAGGCCAGAAAATCGCAAGCTTCGCATTCCGCGGCCGACGCCCGGCCTTCCACGGCGCGCCCCTCCGCCTCCAATCCTGGAACGACGGCCCACAGCATCGCCTCCGCACGCTCGACCCCGAGGGCGCCGTCTGCATGGAGGCCGAGGCCACCCTCCATGGCTAGCCTCGCCGCCGCCCCACACGCCCTGCGCGACAACGCCGCCGAGGCCGTCCAAGGCATCCTCATCGTCGCCTTCGCCTACGTGCTCATGACGATGGGCGACGTCGCCGGAAAATGGGCCCTCGCCCCCGCCGGCATCGCCACGGTCATGTTCGGCCGCGGCCTGGCCGGCAGCGCCACCATCGCCGGCCTGGTCGCCATGGAGGGTGACTGGCGCCGCTTAGTCCCCGTCCGCTGGCGCCTCGTGCTCTTCCGCTCCATCATCCATGCCGCCAGCTCGCTCACCTGGTACATCGCCTGGCAAGTCATCCCGCTGGCCGACGCCTACGCCATCGGCTTCACCGCCCCCCTCGTCATGACGCTGCTCGCCATCCCAATGCTCGGCGAGCGCATCCGCTGGCGCCGCATGCTCTCCATCGGCATCGGCTTCTGCGGCGTCCTCGTCATGGTCCGACCCGGCGGCGACCTTTGGCGCCCCGAACTCGCCATCCTCGCCCCGGGCATCGTCGGCATGGCCGTCTCCCGCATCATGACCCGCTCGCTTTCCACCACCGAAACCGCCGAGTGCCTGACCTTCTGGCTCCTCGCGACCCACATCCCAGCAGCCGGGCTGCTCCTCCTGCTCGGCTTCCCGCCCCCCGGCCCTCTGGCGTTCGACGTCATCCTGGCCCTGGCCCTGCTCGGCATCCTCAACGGCACCGCCCACTGGTTCATGGCCCGCGCCTACGCCCTGGCCCCGGTTTCCGCCCTCGCGCCCTACGAATACACCCCGCTGATCTGGGGCGGCATCGCCGGCTACATCGTCTTCGCCGAAGCCCCGCACCCCAGCACCCTCGCCGGCGCCGCGATCGTTGCCGCCGCCGGCCTTTACAACCTGCACCGCGAGCGCGTCCGCCGCGCCGCTGCCCAACGGACCATCCCTGCATGAGCTTCCTTACCGAATCCGAACCCGCCCGCGGCGAGCCCCATCCCGTCGCCCCCGGCATCCGCC
This sequence comes from Rhodospirillales bacterium, assembly GCA_043748985.1. Taxonomy (GTDB): domain Bacteria; phylum Pseudomonadota; class Alphaproteobacteria; order Acetobacterales; family Acetobacteraceae; genus JBBROS01. The sequence goes on from JAYVEG010000293.1 coordinate 2,039, forward strand.
GCGTCGTCGCACCCAACCCCAGCGTCATGACCTACTGGGGCACCAACACCTACCTGATCGATGCGGCTGTCACAGGGGCAGGGCAGGGCACGATCGTCCTCGATCCAGGCCCCGACGACGCCGGCCACGTCGCCGCCCTGCTCGCGGTCGCCGACGCCCCCATCATCGCCATTCTGCTCAGCCACAGCCACCACGACCATCTCGGCGCCACCGCCGCACTCCGCGCCGCGACCGGTGCACCCGTCTACGCCTGGCACCAGCCTGCAGCGCCCGGCTTCAAACCCGACTTCGCCCTGCGCGATCACGAAACCGCCCTGGGCTGGACGGCAATCCACACGCCCGGCCACGCCTCCGATCACATCTGCTTCTCCGGCCCAGCGGGAACCCTGTTCAGCGCCGACCACGTCATGTCCTGGTCCAGCAGCGTAGTCGGCCCACCGGACGGCAACATGCGAGCCTATTTCAACAGCATCGAGCGCCTGCTCACCCACGACCACGCCCTCTATCTACCAGGCCACGGACCGCCGCTGACCAAGCCGCGCCCCTTCGTGCAGGACCTGCTGACCCATCGCCAAACCCGCGAGGCCGCCATCATCGCCGCCCTCGG
>JAYVEG010000294.1:0-2634 GCA_043748985.1 Rhodospirillales bacterium
CGGCGCTGTTGGCGGCGCTGGGTGACCGGCCGCGCTGGCTCGCGGCCAGCACCCATCCGGGGGAGGAGGCGGTGGTCGCGTCAATCCACCATCGGCTGGCCGCGCGGCACCCCGGCCTGCTGACGATCATTGCCCCCCGTCATCCGGCCCGCGGGCCATCGGTGGGCGCCGAAATCGACGCGCCGTGCCGCTCCGACGGGACGGGGCCACCGCCGGGTGGGTTGTGGGTCGCGGACACGTTGGGCGAACTGGGTCTGCTCTACCGGCTCTGCCCGATCGTGTTCGTTGGCCGTAGTCTGGCACCCCCCCCGGCCGGCGGGGGGCAGAACCCGCTGGAGCCAGCCCGGCTAGGCTGCGCGGTGGCCGCCGGGCCGCACATGGAAAATCAGGCCGACGCCGTGGCCAGGCTGTCCGATACGGGCGCGCTGGCCACGCTGGCCGACGCGGCGGCGCTCGAGGCATGGGTCGATGCGATGCTGCGTGACCCCAAGCGCGTCGCAGAGATGGGGCAGGTGGGATCGCGGGTGGCGGATGCGGATGCCGGGTTGCCGGCGCGGGCGGCATCGGCGTTGCTGGCGATGGCGAAGGCGGTGGCGGACGCGAAAGTTGAGGCGCTCGCGAAAATGGGGGTGCGCGGCTGATGCACCCGCCGACGTTCTGGCGGCACGATGGCTGGTTGGCGCGCGCGTTGTCGCCGGCGTCCGGCCTCGTCGCGGCGGCCACGGCGCGCCGGGTGGCCCGCCCGGGCTGGCGGGCCCCTGTGCCCGTGCTGTGCTGTGGCAACGTGACGGTAGGCGGCGCGGGCAAGACCACCCTGGCGCTCGATATCGGCCAGCGCCTACAACGGCGCGGGCTGCGGGTGGCTTTCATCACCCGCGGCTATGGCGGCACGGTGCGCGGCGCGGTGCAGGTGCACGACGGGGCCTCCGCCACGCAGGTCGGTGACGAGGCGCTGCTGCTGGCGGCCGTGGCGCCCACCTGGGTCTGCGCCGACCGGGCGGCGGCGGCGGCGGCGGCGGTGGCGGATGGGGCGGCGGTGCTGGTGATGGATGACGGGTTGCAGAATGCCGGCCTCATTCAGGATGTGGGCCTGTTGGTGATCGACGGCGCGGTGGGGTTCGGCAATGGCCGCGTCATGCCGGCCGGGCCGCTGCGTGAGCCGGTCGCGGCCGGCGCGGCGCGCTGCCATGCGGCGATCCTGGTCGGCGCTGACGTGACGAATGCGGCGTCTGCGCTGCCGGCCACGCTGCCCGTGATCCATGCGACGCTGCGGACGGTTGTGACGAGCGGCGCGGGCGGGGCGGACGGTCTGGCGGGCCGCCGGGTATTTGCGTTCGCGGGGATTGGCCGGCCGGGCAAGTTCTACGAAACGCTGGCGCTGGCGGGCGCGGTGATCGCCGGGCGGCAGGACTTCGCCGACCATTACGTGTACCGAACGGCCGATCTTGTCCGGCTGCAGCGCCGCGCCCGCGAGGCCGACGCAGATCTGGTCACCACGCCCAAGGATGCCGTGCGTCTGCCTGCCGGTTTCGGGGTTATCGTCGCGGGCGTGGCGCTGCATTGGGCTGAGGAGGCCGAGATCGAGGCATTGCTGGACAATTTGGTATGACCAAGGCGGTCTCGGGCAAGACTGGTTTGACCCCGCTGCAGCGGCTGGAAATCGCGGCCGTGCGCGCGGTGATGCGGTTGATGCGCGCCCTCGGCCCGGTGCAGGCGTCCAATCTCGGTGGCTGGCTGGCGCGCACCACCGGGCCATTGATGCCGGTGTCGGACGTGGTGCGCCGCAACCTCGCCCACGCCATGCCGCAACTCGACCCGGGGGCGCGGCGGCGGGTGCTGCTGGCGTGCTGGGACAATCTGGGCCGGACGGTCGCGGAGCTGCCGTTCGTCGCGACATTGGGCCCGACGGCGGCCGGTCCGGGCTGGGAGATCAAGGGGCTGGAGAACCTTGCCCCCCTGCTGCCCGGCGCGGGCCCGGCGATCGTGCTGACGGGCCACATCGCGAACTGGGAGGTGGTGCTGGCCGCCCTGCGTGACCGTGGCGTCAGGCTGGCCGCGTTCTACCGCCCGTCCCCGAACCCGGCGATCAACGAGCTGGTGGCCGAATTACGCGACCGGCCCGTGATGGGCGGCCATGGCGCGGATGCCAATGCGGGATCGGCGCCGATGTTTGCCAAGGGTGCGTCCGGGGCGCGCGGGGCGCTCGGTTTCCTGCGCGGCGGCGGCGTCATCGGTATCCTGGCCGACCAGAAGATGAACGATGGCGTGCAGGCGACGCTGTTCGGCCAACCGGCGATGACGGCGTCCGCATTGGCGAGCCTGGCGTTGCGGTTCGGCTGCCCTGTGATCCCTGTGCATACCGAACGCCTCGGCCCGGCCAGGATGCGGGTGGTGATCGACCCGCCGTTGGTGCAGCCAGAGACCGCCGACCGCAACGACGGCGTTCTGGCCATCACCCAGGCGGCCAACGACCGCCTGGAGCAATGGATCACCGCGCGCCCCGGCGAATGGCTATGGATGCACCGCCGCTGGCCGAAGCCGCTCTACATCCGCTAGGGCTACTGCGCCTGCTGCATCGCCGACAGCACCCACTTGCCGCCAGGGCTGCGCAGGAATGTCCACAGTTCCACGATC
>JAYVEG010000295.1:0-8824 GCA_043748985.1 Rhodospirillales bacterium
GGGAAATCCTGGCGCTGGCCATCAGCAGCGAGGAAGAGGACGGGCGTATCTACATGGACTTCGCCGAAAGCCTGCGGGACGAATATCCGGACAGTGCGCGGGTGTTCGACGACATGGCGGCAGAAGAGAGCGAGCATCGGCGGGTGCTGATCGATCTGTTCGTCGACAAGTTCGGGACGCACATCCCGCTCGTCCGGCGGGTGGATGTGAAAGGCGCGGTGGTCCGCAAGCCGGCCTGGATGATCCGGCCGCTGGGGATCGACGCGGTGCGGCGGCATGCCCGGCAAATGGAGGTGGATGCGGCCCGTTTCTATGCGGAGAGCGCCAGCCGTTCCACCGACGCGGCAATCCGCAAGATGCTGGGCGACCTGGCCGAGGCGGAGATGGAGCACCAGCATGCCGCCGGCGCGATCGAGGCGAAGCGGCTGCCGGGGGACAAGCGAGAGGCGGAGGACGAGGACGCGCGCAAGCGGTTCATCCTGCAGATCGTGCAGCCGGGACTGGTCGGGCTGATGGACGGGTCGGTGTCGACGCTGGCGCCGGTGTTCGCGGCAGCGTTCGCCACGCAGAACAGCCATGACGCATTCCTGGTGGGGATTGCGAGCTCGGTGGGAGCAGGGATCTCGATGGGGTTCGCCGAGGCGTTGGCCGACGACGGCAAGCTGTCGGGACGAGGAACGCCGTTGCTGCGCGGGCTGGTCTGCGGGCTGATGACGGTGGCGGGGGGGATCGGCCACACGCTGCCATACCTGATCAAAAATTTCTGGACCGCGACGGCGCTGTCGGCCGGGGTGACGGTGATTGAGCTGTTGGTGATCGCCTGGATCCAGTGGCGGTATATGGACACGCCGCCGATCTCGGCGGCAGCGAAGGTGATGCTGGGTGGCGCGCTCGTGTTGGGAGCTGGTATCTTGATTGGGAATAGCTGAGCGGTCAGTACATACATTTGCGCATGGCATTTGTGTTTACGCTAGCTGATCACAGGACGAGAGCGAGGCTCCATCTACCTGATCGCGAGTAAGGGCGCGGACCCTAGTTTCAGGCCAGAACCGACCTGAAACGAGACCGGGCCAGCAGATGGAGACGACGATGAGCGATGCGACGATGAACTGCCTGGATGTGCCGTGTTCAGAGCGGGTAACCGACCAGGTGGAGCGTAAGTTGGCCGGCTACGACGTTGGGATGATTGCGGCGGTCTCGATGGGGGTGATGGCAACGGCCCGGGTGGTCAACCTGATGGCGCATTGGATTTAGGCGCTGCAGGCAGCCCGTACCGGTGAAAGCCCTCTTCCAGGAGAGAGGGGTTTTTATTCCAGGCAGGCGTGGTGCCGGAGGGCTTTGGAAGCGGCGGTGCCGAGCTTGTCTTCCGCGACAAAGGCCAGGGTATCGTCGATCTCGCGGCGGACGATCAAGGCTGCGACGATCACGATGAAACTCAGTAGCAAGGGTATGCGCCAGCCCCAGACGAGGAAGTCCGCCGGGGGCATGTAGGCGCAAAATGAAGGAAGACGGCGGCGGCGAAGACCTGGCCGGGCTGGACACGCTGACGGGCGAAGCTGGCGAAGAAGCCGCGACGGCCGAAGGGAGCGTGCTCCAGATCATTGAACAGGCACCCGAGATCTCCCCAACGGCAGCGAAACCTTGGATGTGGCGGAGTACGACGAGCATGATGGGACCCAGACGCCGACCTGCTCGTGGGTGGGTAGAATTCCAGCTGCAATCGTGGAAAGGCCCTTGAGGACCATGCACATCAGCAGGACTTGCTCGCATTCTTTGTCGGTCGCGACGTAGGCGACCCGGCTTAGAACCTTCAGTACGCCAGGACGTCGATGCGATATTTCTTCGTAACTATTTGATTTACCACCACCAAACGCTTCATCGCCTCGGCCATGAACAGATCCGCAGCCCTGTCTCCGGTGCAGGCGCCACCGGTTTCGCCGCGCCAGTTGACCAGTACGACGACCCCGCCGGGAGTAAGACTGTCCAGGGTGCGGACGGCAGCGTCTTTGATGCCGGTCGTTCCCAGGTAGTAGAGGACTTCCGAGAGGACGACCAGGTCGACCGGCCCGGGGGGCCAAAGGGTAGGGATCGCCATGCGCTCGAGGGTCACATGGGGAAGGTCGGCGCACCGAATGCGGGCCTGGCCAAGGGCGGTCTCGGAAAGGTCGACGCCCAAAAGTCTATCGCAATAGTCTGCGAGCATGCGGGTGAGGACGCCGATCGAGCAGCCGACCTCAAAGCCCTGGCCGAACCGCGGGCGCGGGAGGACGGCGAGGGTGGCGACGTATTTCTCCCGTTCGTAGTCGCTGGTGGTAAAGCCCCAAGGGTCGGCGTCGCCCTGATACAGGCGCTCGAAATAGCCGGGGTCAGCGTAGTTCATGGGGGACGAACGCGTCGATAGGGGTCGGGTTGTGCCGGCAGGCCGGGACCCCCACCCAACCCCCTCCAACGGAGAGGAATACCTTCTGGTTAGGCAGTGACCCGGATAGCGGCGGCTTTGACGTCTTCGCTGGCGCCTTCCGCAAACGTGGAAAAGTTCTTCTCGAAGCGGGCGACCAGGTCCTTGGCCGCGGCGTCGTACGCGGACTTGTCGGACCACGCCTGGCGGGGATCGAGGACGTCATTGGGAATGCCGGGGACATCCTGCGGCAGCATCAGCCCAAAGAAGGGGTCGCGGATATACTGGGCGCCGCGCAGGGTGCCGTCGAGGACGGCGGCGAGCAGGGCGCGGGTGTGCTTGATGCTCATGCGCTTGCCCTGGGTGGCGTTGCCGCCGGTCCACCCGGTGTTGACGAGCCAGCAGTCCGCACCGTGACGCTTGATGAGGTCGGCCAGCATGCGGCCATAGACCTCTGGACGGCGGGGGATGAAGGGGGCGCCGAAACAGGTGCTGAACGTGGCCTGCGGCTCGCGGCCCATGCCCTTCTCGGTCCCGGCCACCTTCGCGGTATAGCCGCTCATGAAGTGGTACATGGCCTGGGCTTCGGACAGCTTGCTGATGGGCGGAAGCACGCCGAACGCGTCGGCGGTAAGCATGACGACGTTCTTCGGCTGACCCGCCCGGCCGGAGCGGTCGCAGTTGGGGATGAACTCGATGGGGTAGCAGCTGCGGGTGTTCTCGGTCAGCCGGCCGTCGGTAAGATCGAGGTTTCCATTGGCGTCGGCGATGACGTTCTCCAGCACGGTGCCGAAGCGATGGGTGGCGGCATAGATCTCTGGCTCGGCCTCCTCGCTCAGGTTGATGACCTTCGCGTAGCAGCCGCCTTCGAAGTTGAAGACGCCGTTGGGGCTCCAGCCGTGCTCGTCGTCGCCGATAAGGGGGCGGGTGGGATCGCTGCTGAGGGTGGTCTTGCCAGTGCCCGACAGGCCGAAGAACAGAGCGACGTCGCCGCCGCTGCCGTCAGCCTTCTTGCGGCCAACGTTGGCGCTGCAGTGCATGGGCAGGACGCCCTCCGCGGGCAGCTTCCAGTTCATGATGCCGAAGATCGATTTCTTGATCTCGCCACCGTATTCGCTACCCGCGACGACGATCATGTGTTGCGTAAGACTGACCGCAATCGCGGTGGTTGAGCGGACGCCGTCGATGCCCGGGTCGGCCTGGAACTTGGGGGCATGAAGAATCACATAGTCGGGTTCGAACCCGGCAAGCTCCGCCTCTGTGGGGCGGATGAACATGTTGCGGGCAAACAGCGACTGCCAGGCTTCGCTGCTGACAAGTCGGACCCTGATGCGATGGGCCGGGTCGGCGCCGGCATAAAGGTCCTGGGTGAAAAGCTCGCGGCCCTGCAGATAGGCCTGGACACGGGCCTTCAGGATTTCGAATGAAGCAGGGGAGAGCTTCTGATTGCCCATGCGCCACCAGACATCGGCGGTGATTTCAGGATCGTCGACGGTGAACTTGTCCTGGACGGACCGGCCGGTGTGGACACCGGTTTCAACGATCAGGCCACCATCGGCTGCGAGGCGGCCCTCGCCACGACGGAGCGCGTGGGTCACAAGGCCTGCAGCAGAAAGGTTCGCGTAGACAGTGCCGCCGGGAACGACGCCGGAGCCCTTGACGGCGGACAAGGCTGCTGCGCTGACGGCTTGTTGATGCGGGCTCATGGGCGGCACTCCCTGTTTTAGGTCTGCTTCTTGTGACGGACCGGTATCGGACGGTGTCCCCGGCTATAAGGGACCGGGTTGCTGGCGTCCAGACTTTGAAACTGCGGGATTTCTTGCTGCACGTGCGAGATCGATCAAGGCCGCACGGATGGCGCCGACGCTGCCCAGCGGCGCTGCCCAGGCGATGCGACGAACAAGGTCGCCCGCAACCAGGTCGAAGCCGTCGGTGTCGCAGGTGAGCATTCGTACCGGGTCCTCCAGGCCCTGGCGCGCGCCGATGGCGCCCAACGCGTCAGCGTGATCATCGTTCATGTGGGCGATGATGCCGGGTTCGGCTTCCGCGATGCTGGGCGCGTCGGTCACGAGGTCTTTGCCGCGCAGACGGTAGGCGCTGGCGAAGCCGCCGATGTAGAGGCCGGCGCGGGGTCGGACGCGCCAGAGGTTGAAGTCGCCGAAGTCTGCGTAGAAGGCGGCGTAGGGATGGAGCGCAACCCAACGGGGTTTGCTGGCCGGATCGATCTCGGCAAGGCCCGTGATGGTGATGCGGGGTGCCGTCTGGGCGTTCGGATCGTCCGCCTCGCCAGCGACCATGACGGCGCAGCGGGGATCCGCGCGCAGGTGACGGGTGTGTTCCGAAAGGTCCGACAGGAGCAGCAGGATGCTGCCGTCCGGCGCAGTGGCGGGCGTGATGAGCGAGGCGAATGGCTGGCCGTCGGTGGCGGTGGCAAGCGTGCCGCTGCGGGCGGCGCGAAGAAGCTTGCGCGCGGCCCAGGCGGGCGGGTCGGGTTGCAGTTCGGGTGTTTCCGTCATCGGGATGGTCACTCCTGCATTCCGCCACAATTCGCTGTTCAAAGGTGCGGGCGGCCAGGCGCGGCCGCAAGGGACCGGAACATCATGAAACAGACGATCGCGTTGGTCGACGACGACCGGAACATCCTCACCTCCGTTTCCATGACGCTCGAGCAGGAAGGCTTCACCGTCCGCACCTACACGGATGGCGAGAGCGCGCTGCAGGGCATCATCAGCCGACCCGTGGATCTGGCTGTGCTGGACATCAAGATGCCGCGGATGGACGGGATGGAACTGCTGCAGCGGCTGCGGGCACGCAGTGCGTTGCCGGTGATCTTCCTGACCAGCAAGGACGAGGAAGTCGACGAACTGATGGGTCTGCGGCTGGGGGCTGACGACTACATCACGAAGCCGTTCAGCCAGCGTCTGTTGATCGAGCGTATCCGCGCGCTGCTACGTCGAAACGAGGCCGGGCGGCTGGAGGGCTCGGGTGCGGCGCCGGGCGGGCTGATGATGCGGGGCGACCTGCAGCTGGACGACACCAAGCACCAATGCCTGTGGAAGGGCAACGACATCCAGCTGACGGTGACGGAGTTCCTGCTGGTGAAGGCGCTTGCGGCGCGGCCGGGCATGGTGAAATCTCGGGACCAACTGATCGATGCCGCGTATGGCGAAAACATCTACGTCGACGACCGGACCATCGACAGCCATATCAAGCGCGTCCGGAAGAAGTTCCGGGCGACGGATGACAGCTTCGACCACATCGAGACGCTGTATGGCATCGGCTATCGCTACAAAGAGCAATGAGCGCCGCCGTCACCCGCACCGGCTGGGAATGGCGGCGCATGCCCGATAGCGGAATGGCGCCGGTAGTCCCAACCGAGCCGCCGGCGCCGGTGCTGCGCGGCCGATGGGTGTCGCCGCTGCTGCGCCGGATCCTTCTGGTGAACGCGCTGCCGCTGGCGCTGCTGGTGGCAGCACTACTCTATCTCGACCAATACCAGAACGGGCTGCTGGAGGCAGAGGTGCAGGCGCTGCGCGAACAGGCCCGCATCTATGCCGGCGCGCTGGGCGAAAGCGCAGTGCGGGAGGCGGATCCGGAGAACCCGGTGCTGCAGCCCGACATGGCGCGGTCGCTGCTCCGCCGGTTGACGGAGCCGACGCCGAATGCGCAAGCCCGGCTATATGCGCCGGACGGACAACTGATCGCCGACAGCCGGGTACGGGAAGGGGCAGGGGGTGCGATCGTAACGGAGCCGCTGCCGCCGGCCGTCGACCGCGGCCGGTTCGTGGGCTTCGTCAGCTCCCTGTACGACAAGCTGCTGGCAATCGTGCCGCATAAGACCACAGGGCCGGTCGTGGAGCTGAGCCCGAGCGGCGGCGGCGTAGAGTGGCAGCCGGACGTGAAGGAGGAGCTGCGCATCATCGGTTCCGACAAGGCGCGGGAGATGCCGCCCTATGTGCGGCGGACCAGCGACAACCTGCTGCTGGTGACAGTGGCAGAGCCCGTGCTGCGCAACCGCCACACCGTCGGCATCGTGCTGCTGACGCGGGAGGCGCGGGAGGTGGACAACAGCCTGTTCACGGTTCGGATGAGCATCTTGGGGCTGTTCGCGCTCGCGCTGGTGCTGACGGTGGGCTTGTCCTGGTATCTATCGCTGACGATCGCGCGGCCGATTCTGCGGCTGGCGCGGGCGGCGCACGACATGCGCGAGGGACAGGGACGCTCGGGCACAGTGCCGGCCGGGTTGATGCGGCGGACCGACGAGGTGGGGGAACTGGCGCATGCGCTGAAGTCCAGTTCGACAGCGCTGTGGGCGCGGATGGATGCGACGGAGCGGTTTGCGGCGGATGTCGCGCACGAGATCAAGAACCCGCTGAGCTCCATCCAGAGCGCCATAGAGACCCTGCGGCGGATCGAGGATCAGGGGCAGCAGCGGCGGCTGTTGGCTATCATCTCGGAGGATGTCATCCGATTGGACAGGCTGATCTCGGACATCAGCGACGCAAGCCGGGTCGATGCGGAGCTGTCGCGAACGGCGACGGAGAACATCGATGTGACGCCGATCCTGGAAACGCTGGCCGAGATCGACGATGCCACACGGCGGGATGGCGACCCGGTTCTGACGCTCGATCTGCCGGGCGGCCCACTCGTGGTGGCGGCGGTGGAGGGGCGGCTGGTGCAGGTGTTGCGCAACCTCATCGGCAATGCGCGGAGCTTCTCGCCGGCCAACGGGCAGATCGTGCTGCGGGCGCGTGAGGCGGCCCCGTTCATCGAGATCGCCGTGGATGATGAGGGGCCCGGCATTCCGCCAGCAAAGCTGGAACACATCTTCGACCGGTTCTATTCCGAGCGCCCGGCCGGCGAGGCCTTCGGCAAGCACTCGGGGCTGGGCCTGTCCATCAGCCGTCAGATCGTCGAGGCGCTGAAAGGCCGGATCGCGGCAGAAAACCGAAACGATGCAAACGGCCGGGTCGTAGGCGCCCGGTTCGTGGTTCGCCTTCCGCAAGCGTAACGATGTTCCACGTGAAACACTCTTCCGGTACTAGAACGAGATACTGACGGCGTCGGTGTTGGCGCCACACAGCACAATGCCAACGCAGGCGCCTGGCGGTGGCGTCCAGGCAGCGCCGAGAACGCCGGCAAGCGCTGCGGCACCGCCCGGCTCGGCGACGATGCGAAGGCGGTCCCACAACCAGGACTGCGCAGCCCGAATGGCCGCATCGGTCACAAGAATCGACGCCATCCCGGTCGCAAGGGCAATGGCGACCGTCCCGGCCCCGGCCACCCGCGCACCCAGGCTGTCGCCCGCCAGACCACCGACCGCGACAGGGACGGGCCGGCCGGCGGCAAGAGCGCTGTAAAGCGTGGGACAGGATTCAGGCTCGACCGCGACCACCTGCGTATCTGTCCCCGCATACCAGGCGGCGATGCCGCCAATGAGGCCCCCGCCGCCAACAGCCACAAGAAGGTGAGTGAGCAAAGGCGCGTCCGCCGCGAATTCGAGGCCGACCGTCCCCTGGCCGGCCAACACGGAATCCTGGTCGTAGGCATGCACGCCCATGGCTCCAGTGGCGGCCTGGTAATCCTGGCAGGCCGCAAGAGCGTCGGCGTAGGCCGCACCGCCCTGGACAATGGTCGCGCCATAGGTGCGAATGCGCTCGACCTTCGCGGTCGGGGTATGGGCGGGGACAAAGATGGCCGCGGGATGGCCGAGCCGCCGGGCGGCGTAGGCGACCGCGGCGCCATGGTTGCCGCCACTGGCTGCAGCGACGCCGGCAGGGGGCACATCCGAGGTCAGTAACGTGTTGAATGCACCCCTCGCCTTGAAGCTGCCAGTGTGCTGCAGGAACTCCAGCTTCAGGGTCGCGGCAAAACCCAGCTCGTCGGGATGCAGCGGGAGGACAGGCGTGCGGCGGACGTACGGTGCCAGGCGCAGCGCGGCGGCTTCGATGTCGGTAGATGTCGGCATGGCCGGGAAGCTGGCACGCGCCCGGCGGGCTCACAAGACGCTTCCATTCCGGGCTGAACTCGCCCAAAACTTGAAATCATGCAACTCCACGCAAGCTGCGCCGCCTGGGATGGGCAAGGCGTGCTGCTGATCGGACCATCGGGATCGGGCAAGTCCGACCTGATGCTGCGGCTCCTCGACCATGGCTTCGAATTGGTGGCCGACGATCGGGTGGAGATGGACGGCGGCCTGGCCCGGGCGCCAGACGCACTGGCCGGCATGCTGGAGGTGCGGGGACTGGGGATCGTGCGGCTGCCGTTTTGCGCACAGGCGCGGGTGGCGTTGGTGGTGGCACTCGGGCGACCGGAACGGCTGCCGGAGCCTCAGCGTCATCTCGGACTGCCGATGGTCTTGGTCGATCCGGCGCTGGCCTCGGCCCCGTCTCGGGTAACGATGGCGCTACGCTGTGCGCTGGGTGA
>JAYVEG010000296.1:0-8804 GCA_043748985.1 Rhodospirillales bacterium
GCGTTCAACGCCAGCACCACCGCCGTCGCCGCCACCGCCAGTGCGCCCGTCCGCCGGCTCGTGACATACTCGCCCATCACGTCGCGGCGGCGCATCAACAATATCAGCGCCACCATCGGCACCGGCAGCGCCAGGCTCAGCAGAACCTGGCTGGCCACCAGCGCATCGGTCGCGTTGACGCCCCAGGCCACCACCGCGAAGGCCGGCGCCATGGTCACCGCGCGGCGCACCCAGATGGGAATGCGGACATGGACGAACCCCTGCATGATCACCTGGCCGGCCATGGTGCCCACCGCCGAACTGCTCAGCCCCGATGCGATCAGCGACAGCATGAAGATGCCGGCCGCCCCCGCGCCGAACAACGGCACCAGCGTATGATACGCCGTCTCGATCTCCGCGACATCCGAATGGCCGCTGTGGAACGCTGCCGCCGCCATCATCACCATCGCCATGTTCACCAGCCCGGCGATGGTCAATGCCACCACCACCTCCACGTTCGAATAGCGCAGCAGCGTCCGCCGCTCCGCCTCGTTGCGCGCCGGCGCCCGGTCCTGAGTCAGGCTGGAGTGCAGATAGATCGCATGCGGCATCACCGTCGCCCCGATCATGCCGACCGCCAGGGTCAAGGCCCCGGAATCCGGCAGCCCGGGGATCAGCGTGCCGCGCACCGCCGCCCGCCAATCCGGCGGCGCCAGGAACAGCTCCGCCACATAGCAAAGGCTGATGACGCCCACGAGCGCGCCGATGATAAGCTCGATCGGACGATAGCCCCGGCCCTGCACCGCGAGGATCGCATACGTAAGCACACCCGTGATCACCATGCCCCACAGCAGCGGGATGTGCAGCAGCAGCGACAACCCGATCGCACCACCCAGGAACTCGGCCAGATCCGTCGCCATCGCCGCGATCTCGCTGACCGCCCACATTCCCAAAACGATCCGGCGCGGGAAATGCGCCCGGCACAACTCGGCCAGGTTCTGGTTCGTGACGATCCCCAGCCGGGCCGACAGGCCCTGGAAAAGCATGGCCACGACATTGGCGAGCAGCACGACCCATAAAAGCGAATAGTTGTACTTAGCGCCCGCCTGGATGTTGGTCGCGAAGTTGCCGGGATCGGTATACGCGACCGAGCAGATGAACGCCGGCCCGATGAAAGGCAGGTAGGCCCGTACACCGCGGCGCCGCCCGGCAAGCGTCTCGCGGATGGCGATCGTCGTCTGTTCAGTCAGGGTCGGGTGGACATGACTCGGCATTCAGCACTCCTGGACAGCCAAAGTGTAGCCTAGGCTATATCTCGTGTCACCAGCTATAACTCGAAGGCTTGACGCCACTCTCCAGCCGTTTCATCACAGCGTTGTGCAAACCCCGAAACCCGTGATCGAGCCCCGCGTCGAGCCTGGGGCCGCGACGATGCCGCAGGAGCCTGCCCAGGCGAACCGCTTCGGCAGGGCAAGGCGTGCCCGATCCGCCACACTGCTCGAGGATTACGCCGAACTCATCGACGACCTACTCGCCGCTGGCGGCGAGGCCCGTGCCGTCGATATCGCCCGCCGCATGGGCGTCGCCCACGCCACCGCGGTCAAGACGATCGGCCGCCTCAAGCGCGAGGGGCTTGCTACCGCACTGCCCTACCGGGGCGTCTTCCTGACCCCGGCCGGCCAGCATCTGGCGGCCCGCGTGCGCGCGCGCCACCGCCTCGTGGTCCAACTGCTCATCGCCGTCGGCGTCGCATCCGAAGACGCCGAAGCCGATGCCGAGGGCATCGAGCACCACGTCTCCGACAACACCCTCGAAGCCTTCGCACGCTTCCTCGACACCCGGACCTGACCGCCCCACGGCCAAACCCACAATGTTGTTATACCCGCGATCACGGCGTCTGCTTCTACAACCGCAATCAGCGCAGTATCATAAGATGCGCGTGACACATGGAGGGCCTGCTGGCCAACCGGGCGCACATGATTCTGTTGGTAGACGACGACGACGACGTTCGTGAAACGTCCGCAGACATGCTCGGTGAGCTTGGTTACAACGTCATCCAGGCGTCCGGCGGCGCCGAGGCTTTGGCGATCCTGGAGACCCTCCCCGACCTGCACCTCATGGTGACCGACATCCGCATGCCCGGCATGTCCGGTCTCGAACTAACCGATGCAGCCCGCGCCATCCGCAAGGACCTGAAGGTCATCCTGATGTCCGGATACTTCCTGCCGCAACCCGTCAAGCGCCGCTTCCTGCAGAAACCCTTCCGTAGCCACGAACTCGATCAGGCCATCCAGGACGAACTGCAGGGCCCGGGATACTCCTGCGGCCGCTGAGCCCGTCTAACCCGCGGTTTCCTGCAGCAGTGCTCGCTCCGCCCCGGCGCCATCCTCCACCTCGGCGTCCGTCAACATCCGCCATCTGCCGCCCGCCAGGATCTCGCAGGGCCGGAACCGCGCCTTGTAGGCCATCTTGCGGCTCTCGGGCACCCAATAGCCGAGGTAGACGTAGGGCAACCCCTCCGCCCGCGCCCGCTCCACCAGCCACAGGATCGCGTAAGTGCCCAACGACTGGCGGTCGAGCTCGGGGGCATAAAAGCTGTAGACCGCCGACAGCCCGTCACCCAGCCGGTCCGTCAGGCACCCGCCAACCAGCGTCCCGTCCATCCGGAACTCGGTGATGATCGTATCGATCGGCGTGTCCTCGACCATCGCGCGAAAGTCGTAGAAGCTCATCGTCGCCATATCGCCGTCACCGTGGCGCATCTGCTGGTAGCGTTGGAACAGCTGGAACTGCTCGGCCGTCGCCCGCGGCGGCACATCGACGCTTTCCACCGCCGCATTCGCCCGCAGGATCCGCCGCAGACCCTTGTCCGGCACGAAGGCGGCCACCGGGATGCGGATCGGCACGCAAGACTGACAGGATGGGCAGACCGGCGCATAGGCGATGTTATGACTCCGCCGAAACCCCGCGCGCGACAGCCGGTCGTGCAGCGTCTCGGCTTCCGGCCCGGTGATCTCCGTCACCACCTTCCGCTCCGTTCGCCCGGCCACATACGGGCACGGCAGCGGCGCTGTCGTATAGAAGAACTGCGGCCGGCGAGGGGGCTTGTAACTCATGGCGGGCCTATGTTCGCGAAACCCGCAATACGGGTCAACGCCTCCCTCCGAACAACCACCACACCGGACACGAAATCATGCAGCGCGCGGTTCCGGTCCGTGAAAAACACCACCAGCAGCGGCCACAGTCCCACCAGCAGCGTCAGATACAAACCCAGCGTGAACAGCGCCGCCTGCGCCAGGCCCGGCGGCCCGAGGTCGTCCCCCCGCACCACAACCAGGTCAAGCATTGCCTGCCCCGGCGTCGCATGGCGCCGCCCCGCCACGAACAGCGCGTGATACAGCAGCGGCACCGCCGGCAGCGCCGCCATCAGCACGAACCCCAACCCGAGCGTCAGCACCCCCGCGACGAACAGCACCGCCCAAAGCGCCACCGCAAGAATGCCGATGAAGACGGCATCCAGCAGCCAGGCCACGGCACGTCGCCACGGCGTCCCCTCCGTCAACATATTGACGTAGCGCTGATCGAGCGGCGTCATGGATGCAACTCGATCGTGTCGTCGGGCGTGGCCAGCGGCCCCAGCCGCACACTCGCACCTGCCCGCCACGTGTGCATCGACGCTGAGGCCTGGGACGTGAACGGATTGCCCGATTGACCCGGCGCCAGCGCGAACACGCTCCGCTCCAGGTCGGCCAGGTCATAGACGCCGCGGAACGCCGCCCCGTGCACGGATGTCCAGTCGGCACCGCCCGCGGCGGTGGCACGCGGAGTGCCGCGGAACACCGTGGTGTCGTCGCCAGGCTGCTCCAGCCGCCACATGAACAGCCGGCCCAGCAGCGGAATCCGGCCGAGCAAGGGATGAGAGAACTCTACCTCGTGCGCCTTCCCCCACTGATCGTCCGCCGCATGGGCCGAGACGGCGGCGGCCAGCGTTTGCGTCAGCAGCGCGCCGCAATCGGCTCCGCACCATGTCGCCTCGTCCGGCCCCAGCGCGCGGGCCAGCATGTCGGATTGCACACCAGTCAACCCGGCCTCGCCCTTCTGTCGTTCCAGCAGCGCCTGCTGCAGCCGGGTCATCCATTCGTTGAACAGCAGCGGCTGCGCCCAGTCGATCCGCATGTTCCCATCCCACCGCCGCAGCGTCGCCAAAGCCCCGCGCGACGCGGCATCGGCCGGCGCCGTCCGCAGCAGTCGCGGCAGCACGGCAAGCGCAAAGCTGCTGACGCTGTCCACCTGTAGCAGCGAAAAGCTCGCAATCGTATGCGCGGACCGTGTGTCCAGTACCGCCCGGATGCGTTGCGCGCGCCAGTCCCCGAACCAGTCCTGACCCATGAACACGGGGAAATCCGGCCCCGCAACCCGCTCGTTCGCGTTCACCAGCCGCCCGGATGCCGGGTTCGTCTGATGCGGCAACTGCTCACCCTGCGCGAACCCGGTCCAGTCATGCGCCCCATCGGCACCCGCCACCGGGGCTGTCCCATCGCCGGCCCGGCGTACCGGCACCCGCCCCGTCGTGAACTGCCCGATATCCTTGGCATCCGCCGCCAGCAGATTCTGCACCGGCGCGCTGATCAGCGGCGCCGCACGGCCCGCCTCCGCCACGCTCGTCGCACGGTTCAACGCCA
Organism: Rhodospirillales bacterium; assembly: GCA_043748985.1. Taxonomy (GTDB): domain Bacteria; phylum Pseudomonadota; class Alphaproteobacteria; order Acetobacterales; family Acetobacteraceae; genus JBBROS01. Next base: position 4,662 of record JAYVEG010000296.1, read on the forward strand.
GCAGGCCGTCCGGCGCGGTATCCCCGGGTGCCAAACCGGCCATGGCGACCGCCAGGATTGGGCCGCCCGCCTGGCCATCCGCGTCGCTCAGCACCGGGCCATGTCGAGTCTCCCGCACCCGCTGCACCACGTCGGCGCCGAACCGCACGTGGATCACCTCGTCATGCGCCTCGAACGCCCGGGGCCCCTCGGGCGACGCATACTGCCCGTCGCCCACGGCCGTCTCGATGAACACATCCTGCGTGTCGGCACCCGTGGTGGTGAAGGTCCACGCGATCCGCCCGTTATGCCCGATGATCAGGAACGGCACCCCCGGCGCCGTCGCCCCGACCAGAACCCCCGCCTGTGTCTCGATCCGCGCCAAATACCAGATCGCCGGCATCGAGAACCCCAGATGCGGGTCGCCCGCCAGCAGCGGCGCACCCGTCGCACTCTGCGCCCCCGTCACCGCCCATTCGTTGCTGGCGGTGTCGGGCAACGTGAACGCCTCCGGGAAGGCCGGAACCGCCGCCAGCATGCGCTCCATCGCCCCGCCCAGCCTGGCATCCGGCCCCGGCGTCTTGTCCTGGGCCGGCCACAAGGCCCGCACCCGGTCCGCCGGCATCCGCGCCAGCAGCGCCGCCCGTGCCACCTCCTGCCGCCAGTTCCCGGACAAATACAGCGCCATCGTCTTGCCCCACAGCAGACTGTCGATCGGCGTCCAGGCCTCGGGCGCCCCCAGTACCACGAACTCCGGCGCCGCGAACCGTCCGCGAAGCCCGATCCACGCATTCACGCCCCGCGCATAGGCCTCCATCAACGCCCGCGTCTCGCCCGACAACCCCGCCCAATCCGCCTCTGCCCGGCGCCGCAGGCCCAGGATGCGCATCGTCCGATCCAGCCGCAGCGTCGACGCCCCCACGACCTCCGACAGCCGACCGGACGCGGCACGCCGCATCAGCTCCATCTGGAACATCCGGTCGCGTGCGTGCATGAACCCCAGCGCCGCCGCCGCGTCCGCCCCGGTCGCCGCCTTGATGCGCGGCACGCCCGCCGCATCCAGCCCGATGGATACCGCCGCCGAAAGCCCGGGGATCGCCGCCGTCAACCCGGATGAGGGGAGGGACCACCACACCGCCCCCCCCACCACGCCGCCCAGAACGACCAGCAGCACGCCCAGTCCGACTGCGATCCGGACCAGGATCCGCATCAGTGCCCCTGCTTCAATGGAGGAACGGCGCCTTGAGGATGCTCACCCGGTCCGTCGACGCGATCGTCACCGCCGTGCTCCGGCTGCCACGCCCCAGGCTGACCTGCACCGACGACCCCGCCGGCCCGCTCGCCCACACCGCACGCCACAACCCGGCCAGGTCCGGAACCTCCGTCCCGTTCACCGCCAGGATCCGGTCGCCCGCCCGCACGCCCGCCTTGTCCGCGGGCCCGTTATCCGCCAGGCCGCCCACCACCAGCGCCTCGTCATCCTCCATGGCATACAGCCCCAGCCACGGCCGCGCCGGCCGCGTCGCCCGGCCATACGACAGCAGCTCGTCCAGGATCGGCAACAGCAGCTCGATCGGCACGACCATGTTCATGTCCTGCCGCCGGCCCTCGCCGCCCTGCTGCAGCACCAGCGACCCGATCCCCAGCAGGGCGCCATCCTTGCCCACCAGCGCGGCGCCGCCCCAGAACGGATGCGCCGGCGTCGTGAAGATCGCGTCCTCCAGCAGGTACTCCCAATACCCCGCGAACTCCTGCCGGCCCGCGACCTTCGCCACCACTGCCTGCCGCCGCCCGCCCGCCGCCGCAAACACCACCGGCTCGCCCAGCCGGGCGGCCGTGCTGTCCCCAAGTGCAATCACCGGCAGATCGACCTTGCCGAGCGCCTGCACCAGCCCGAACCCGGTCTCCTGGTCATACGCCATTGCATGTCCCGGAACGACCTGGCCGTCGCTGCTCGACAGCCACACCGTCTCCGCCTCGGTGATCAGATACCCGATCGTCAGGAACACGCCCGGCCGGATGTGCACGGCACTCCCGGCGCGCTCCGTCCCCAGCGTGTTCGCCGTGAAGGCGTCTTCGGGAACCGTCGCGCGCAACGCGACGATGGACCGCAGCGCCTGGTCAAGGTCGAACCCGTAGTCCGAAGTCTTCGGGATCAGGGCAAGGGGTATGGTGCGTTCGCTTTTGGCCATAGGAGTCAGGCGTAATTAACCATGATGGTCTTTTTGTGCATGAAGTGCTCGAGCATCGATTCAAGGCTCGCCTCCTTGCCCAGCCCACTGGACTTCACGCCGCCGTAGGACAGGTTCGCCTGAACCACCAGGTTCTGATTGATCTGCACCAGCCCGGACTCCATCCGATGCGCGAGGTCCAACCCTACCTTCAGGTTGTTCGTCCACAACGACGCCGCCAGCCCGTATTCCGTGCCGTTCGCCTGCGCCAACACCGTCTCGGTGTCGTCGAACGGGAACACCACCGTCACCGGCCCGAAGATCTCTTCCTGTACAAGCCGGCTCTCATTCGGCAGATTTGTAAAAATGTGCGGCCGGATGAACAGGCCCTTTTTCAGCGCCGGGTCGGTCGGCATGGCGCTGCACGCGCGTCCAACGGCGCCGGCGGTGGCCAGGCCCTCTTTGATAAAGCCTTCGACCTTGCCGAACTGGTCGTGACTGATGATCGTCCCGATGTCGGTCGCCTCATCCAGCGGATCGCCCATCTTCATCGCGTCCACCTTGGCGGCCAAGGCCTCGACGAACTTGTCGTAGATCGGCCGCTCGACATAAATGCGGCTCGCGGCCGTGCAACTCTGCCCCTGGCGGGTGAACCGCATGGACGTCACGGCACCCATCACGGTCTTCTCGAAGTCGCAATCCGCAAAGACCACCATCGGGCTCTTGCCGCCCAGCTCCAACGTAACGGGCACCAGCTTCTCGGCCGCCGCCTTGCTCACGATCCGCCCCACCTCGACCGAGCCCGTGAACGTCACCTTCCGCACCAGCGGATGCGCCACCAGCGGCGCACCGCATTCCGGCCCGAACCCGCTCAGCATGTTGAAGCAGCCCGGCGGTAGAATGCGGTTCATCAGCTCGCAGATCCGCAACACCGTCAGCGGCGCTTCCTCGGCGGACTTCACCACCACCGTGTTCCCCGCCACCAGCGCCGGCGCCACCTTCAACGCCATCAGCAGCATCGGCACGTTCCACGGGATGATGGCCCCAACCACGCCCAACGGCTCCCGCACCGTGACACTCAGCACGTTCGGCGCAAACGGCACCGTCTCACCCTTCAACTCGCCTCCCAGGCCGGCATACATCTCGAAGATGTCGGCCACCGCATTGGCCTCCACCCGGCTCTCCGTCCGCAGCGCCTTGCCGGTCTCCAACGCGATCAGCCGCGCCAGCTCCTCGACATGCGTCTTGATCAGCGCCGCGCACTGCCCCACCAGCGCGCCCCGTTTGCGGCTGGGCATCTTCGCCCATTCCTTCTGCGCTCGGTGCGCGTCGGCCACCGCCGCCTCCACGTCCGACGCATCGCCATCGGCCGCCGTCCCCACCTCGATCCCGGTGGCCGGGTTCACCACCGGGAACGTCTTGCCCGAGCGCGCCGGCACGAACCGGCCGCCGATGAAGTGCTTACCCGACAGTGCGGTCGCCAGCGCCTGCTGGTCCAGAGTCACGGCATCGGGGGTCAAGTGCGGACGATCCAGCATATTTGTCTCTCTGTCTTGCCCTTGGGGCTAATTTCGTTAGTGCTGCATCCGACAATGGACCCGGCGATTGCCCGGAACAAGAGCACGAGGAACCGCAATTCAGATGACCGACGCCATTCCCACCGGCCCCCTGAAGGGCCTCCGCGTATTCGACCTCACTCGTGTGCTGGCCGGCCCCACCTGCGTGCAGATGCTCGGCGACATGGGCGCCGACGTCATCAAGATCGAACGGCCAGGCGCCGGCGACGACACCCGCGGCTTCGCCCCACCCTTCATGCCAGACACGAAAGAAAGCGCATACTTCGTTGGCGTTAATAGAAATAAACGCAGCGTCACCCTGGATATCGCCACACCGGAAGGCCAGGAGATCGCGCTCGGGCTGATCGGCCAATGCGATATCCTGGTCGAGAACTTCAAGGTCGGCGCCCTCGCGAAATACGGCCTCGGCTACGAAC
>JAYVEG010000297.1:0-2622 GCA_043748985.1 Rhodospirillales bacterium
GCCTATGCCAAGGACATGCAGGAGGACAAGGAGCCCGTCTTCGACGCCGCCGGCGCGCTGGGCCTATCGCTGGCAGCGCTCACCGGCATGATCCGCGACCTGGTGCCGGACACCGTGCGGCTACGCGCCACCGCCGGGTCGGGGTTCGCGACGGCCACCGACCTGGCCGACTGGCTGGTCCGCGTGCTGCGCCTGCCGTTCCGGACCGCGCATCACGTGACCGGGCGTCTGGTGGCGGCGGCCGAGGCGCGGGGCGTCGACCTCGCTGACCTGTCGCTGGCCGAAATGCAGGTCGAGGAACCCCGGATCACGGAGGCGGTGTTCGGGGTGCTGACCGTCGATGCCTCGGTCGCGTCGCGCACCAGTCATGGCGGCACCGCCCCGGCGAATGTCGCGGCGCAAGCGGCGCGCTGGCAGGCGGCGCTGGCATGATCCGCGCGCTGCTCCTCATCGTCGTCGTGCTGCTGGCGGGGTGCGGTAAGAAGGGCGCGCCGACCCCGCCGGGCCCGCAGAGCGACGTCACCTATCCGAAATCTTATCCGGTTCGCTGACGGGTTCACGCCAGCGGCGGACGCCGCCCGTGTCGATATCGAATAGGTCCAGCGCTCGCCCGACGCTCTGGTCGATCATCGCGGCCACGCTGTCGGGCCGGGCATACAGCGCCGGCACGGGCGGGTAGACGATGGCGCCCATCTCCGTCACCGCCACCATGGCGCGCAAATGGCCCAGGTGCAGCGGTGTCTCGCGGACCATCAGCACCAGGCGCCGCCGCTCCTTCAGCACCACGTCGGCGGCACGGGTCAGCAGGGAGGAGCTGATGCTGGTCGCGATCTCGCCCAGGCTGCGCATCGAACAGGGGGCGACGACCATGCCCATCGTCCGGAACGACCCGCTGGAAATCGCCGCGCCGATGTCGGCCTGCGAGTAGACCGCGTCCGCCAGCCCGGCCACGTCGCCGACCTTCATATCCGTCTCATAACCGAGCGTTACCTGGGCCGAACGGCTCATCACCAGATGGGTTTCCACCCCGGCCTGCCGCAGCATCTGCAGCATTCGGACGCCGTAGATCACGCCGGACGCGCCACTGATTCCGACGATGATGCGCTTGGCCGTCATGCGAGCTGCTCCAAAAGGTGAATGAGGGCCGGGTGGCCCAAAGGGATAGCATACCGCGCGGCGAGGCGGTTTGTCGTGGTGATCCCGTCCATTTGGGGGCTTTCAGCGCCCGAACCGGGGGCCAAAGTCTCCATCGCCGACTGCTGTAAATGCTCGGCGTCCAGCTCGGCGGCGAGGAGCTTCCGGCGTAGCGCATCCGTCAGCGCCGGGTCGAAGGGCATGCCGGGTGGCGGGGGGGACAAGGCGCGCCGCGCCGCACGAAGCGGGGTGATGACGGTGGTGCGCCAGGGTGCGCACGATCGTTCCAACCGGTCGAGCGCCGGGTCGTCGAGGGACCGGCCAAGGGTCGCCGTCCACAAGCCGAACAGCATCAGATTCACATCGGCGCCGAACTCGTCCTGCAATGCGATACACGCGGCGGCGACACCAGACCGGCCGTAAAATGCCAGGGAGAACGTCCAAAACGCATCCGCCATTCTTGCTCCCGCCCGCCCATCGGCAACCCTCCGTGGCAGTCGGTTCTGGTCGGTGTCAATGGCGAACGCACCCATCACCACGCGGACACGCTTATCGCGAAAAGACCCTAGCCCTGCCCGATCGGTTCAATCGTCATCGTGGTGATGACCGTGCCCTCCGGCATAGGCACCGGCCTCCGGGTCGAACGCTGCCTCGATGGGATGGGCGTGGCCGCCGAGGGTGTGCACCATGTCCGCGATCACGTGATCGGCCCGGATGCGGATGCGGTCGCCCAACAGTTGCACCGGCAGATGGCGATTGCCGAGATGCCAGGCGATCCGCACCAGCTCGGCCGGCCCGTGGGCGTGGATTTCGAGCAGCGATTCGGGTTTGGCCACCACGCGCACGATCCTGCCGTCCTGGGTCTGCAGCCCGTCGCCGTCACGCAGACGGACGGCCTGCGGGAGGTCCAGCAGCAGGTCGCAGCCGGCCTGCGTGGTGAGCAGGATCCGGCGGCGGTGACGGCGGTCGAAGTCGATGAGGACGGTGTCAGCCGCAGGCTCGGCCCAGGTGCCGGCAGGGAGCACGACAGAAGCCTGGCTCATGCAGCCCCGCGAGGCGCAGGGTCGGAAAGCCCAAGGCGTGCAAAAGGTGCTGAATCGGGAGACCGCGGCATGCAAGGTCTGTCCATGAAGAGACGGGTCAAAACAGGAAGTAGCGCTGCGCCATCGGCAGCACCTCAGCCGGCTCGCAGGTCAGCAGAACGCCATCCGCGCGCACCTCGTACGTCTCCGGATCGACCTCGATCACCGGGGTCGCGTCGTTATGGATCATCGATCGCTTGCCGATCCCGCCACGCGTGTTGGCGACCGCCGACACCATCCGGCGTAGGCCCAGCGTACGCCCGATATCGGCCTCCATCGCGGCGGCGGACACGAACGTGATGCACGTCGCCGCCAGCGCGCCGCCGAACGCTGCAAACATCGGGCGGTAATGCACTGGCTGCGGCGTCGGGATGGACGCGTTCGGGTCGCCCATCGGCGCGCACAC
>JAYVEG010000298.1:0-2616 GCA_043748985.1 Rhodospirillales bacterium
GACGTCGACATTGCCCGCACCCTCGCACCCGAGCAGATCAAGCAGATCGAGGGCAATCCCGCCTACACGAAGGTGACCGCCAGCAAGGCCAGCGTGAACTACCTGGCGATGAACCAGAAGCACCCGATGCTGTCCAAGCCCGAGGTGCGCCAGGCGATCAAATGGGCCATCGACTACAAATCCATCGCCACCAACATCACCCCCACCGTCTATGAGGTGCACCAGGCCTTCCTGCCGAAGGGCTTCCCCGCAGCCCTGACGGACCAGCCCTTCCAGAAGGACGTCGACAAGGCAAAGGCCCTGATGAAGGCTGCCGGGCTCGAAGCCGGCTTCGACGTCACGCTGGACCACCAGTCCAACGCCCCCTTCAACGACGTGGCGCAAGCCCTCCAGGCCGACCTCGCCGCCATCGGCATCCGCGTCAAACTCCAGGCCGCCGAGTTCCGCCAGGTCATCACGAAAACCCGCGCGCGGCAGCACGAGCTGGCCATGCTGCGCTGGGGCTCCGACTACATGGATCCCCACAGCAACGCCGAAACCTTCTGCATGAACCCCGACAATACCGACGCCGCCACCAACCGCACCGTCGCCTGGCGCTCCTCCTGGCAGGACAAGGACCTGACGGACCGTGCCGCCGCCAACGTGAAGGAGCAGGATGCCGACCGCCGGGTGAAGGAGTACGAACGCATGCAGCGCGACCATCAGGAGCGCAGCCCCTTCGCCATCATGCTGCAACAGGTGGAGGTCGCGATGATGCGCAAGGGCGTCGCCGGCTTCGAGATCGGCCCGCTCAGCGACCGAAGCGTATACGCCCGCATCACCAAGGCATGAAAAGTCCTCTCCCTCGGGGAGAGTGTTGGGTGAGGGTCCTTGCCGCGGGGGCCAAGGGGCGATGAACCGTCTGAAGACCCTGGCCGCCACAACGGCCAGCATCCCCATCACCCTGTTCGGCCTGGTGCTCATCACCTTCCTCATCGGCCGCGTCGTCCCCATCGACCCCGTGCTCGCCGTCGTCGGCGACCGCGCCCCACAGGACGTCTACGACCGCACTCGCAGGGAGATGGGCCTCGACCGCCCGCTGCCGGAGCAGTTCCTCCGCTACAGCGTTCAACTGGCCCGGGGCGACCTCGGCAAGTCCGTCATGACCAGCAACCGCGTCAGCACCGATATCGCTCGCTTCTTCCCCGCCACGCTGGAGTTGGCCACCATCGCGCTGCTGGTCGCGACCCTGGTAGGCGTGCCGCTGGGTGTCTGGGCTGCGGTGCGCCAGGGCTCGTGGATCGATCAGTCCATTCGGGTGGTATGCCTCAGCGGTCACTCCATCCCTGTGTTCGTCCTCGCCCTCATCTCGCTCCTGGTGTTCTACGCGACGCTCGGCTGGGCGCCGGGGCCCGGGCGCCAGGATGTGCTGTTCCAGGATATGGTCCCGCAGGTCACGGGACTGCTGCTGGTCGACTGCGTCATCGCGGGGGACTGGGACAGCCTGCGTGATGCGGCTGCGCACCTGGTGCTGCCCAGCCTCGTGCTCGGTGCCTTCAACATGGCCTACATCGCCCGCATGACCCGCGCCTTCATGCTGGAATCCCTGCGCGGCGAGTTCATCATCACCGCCCGCGCCAAGGGCCTCTCCGCCATGGCCGTCATCTGGCGCCACGCCTTCGGCAACATCCTCGTCCGCTTGGTGACGGTGGTCGCCCTCGCCTACGCCGGCCTTCTCGAAGGCGCCGTCCTCACCGAAACCATCTTCTCCTGGCCCGGCCTCGGCCAATACCTCACCGGCTCCCTCCTGAACGCCGACATGAACGCCGTCCTCGGCGCCACCCTCGTCGTTGGCCTCACCTACGTCGCCCTCAACCTCTTCGCCGACCTCATGTACCGCCTCCTCGACCCGAGGGTCCGGTGAAAAGCCCTCTCCCTCGGGGCTCGAAGCGCGAAGCGGGTCAAGATTGGGTGAGGGTCTTGGCCGCGAGCGTCACCCCATGACCCCAACAAAAGCCTGGCTCCTCATCGACACCCCGGCCTCGCGCAGCCAGGCCGCCTGGGGCCGCCGCTACCGCCTCTGGCTCCAATTCCGCCGCAACCCGCTCGCCATGGCCGGCCTGCTCATCGCGCTTCTCCTCATCATCGTCTCCGTCGCCGCACCCCTCCTCGCCCCGCTCGACCCCGGTGCGCAGGACCTGGCCCACCGCCTCGCCAAACCCTCCGCCAAACACTGGCTCGGCACTGACGAGTTGGGCCGCGACGTGTTCTCCCGCCTGCTGTTTGGCGGCCGCATCACGCTCGGCATGGTCGTCGCCGTCGTGATCATGGTTGCACCGGTCGGCCTCGCCGTCGGCTGTATCGCCGGCTACGCCGGTGGCGTCTGGGACCGCCTGCTGATGCGCGTCACCGACGTCTTCCTCGCCTTCCCCCGCCTTATCCTCGCCCTCGCCTTCGTCGCCGCCCTCAAGCCCGGCGTCACCAGCGCCGTCGCCGCCATCGCGCTCACCGCCTGGCCGCCCTACGCCCGCCTTGCCCGGGCCGAGACGCTGTCGCTGCGCAACACCGACTTCATCGCCGCGGCCCGGCTGGCCGGCGCATCGCCCGCGCGCATCGTGCTGCGCCATATCGCGCCGC
>JAYVEG010000299.1:0-2613 GCA_043748985.1 Rhodospirillales bacterium
GCCAGGCCGTCGAGCTCGACCTGTTCGCTGGCATGGGCCGGGGTGAGTTGCCATTCAGCCTGTTGAAGGCCGTGCGGCAGTTCGTCTCGGGCTACGAAGCGGAGCACTGCCCGCTCTGGCTGTGGGAGGATGCCATCCTTGAGGGCTACGCGGCGTTCCGCTACCTGCGGGAGCACCGGCGGGGTCGGATCCGGATCGACATGGATGAGCGGCGCCTGGTCGTCGAGGCCTTGGCATGATGACGCCCGTCTCGTTCGCTGACGGCATGGCGAAGCTGAGCCTGCCGTCGGTCTTCAATCCCTACTGTGACAACTGCGCCATCCATGACCGTTCGGACGCGGCCTCGGTACGCAGACGCAACATCGTGCTCTTCCTCGACGCGGCGCTCGCCGCGCGAGTCGACACGCTTTGGGTAGCCCGCGACCTCGGTCACCGCGGCGGCCGTCGCACTGGCATCCCGCTTACGGACGAGGTCCATCTCGATCACGCAAGCTCGCTTATGGGCGGGCAGGCGCTGCACCGGGCGACGCTCGGGCCGTTGCTGGCGGAACGTACGGCGGCCGTCGTCTGGCGTGCTCTATGCCGCATCGGCAATCCAGTCGTGCTATGGAACGTGTTCCCCTTCCACCCGCACGAGCCCGGCGCTCCATTTTCGAACCGCTGCCACAGCCGGGCAGAGCGGGCAGCCACCTGGCACATACTCCTATCGTTGATCGAGATGATACGGCCCAAGCGGCTTGTGGCGATCGGCCGGGACGCGGCCAGCGCGCTTTCGTGTCTCGGCTTGCCGCTGCACGCCGTCCGACACCCTAGCTACGGCGGCCAAGCCGAGTTCGAGGCCGGGATCCACGCGATCTACGGGGTGGCGGGCGACCGCGATGCGACGACGGAACTGCCATTCGATGAAAGTGGGGCGACGATCCGTCCAGCAGCGGCTTGATCGAACCGCGAAATCATCGCGGTGATCGCCTGCCGGCTTGCCCTGGCCGGCCTGTCGATCACCGCATGGGTCGACACCACGGTCAGTGGCCCGATGGCTAGGCCGGTCTCGCCGGCGACGAAGGCCATTAGGCGCCCGAGCCCGACGAGGTTGCCAAGCAGCTTCTCGATGTAAAAGTGGTTGCGATACTGCGCCGTCAGGATCAGGCGCTTGGTCGCACCTGGCACGACCTTGAAGCTCAGGAAGCTCAGGCACTGGCCGCCATAGGGCGACGCGTCGACGTCGCGCGCCGGATCGAACAGCGAGAGTTCAAACTTGTTGAGCGCCTTCACCCTGCGGTCCCGCATGCGGCAAATGTTGTCCCAGAGCTGGTTGATCGGCTCGCCCCTGGATACGGGAACGTGCGTCATGCGCTCAAAGTAGTAGCCCGACCAACGCGCCGACCTGCGTACCCTGACGAGCACCTGATCCCGAAACACCCCGAAGAACGCTGGTGCTCCGTGGCGGTGATACAGCGCCGCCGGGAAGATCGTGTTCGCGACGGTTTCAACCGGCTTGGCACAGCCGCGCAGAAAATCGTCGACGACCGCGACCCGCCCATCCTGCCGGGTCGCGGCGGCGGTTGGGTCGGCGACGTCGATAATGACGTTGTACGCCGAGCGGCCGGGCGCCCGGTCGACTGCCCGGACCGCCTCGCGCCACGCACTGGCGCAGTCAGGCTGCGGCGGGACCGGTAGGTACATCCGAGGCCTCCGTCAGCCTTGCGGCAGCGAAAATGCGTGGTTGAAGGAAGCGCTCGGTGAGCCAGGCATGGCCTGCTTCGCCCCAGCGTGCGCCCCAGCTGTTGCGGACGAGCACAGCGCGGCGTCCGTCGACGGTGCCGTGCCCGACGGCGACGACGGCATGTCTGCGCTCGGGATCGGGGACCTCCCCTGGGGGCTGATCGACCACCGCCCGACCGTCGGGCGCGTAGAAGGAACGCGAGAGCGTCAACAGGATCATCGGTGGCCGGCCTTGGTCCAACTCGGCGGCAAGGAAGTCGAACGATGGGCCGAGTGCTTCCGCGGCGCGGCTGAACCTCGGTCCGACGCTGGCCGGCGGAACCCATCGCGCACCGTCGGGCGTCTCAGCGAAGTAAGGCCATCCGGCTTCGACCGGTTGCCCGTCCAGGCGCAGCGCCTTGAGCATCGACGGCAACAAGGCGCCCTCGGCAGGCCCGCGGCCAGCGCGTCGTTGGGCGTGGAAGAACGCGAACTCGGGGGAGAGGGCGTCCCAGGCGGCCCGGATCGCCGCGTGCGCGTCGCTGGCCGCGAAGGCCAGGCAGGTCGGCCGTTGCCGCTGGTCCCGGGCCAGGCCGAACAGAGGTCGCAGGTCCACCGCGGCGACGATCGCCGTCATGCCGCTTCGAGCACGCTCCGACGCTCGGCGCGCGAGAGGCCTTCCTCTTCCGGGCCGGTCAGGTCGAACTCGACGTCCAGGCGCGACAAGGGCGGTTCCGGGTCCCACGGGCGACGCTCGTTCATGCGGACGGAACCGCGATAGGCATCCGGCGGCGCGGCGGTGACACGACGTATCACCGGGCCGCCGATCCCCTCGCGGTCCGCAGCCTCGAGCTGGTCACGCACGATCGCGAACCCGCTTTCCTGGAGTTGGTCCATGTCCCACAAATAGCC
>JAYVEG010000300.1:0-2609 GCA_043748985.1 Rhodospirillales bacterium
CTCGCCGCATGCCCATGCGCGGATCACCGGCATCGACCGGGCGGCAGCACTCGCCGTCCCCGGTGTCGTGGCGGTATTCACGCACGAGGACGTGCCGGCGTTCCTGTATTCGTCGGCCCGGCACGAGAACTTTCGCGCCAACCCGGCCGACATGCGCCTGTTGGATGACGTCGTGCGGTTCGTGGGCCAGCGCGTCGCCGCCGTGATCGCCTCGACCGAGGCGGCGGCCGAGGCGGGTTGCCGCGCGTTGCACGTCGATTACACCGTCCTGCCCGCCGTGTTCGACGCGCATGCGGCCATGCAGCCGGGTGCGCCAGTGCTGCACGACAAACCCTCCAACCGCATCGCCGACCCCGCGCGCAACATCGTCGGCACCCTCGCCCACCACACCGGGGATGTCGAAGCAGCGCTGGCGGCGGCGGATCAGGTGGCCGAGGTCACGTGTCATTCGCAACGGGTTCAGCACACGGCGATGGAAACGCATTGCGCCATCTGCTGGATGGAAGGCGGCACCCTGGTCGTGCGGACAAGCACGCAGGTGCCGTTCCTGTCGCGGGAGGGGTTGGCCGACCTGCTGGGTTTGCCAGCCCAACGCATCCGCGTGCTGTGCGAGCGGGTCGGCGGCGGGTTCGGCGGCAAGCAGGAGATCCTGGTCGAGGACATCTGTGCCTTCGCCGCCCTTCGCCTGGGACGGCCGGTGAAGCTGGAGCTGACGCGCGAGGAGCAGTTCATGGCCACCACGACGCGTCACCCGATGGCGGTGTCGGTGCGCATCGGCGCGACGGCGGACGGCACGCTGACGGCGCTGGCGGTCGACGTGGTGGCGGATGCGGGCGCCTACGGCAACCACAGCTCGTCCGTGCTGCATCATGCCTGCGCGGATGTGATGAAGATGTATCGCTGCCCCAACCAGTCCATCCACGGCGTTGCGGCCTACACCAACACGGTGCCGGCGGGCGCCTTCCGCGGCTATGGCCTGGGGCAGACGATGTTCGCGCTGGAGCAGGCGGTCGACATGCTGGCCGGGCGGCTGGGCATGGATCCGCTGGCGCTGCGCCGGCGCAACATGATCCGGCCAGGGGACCCGATGGGCGACCTGCATGGCGGGTTGGACGACATCGAATTCGGCAGTTACGGCCTCGATCAGTGCCTCGATCTGGTGGAGCAGGGACTAGCGGCGGGTGACGATCGCGCCCCGCCCGCCGGGCCGGAATGGCAAGTGGGACAGGGGGTGGCGATCGGCTTCCTGGCCACATCGCCGCCGTTCGGGCACCGGGCGGAGTCACGGCTGCATCTGGCGGCCGACGGGATGTTCGACCTGGCGGTGGGCACGGCGGAGTTCGGTAACGGCACGTCGACCACGCACCGCCGGGTCGCGGCGGACGTGCTGGGCACCACGCCGGCGCACATCCGGCTACGACAATCCGACACCGATCTGGTGGGGCACGACACCGGCGCGTTCGGCAGCACGGGCACGATGGTCGCCACCCGCGCGACCGAGCAGGCGGCGCTGGCGCTGCGGGAGAAGATCGTGGCGGCGGCGGCAGGCGTGTCGGGCCGCAGCGTGGCGGACTGCCGGATGGTGGAGGGCGGCGTGCTGTGCGGCAACCGGACGCTGTCGCTGGACAGCCTGCCGGGTGCAGGCGGCGGCTTAGCTGCGATGCGCAAGGCGGATGCCTCGCCCCGTTCGATCACGTTCAACGTGCATGGCTTCCGCGTCGCGGTGAACACGGGCACCGGGGAGATCGTTATCTTGCGCAGCGTGCATGCCGCCGATGCGGGGCACGTGATGAACCCGATGCAGTGCCGCGGCCAGATCGAGGGCGGCGTGGCCCAGGCGCTGGGTGCCGCACTGCACGAGGAGGTGCGCCTCGACCCGGGCACGGGCGCGGTCAGCAACCCGGCGTTCCGGCAGTATCACATCCCGAGCTGGGCAGACGTGCCGCCGACGCAGGTGCAGTTCGCCGACACGCACGACGCGATCGGGCCGATGGGCTCCAAGTCGATGAGCGAGAGCCCGTTCAACCCGGTCGGCGCGGCGCTGGCCAACGCGCTGGCGGATGCGACGGGCGTGCGGTTCACGCGGCCACCGTTCACGGCGGACAAGGTCTGGGCGCTGCTGAACGGGTAGTGGGCTGGGGGCAACGCCTGCTGGCCGGGGACTACTCTCGACCTCGGAGCCAATCGCTTCGAGGGATGGGGCTCAATCTGCGTCCGGTCGACCGCGCCCGCGCTTGACCCCGGCGCGGACGGCCTTGCCATCCAGCCGGCGCAGCTTGCTGCCCAGGGTGGGCCGGGTCCTGATGCGGCGGATCGGCGGGGGCACGGCGGCCTGCACCAGCGCGGTCAGCCGCGCGCGGGCGTCCGCGCGGTTGCGGTCCTGCGTGCGGAAGCGCTGTGCGGTGATCACCAGGACGCCGTCCTGCGTCATGCGCCGTCCGGCCAGGCTGCGCAGCCGGGCGCGCATGGCGTCATTGAGCGCGAGGCAAGCCTGCATGTCGAACCGCAATTCCACCGCGGTCGCAACCTTATTGACGTTCTGCCCGCCCGGACCGGCGGAGGTGATGAAGCGCTCCACCAGCCACCGGTCGTCCAGGATCGCGCGGTCG